>JAQVHY010000201.1 GCA_028695935.1 Desulfobacca sp.
GATCAGGAGCCATCAGCAATACCTGCGGTTTAGTGGAGTTTCTTTCCACCTGGGCGGACTCCATCGCCCTTTAATTAATTTTTAACCCAAAGAACTAAATTGTCAAGCATGATGAATCAAACATTATATCTTGATATTGACATTATATGAAACATAGGTTAATTTTAAAAAAAGGCGATGAAGTCCGCCGCAACCGCCCCGACTCCCCTGCCGGGGATAATGACTTCTGCCAATAACTGGGCAGAAGTTTTTTTTTGACCCGGTAGCAGGAGGACCTTCTAATGAATACTTACCAACAACTCCAGGGGGTTCTGGTTCAGCAGCTCACCCAGTTGGCAAGCCTTCCGGAATTCCAGGGCCCCGGCCTGGAACAGTTGCTGGACAAACTGCGCCAGAACCGTTTCCACCTAGTAGTCCTGGGGGCCTTTAAGCGGGGTAAGAGCACCCTGATCAACGCCCTGCTGGGAGACCAGATTCTACCCACCGCCATCATCCCCCTCACCTCGGTGGTCACCATCCTCACTTACGGGGAAGATTTGGCCATCGAAGTGCGCTTCCATAACGGCCCGCGGCGACAGATCTCCCAGGCCGAACTGGTGGACTACATTACTGAGAAAGGCAACCCCGGCAATCGCAAAGGGGTCCAGGAAGTAGAGATCACCTACCCTTCAGAATATCTAAAAGACGGAGTGCGCATCATCGATACCCCCGGCGTAGGCTCAGTTTATAGCCATAATACTGAGGTGGCTTATAACTATCTGCCCCAGGTGGACGCCGCGGTATTCGTGGTCACGGTGGACCCACCCCTGTCAGCGGCAGAACATGAGTTTCTGCGGGACATCCGAGATTATGTCCACAAGCTCTTTTTTGTCCTCAACAAAATTGATTACGTGGCGGAGACCGAACGGCGAGAAGCCTTGGAATTCACCGCTCAGGTGTTGCAGGGCGAGTTGGCGGCCGAACAGATAAAAATTTTCCCCATGTCCGCCAAGATGGCTCTGGACGGCAAGACCAACGGGCATCCGGAACTTCTGGAAGCGAGTCTCCTGCCCCCATTTGAACTGATGCCCGCGCATTCCCCCTCCTAGGCATTTAGGCCAGGAGGGGGTCAAGCGGGCGGGTGTTGCTTTGGTTTTTTGCGCGGTTTTTCTTTGGTGCCCTGCTGTTCGACATAACGTCTGACGGTTTCCAGAGTGACATTGCCGACGCTGCCGACAAAATAGGCCCGATGCCAGAAAACCGGCTTCCAATAGAAATTTTTGAGGTATTGGGCAAAGCGGTTCCTTATTCGCCGGGAGCTGGCCGCTTTCAGATTGTTGATCAACACCGAAATATTCAGGGCCGGATGGATTTCGACCAAAAGATGGACATGATCTGTTTCACCGCCAAATTCGATGAGCCGGCACCGCCAGTTTGCCAGGTTATCGGCGAGGGTGGTTTTCAGGTAATCCCGAATTTCCGGGGTAAGGACGGGGCGGCGGTACTTGGTCACCAGAACTATATGCAGGCGAAGCAAATAAACGGCATGAGATAATGATTTTATTGCTTGATTTTCCATGCGACTTAATTTATACTAACCTCATGAGTCTGTCAAGCGGTGTTAAATTCCGGTGTTATCCTAGCCCGGAACAGGAGAAGATTCTCTCTGAGTGGATTGGCTGCCAGCGGGTGATCTACAACGCCAAGGTAGCCGAAGATCGGTATTTTCGGACGTTCCGCAATCATTCCTTGAGCTTGACTGGCTATCAGATTCCGGTCGATCAGAAATATGCCCGATTTAAAGACCGGGAGCTTACCCCCTTTCTTTATGAGGTGCCCTCGGAGATTCTGCGCAACGGCGCTACCCGGTTCATGCAGGGATACCAACGATACTATAAGAACCTGGCTAATCGCCCCAATTTCAAGAAGAAAAACGGAAGGCAGACAGTATGGGTCACTAACGAACTGTTCCGGTTCGAGCCGCATGGTTCGGGCCACAAGCTGTTTTTGGGCAAAAAGTCTCATCCGGTAGGGGAGCTTAAATTCAAGGCTCATACCGATTATGACCTGCCGGCCTCGCTGACCATTTCCCGTCAGGGGGGAAAATGGTTCGTATCATTCAGCTATACTGTAGCCGAGACGGAGATCACGCAAGCCGACCTGGTGGCCCATTTCAGTTCCATGTCCGCGTCAGAACTCGAACCAATAACCCTGGGCGCGGACCGCGGCACGGTAATTCCGCTCATGACCAGCGATGAAGTCCGTTACGATTTTTCGGAAATTCAAAAACAGCGGCTGCGCCAGAAAGAAATCAACCGCAAGCGTTACGAGCGTCGCATGGCTCGGCGGCAAAAGGATTCCCATCGGCGGCAGCGCGCCGCGCAAAAGATCGCGGCTTATCATGCCTACGTAGGTAACGTGCGGCAGGATTTTGCCCATAAGACCAGCCGCGAGCTGGTTAATTCGGACAAGCAGGTTTTTGTCTTTGATGACCTGCCGATAAAAAACCTGACCAAGGCCCCGGCCCCCAGGCAGGCCGAGAACGGGAAGTATATTAAAAACGGGGCCGCGGCCAAGGCTGGGCTTAACAAAGCTATTCTTAACTCTGCCTGGGGGAAAGTCAA
>JAQVHY010000112.1 GCA_028695935.1 Desulfobacca sp.
TTCCACCGAAGAGTGGCTGATGTCCCGTTCATGCCAGAGGGCGATGTTTTCCATAGCCGCCAGGGCATTGCCCCGCAGCACTCGGGCCAGCCCCGCGAGGTTCTCGGAGAGAATCGGGTTGCGTTTGTGGGGCATGGCTGAGGAGCCTTTCTGCCCCTGGGCAAAAAATTCTTCCGCCTCGCGCACTTCAGTGCGCTGCAAGTGTCGGATTTCCACGGCAAATTTTTCCACGCTGCTGCCGATCAGGGCCAAGGTGGTAAAATATTCCGCGTACCGATCCCGCTGAATCACCTGGGTGGAGATCGGCGCCGGCTCTAGCCCCAGACGGGCGCAGACCAGTTCTTCGACTTGCGGCGGTAGATGGGCAAAGGTGCCGACCACCCCCGACAGTTTACCGACGTTAATCGCGGCTCGGGCCTGGACCAGGCGTTGCCGCTGACGCTGCATTTCCGCGTAGTACAGGGCCAGTTTGAAGCCCAGGGTGATCGGTTCGGCATGCACGCCATGCGAACGGCCGATCATCACCGTATCCTTGAATTCCCAAGCCCGGTTCTGCAAGACCGCCAGCAACTCATCCAGGTCGGCCAGCAACAGATCCGCGGCCTCCCGTAAGCGGAGCGCATTGGCGGTGTCCAGAATATCGGAAGAAGTCAAGCCATAATGCAGATAGCGGCTATCGGCGCCGACGTATTCGGCGACATTGGTCAGAAAGGCAATAACGTCATGTCTGGTCTGGGCTTCGATGGCCTCGATGCGCGCCGCGTCAAAACGCGCTTTGTCCTTGATATTCTTTACCGCGGTTAGCGGGATCAGACCCAGTTCGGCCATGGCCTCCAGGGCCGCCAATTCCACCTGGAGCCAGGTGTGATATTTATAGTCATCGGTCCAGATCCGGGCCATCGGTTCTCGACTATACCTTGAAATCATTTTATACCTCTGGTCAGCGGGGTTAATAGAATCAGGGGAAGTTAAAGAAACTTATCAGAAAAGCCAAAAAGGAGCAAAACGATTTTCAGGCTAGCCGCCGCGCTGGCGGGACAATTGATGTGGTGGACTGATCCCCAGATAATTTTAGGTAGGGGCGACCTGACGGGTCGCCCCTACGCAGATTATATAATATGGAAGAGATGGAGGTGTGTGCTTAGAAGATAACGGCTTAACGTTTCAGGGCCAGGGTTTCCTCCAGCAAGGTATCACTGGTGGTGATGATGCGGGAATTGGCCTGATAGCCGCGTTGATAAAGGATCATTTTGACAAATTCATCGGCCAGGTCGACATTGGACTGTTCCAGGGCATTGCCCTGCACGCTCCCCATGCCATTGCTATTGGGAACCCCGGTGATTGGGGTCCCGGACTCAGTGGTTTCAATTAATAGATTGTTACCTTCTCTGATCAATTTTTGCGGGGCGTTAAACCGGGCCAGGTCCAATTGATACAGTGATTTGTTTTTGCCGTTGGAATAGCTGGCGGTGATAATGCCGTCTTGATTGACAGTTAATCTCTCAAAATAACCAGGACCATAGCCATCTTGGGAAGCCGAATTGGTTACCGAGGCCGCAGCATATTGGGTGCTGGAACCCAAAGAAAAAGCCGTATCTCCGGTCCCCCCGCTAGCCCCGATGTTATAAGCGCTCAAGTCCCAGTCCCAACTGCCACCGCCGGTCAAATTACCAGAGGAATCAAAAGTTATTTCATTGGCGGTTACCCCGGGGTCTGCTCCATCTACGGTTATATTTACTTCCCAAGTCAGATCGGCAGTCTTGGTAAAAGTTAAGGTCAGGTTGTGACTGTTGCCGGTGCTATCATAAGCGGCGATGGAGGTCGAATAAGTATCATCTATTGATGATTGGGAATTCAGGTTTACCAGCAAATCAACCTCACTGGTGGGCATCGGGGCCGAATAGTTCTGATTAATAATAATATTGGTGTCAGTCCCACTCGCCGCTCCGGTGTTGGGATCGATAGCCTTCCCCTGGACCCGATAACCGGTGGAATTCACCATGTAGCCATCTTTGTCCACATAGAAATTTCCGTCTCGGCTATAAAACAACCCTCCAGAGTCGGGGTTTTTTAAGATAAAAAAGCCGTTGCCGTTGATGCCGACGTCGGTGGCATCGCCGCTAGATTGCAACGACCCCTGGGAAAAAATGGTATCGATCTGCGAGATCTGGGTGCCTTTGCCCATCTGATTAATTCCTGAACTAAGAGTAAGAGTCTGAGACAACAGGTCCTGAAAATTGGCCCGGCTGTATTTGAAGCCGGTGGTATTGATGTTGGCAACATTATCCCCGATTACTCCCATGGCCAAGCCGTGGCTGGTCAGGCCACTCACTCCCGAAAACATGGCGCTAGCAATTGACATACTGAATTTCCTCCCGTTCCTAAATGCTGTTGACCGTCCGTAGTCAGGTTGATTTAATTATTATTATCAATGGTTTGCTTTGCAAAAAATTTAGCCGCCCAAGTCAGGCCGCCTGGTCAACTGGCGTCAGTAGCTGAAACAATATCGGTTAAGGAAAATAAGCGCTCGCCAATCCGCAACTTAGCGGTATTATTCTCCCATGCGATACCCTCGACTTTTCCGGTGTAATAGCAGGAGGCCTGGACGTTTTGTCCCTCGGCATCCTGGGCGGCAATGGCAAAGGTATAAGTGCCATCGCTGACCGTTTCGCCGTTGTTATTCTTGCCGTCCCAATCCAGGGAGTGGTTGCCACTGGTTAAGGACTCTAAGCTCAGGTTGCGCACCACATTACCGCTGGCATCATAAATAGTTACTTGCACCTTCTGGGCATCTGCGGCCAGGTTAAAAGAGCCGGCGCGGCTCTGGCCATCCTGGACGGTGAGGCTGTCCCCCTCCACCTGGACGGTTTTCCCTAACAATGACAGGGCTTGCACATTTTCCAGATTGCTGTTGGCTGAGGTCTGGAGTTTATTTAGTGAGGTAATGCTATCATTCAAATTGGTAAGTTGTTCCAGGGAGCTGAACTGGGCCAGTTGCGCCACAAATTCCTCGGGGTCCTGGGGGCTCATGGGATCCTGATATTGTAATTGGGTGATCAACAGTGTTAAAAAAGTCTCTTTGTCCGTAATCGCGGTTAGCGAGGACTTCTCGGACTGACTGCTGGTTCCAGTCGAGGTCGTGGTAGCTAAAGCGCTGGAGATGGCGTCGGTTGACATAATTATTCTCCTGGTCTTGATCTACTCAGTTTAGCCCAGCCCCTGGTGCTAAGCATAATGGCTGATGCGTGGGGAGGATTTATCTTTTCCCTTGGGTTTCCCGGCCGGCCCTCCAGCCGCCGTCTCGCCCTTGACAGTTTTGGATACCGGCTTCTGGTCACCGGGGAAACCGTTAAAACTTAACATAGTTTCCGGAAGGTGATTCGCGGTCAGGCAGACCGAAAATTCTTCCAGGGCCAGACCTTGAAGGGCTAAGCTCTGTTGCAATTCGGCCAGGCGTCCTTCCATGGCCTGAACTACGGCCGGATTAGTGGTTTCGGCTACGACCCGCAACAGGTTGCCCTTCAGTGATAGGTTGAGATTTAGCTCCCCTAAGTTAGGAGGATTAAGGGCTAAGCGCACCTGGCTCTGCCCCGCCTGTAGATTTCTGAAAATTCCTTCCCTTAGCTGTTGGTGGAGCTGCTCCCAGGTTGTAAGTCCCGAGCCCGGAGCCGTGCTGTGGAACGAGCCCGAGGCCAATGTGGTGCTTGCCCCGGCCGGAGCTGAGGCCATCCCGGCCGTAAAGCCATTTGCCTGGCTTGATTGGTCGCTGGGGGAACCGTTTCCTAAATCAACATTCCCTTGCCCCGAGGGCAGATCGGTTTGAGTGGAGTTCTGACTTTCAACCGCCCGGTCTGGGTTTCCCTGCCCGTCCGACAGATCGGCTTTCCATAATTTGTTGCTGGAATGAATATTATCCCTGTTGAAGGGGGCTTCCTGGTTGAGGGAGAGCTGGGCCGATTGGGGGGACGCGGCCGCCGTGGATAAATCCTGTTTAAGATCTTTAGTCAAGAAATGGAGCGGCTGCGCATCCCTAACCTGGTTAGCGCTGGTGAGCTCAGGCGGGGCCAGATGGCGTAGGGCCTCGAACTTATTTGCCGCCGCGTTAGAGTTGATTTGCGAGACAAGCTTTTCGACCGTGGCGGGTTCCACGCCCATCTCGGTTAATAATTGACGTAAAGCCGTGTGGTCTGCCGCGCTCGACGATGGTTCCGGGAGGCCGCCAGGATGATTAGCTTGACCGGTTAAATGACCGTTTCTTGAATCAGCGTGGCCTTGCCCCGAGGGCAGATCGGTTTGAGTGGAGTTCTGACTTTCAACCGCCCGGTCTGGGTTTCCCTGCCCGCCCGACAGATCGGCTTTCCATAATTTGTTGCTGGAATGAATATTATCCCTGTTGAAGGGGGCTTCCTGGTTGAGGGAGAGCTGGCCGGACTGGGTGGCGGCCATTGACCGATCCTGGTTCAGATATTGGGTCAAGAAATGGAGCGGCTGCGCATCCCTAACCTGGTTAGCGGTAGCGAGCTCGGTCGGGGCTGAATTGACCTGACCCTGGGACTGGTTGGGCGTTGCGTTAGAGTTGATTTTCGCCATCAGCTTTTCGACCGTGGCGGGTTCCACGCCCATCTCGGTTAATAATTGACGTAAAGCCGTGTGGTCTGCCGCGCTCGACGATGGTTCCGGGAGGCCGCCAGGATGATTAGCTTGACCGGTTAAATGATCGGTTCTCGAATCAGCGTAGCCCGGCCCCGAGGACCGATCTGTCCGGGTGGAGTTCTGACCGGCAGCCACGCGGTCTGGCTTTTCCTGCCCGTCCGACAAATCGGCTTTCCGCAATTTATCGATAGAATTAATATTATCTCTGTTGAGGGGGGCTTCCGGGTTTAGAGAGGGTTGGCCAGAACGGGTGGCGGCGGTCACCGTTGATCGATCCTGGTTCAGATATTGGGTCATGAAATAGAGCGGCTGTGGCTCCCTGACCTCTTTAGCAGGGGCGAGCTCGGGCGGGGCCAGATTGAGTAGGGCCTCGAACTTATTTGCCGCCGCGTTAGAGTCGATCTGCGCCATCAGCTTTTCGACCGTTGCCGGTTCCATGCCCGCCTTGACCAGCAATTCGCCTAAAGCCGTCTGGTATTCTTGGGTCGACGTTGGGTTAGAGACCTTCGTCAAGGCCAGGGTCGGTCTCGAAGCCGCCGCGTCCCCAAAATCTTTAATCTGATGATCCTTGAGGGTTGACCAAATTTCCGCCAGCTGCAGGGGGGCTTGAGGCGATACGGCCTGGTTATCCAGGGCGGTTAAGGCCGCCGTGGGGGCCCCGGCCTGTTGTAAAAGCACCTGCAAGCGGGGCAGGTCAACCGCAGAAAGGGCCAGACCCTCCCAAATCCGGCGGTAGGTCGGGCTAGAGGTCGAGGCACTCAGGGTAGTTTCACCATTGGCAGGCGCATTAACCTTTCCGGTGGCGCTTTGCAACCAGTTATTAAGTTGCTCTATACTTATTCCGGCCTGTTGAACCTGGGGAGCGGAAAAAAATGCCTGAATGGACTGGGGGCTCAATCCCGCCCGCTGGAGTAGGGCTTGCCACTGGGGCAGTTGCTCCGGTGAGATGCGCCGCGAGGTTAAACCTTCCCCTGGGAGGTTATGGGCCAGATGCTGATTAGTGCTGGTGGCGTTGGTTCCGGTGCTTAAATTATCTGTCGGACCCGAGAGTGACTGAGTCCCCAGCCTGGCGGTCGCAACTCGCGCCAGTAATTCCTTTATATTAATTCCCCCCGTGGTCTGAGGCAGGTCAGCGGCTAAAGCTTGGAGTTGCGCCGGTTCGATTCCGGCCTGCAGCAACAGGTTAAATACCAGGGGAAGCTCGGCGCTCTCCAAATAGATCTCTTTAGTCTGGTCGCCGTCGGTCTTCTTGACCTTTTGAGTCCAGGAGCTTATTTCCGGTGAGGTGGACCGACAATCCGGCAGCGGGTCAAACTCGGCGGTGGGTACCTGGGTTAAGGGTTGTTCGTCCCCGGCGCTAAGAAAGGTAGTAGAACGGGGCTGGTCCTGACGCACCAACATACTGTTTAGGGCCATCTGAAAGAGGTTAACTATCTCTCCCGAGGTTGAGCTGCGTTGTTCCCAATCTTGAGAGTTTCGGGAAGCTTCTAGGCCGAACAATGACAGACCAGCGGTGGGCAATGACCTGTTCTCCATTTAAATTTGCTATGCTGCTAACCTTAAAAGCAAGGGGCATGCCATCGTTTCCATGGGTATCGAAGTCCAATATTTTTCAAGCATCATAGAATCAAAACTAAATTCAGCTTTAAAAAAGTGGAAAAAAGCTCTTAGTTAAGATAGATCGGCTCGGCAAAAAATACCGCTTGGGGGCGTGTGGCGAGAATTAGAGCAAAACCTCAAAGCCAAACTCACGGTTGCAGTGGAATGGAAAAATCTATAAAGTTTTGGAATAAGTTAAACGAGCACTAGATTTTTTAATGATTAAATAAACGGCTCTAGCCCGAGAGGATGGCATGACGGATGATCGATAAATTCACTATAACCCGACCTCGCAAGCTGACCAAAGCCATTACCGTGGGCGACGTCCAGATCGGCGGCCGCGCCCCGGTGGTAGTGCAGTCCATGACCAATACCGATACCTGCCAGGTGGAGGCCACCTTGGCCCAGATTGAGCGCCTGGTGGCGGTGGGCTGCGAACTGGTGCGCCTGGCGATTCCCAACCACGACGCGGTTCTGGCCTTTAAGGAGATCCGGGCGGCCAGCTCCGTGCCCCTGATTGCCGATATTCATTTCAATCATCGCCTGGCCCTGGCCGCCCTGGAAAACGGCGCTGACGCGGTGCGGATCAATCCCGGCAATTTGGGGGGGATCGACAAAACCCGGCCGGTGGTCGAGGCTTGCCAAGAATTGGGGCGGCCACTACGTTTGGGGGTAAATTCTGGTTCCCTGGAGGCCGACCTCTTAGCCCAACATGGCGGCCCCACGCCCGCCGCCCTGGTGGAGAGCGCCCTGAGATGGATCCACCAGTTTGAAGATTGGGGGTTTGATAACTTCAAGATTTCCCTCAAATCATCCGATGTACTAATTAATTTGGCCGCCT
Source organism: Desulfobacca sp. (assembly GCA_028695935.1). Taxonomy (GTDB): domain Bacteria; phylum Desulfobacterota; class Desulfobaccia; order Desulfobaccales; family Desulfobaccaceae; genus Desulfobacca_B. The sequence continues at coordinate 7,094 of JAQVHY010000112.1, forward strand.
ATCAAGACCTGGCCCGGCTGGTGGACTATCCTCTCCATTTAGGGGTTACCGAGGCCGGGGGCTTGATTGCCGGCACGGTCAAATCGGCCCTGGGGATCGGCATGCTCCTGGCCCAGGGGATTGGCGACACCATCCGGGTGTCCCTGACCCGCGACCCGGTGGAAGAGGTGCGGGTGGCTTACGAAATCTTACGGGCCCTGCATCTCCGGTATCGCGGCGTAGAGTTGATTTCCTGCCCCACCTGCGGCCGCTGTCAGATCGATCTGTTCGGTCTGGCCGAAGCCGCGGAACAGCGACTGATGACCTTAAAACAGCCCCTCAAGGTGGCGATCATGGGCTGTGTGGTCAACGGTCCGGGGGAGGCCCGGGAGGCCGATGTCGGCATTGCCGGCGGCAAAGGGGTGGGGGCCCTGTTCAAACACGGTGAACTGATCCGCCAGGTCCCGGAGGCCGATCTGCTTCAGGCCCTGCTGGAGGAAGTTGCAGCCCTGACCGGGGAGCAGCTAGATCTGGTCTGACTTCACACCAGTTATTGTTCACCGGCAAGATTATTTGAGCAAGTAACCTGGGTTTTAAAAGATTGCTTGACAATTTGGCGGTTATCTCTTACGGTGCTAAGCAACTGTTATATCCTACTATTTAAATCAACGGAACATAGCTCTAGAGTTAAGTTTGATTTGGGCGTAAAAAGTTTCAAGGAGTAGCTATTATGCCTAAACTCAGTTTATTGTTGGTCCTGGCGTTTATCATAGGAGGAGGTTGTACGCATTACCACCACACCGAAGCAATTGATGTTGACCATCTCGGGGCCACGGGGAGCTATCAAGATCAGCGCTCGGGATATCTACACCGATTTGCCTTCGCAGCGGGGGGCGGTGGCATCGGAGGCGAAGGACGAATTGGGCACGCCGGTTGGGGTATGGGAGGCTTTGGCTTTGCAGTAGAATCTACCCAAGATCAGAGTGACCCCACCGCCTTTGCTAACGCGATCGCCAAGATCAACTACAGCAAAAAGCTGAGAAGTGTTAAATATGATGAAGTTACCGGTGTCAGTTCTTATGAATTCGCAGATCCGGTAACCGCGTCGTCAAAAAAACCGGCTTCAACTCAACCACCGTATCCTTCGGCTTTCGGCTATCAGCCGGTGGAATGACCGGGAAGATCCATGGTTAAGCAGAGATTAATTTTCTTAACGTTTGTGTTGAGCTTAACGATCTCTGGTTGCGTGGGTCTGGTTGATCGTCATAAGGAGGAAATTGTTTATGAAAGTGGAAAATTGCAAAAGTACTCCTATTACGATGAGACCTATGGGAAAGCGGGATCAGACTCCGCGGTCTTCCTTGATGCCATCGATATCATCCGGCGCTCCGATTCCGGGGCCATGCCAGAATTAAAGGACTTACCGCAACCGAAAAAGCGCCGGCAAATACCGCGTTCCTATGTCGGCATCATTAAAAATTATACCACCCATGAAATCTATATCCCTTCACAGAATAGTCAAGCCACTTTAATCATTCCCCCTCAGGGCTGGACCGAATTTATCGTCTGGTCGGATAGCTTTGCCTTCACAGCCTATGTCGAGGGCAAGCCCTATCGCTGTTTTAAAATTAAGGTCCACCCTGGGGAATATCCCTTCATGTGTAAGGACTATGATTTCATGGCAATTATCGGCCCAAGAGCTAAAGGCGTAGAAGGTCTGGGTTAGCTTAGCGAGGTATAAAACTAAGCAGGATTTTAGGAACCACAGAGGCACAGAGGCACAGAGATAGATAAAGAGCAGTTGCCCTGATTTAGTCGGCGCAGATCTCGGTGCCTTTGTGTCTCGGTGGTTAAGAAAATTATATTTTTTGAACTTCTGGCCCCTTTGAAGCCCTCATCGGACCCCCCAAAAACTATCCGCTTACTTATCCCTCGGCAAGGCCCCAGCGCTCCGGCATAAGCCTTGACGCCGCCCCGAAAATATATTAAGATCAAAGAAAAATGAATAGTTTAGCCTAGTTTTAGGCTTAGCGGGCAAGTTCAAAAAATGTTTAATAAAGTTCTGATTGCCAACCGCGGGGAGATTGCCATTCGGGTCATCCGGGCCTGCAAAGAGTTGGGGATCCCGACGGTGACCATCTTTACCGAGCAGGATGCCAGCGCCCTGCATATTCAAAAGGCCGACCAGGCCATCCTGGTAACGCCGGGGCCGATTGCCGGTTATCTGGATTATGAACAGATCATTAAGGTGGCCAAGTGGGCCGGGGCCGACGCCATCCATCCGGGCTATGGTTTTATCGCCGAAAACTGGCGCTTTGCCCAGGCCTGCGCAGAGAACGGCCTTACCTTTATCGGCCCCCCGGCCTCGGCCATTCGAGCCATGGGCAGCAAGACTCAGGCCCGAGAGATTATGGAGACGGCGGGAGTGCCGATTATCCCCGGCTCTCCGGCTATCGACCGCGACGGCGTGGCGACCTACTGGGCGGCCCGGATCGGCTATCCGTTGTTAATCAAGGCCAAGGCCGGCGGTGGCGGCCGTGGCATGCGCCTGGTCCACAACGACGACGAGTTGCTCCGGGGGCTAGGCTCGGCCCGCAGCGAAGCCCAGAAGACCTTCGGCGATGAGACGGTCTATCTGGAAAAGTTCGTCTCGGAACCGAAACACATCGAAATTCAACTGATGGCCGATAAATATGGCCGGATCGTCCATCTGGGGGAACGGGACTGTTCCATCCAGCGCCGGCACCAGAAGTTGATCGAGATCGCCCCGTCCCTGGTGCTGACTCCGGAAAAACGCATGGAAATGGGGGAGGTCGCCAAACGTGCGGCCCGCCAGATCGGCTACCATTCGGTGGGCACGGTAGAGTTTTTGGTCGATCGGCAGCTTAATTATTATTTTTTAGAGGTCAACACCCGGATCCAGGTGGAGCACACCATCACCGAGTTGATTACCGGTATCGATATTGTTAAAGAACAGCTCCGGCTGGCGGCCGGGGAGCCCTTGCGACTGACCCAGGAAGAGGTGAACCTGCGCGGTCATGCCATTGAGTGTCGGATTAATGCCGAGGACCCGCGCAACAATTTTTTCCCCTCACCGGGCAAGATTACCAAATACCAGTCACCGGGAGGGTTTGGCATCCGTATCGATGGCTGTATTTTTGGCGGTTACGAGGTGCCGCCCTACTTTGATGCGATGATTTCCAAGCTCTGTGCCTGGGGCAATACCTGGGAGGAGGCGGTGCAGCGGATGCAACGGGCCCTCGATGAATATCTCATCCGGGGCATCAAGACCACCATCCCGCTTTATAAAAAGTTACTGCAAGATGAGGAATTCCAGAGCGGCAAGTTTACCACCGAATACATGGAGAACAAGATCCAGGAATTGAGCTACGAGGATGTCAAAGAACCTTGGGACATTTTTTATATTGCCGCCGCGGCCTTGTTTTTTGAATTGAATTCTTTCTATGCGGAGCAGAGTTAAAGCCGATGTTTTTGCCGATCAAGGTCTCGGACGTCACTCTGCGTGACGGCATCGAGGATTTTGTCCTCAAATATATCCATCTGGAAGAGCTGATCCGGTTGGGCGAATTGCTGGATCGGGCCGGGTTCTATTCCATCGATTGCTGGGGCGGCACCACTTTTTATGCCGCGATTACGGCTCTCCAAGAAGACCCCTGGGAGCGCCTGAAGAAGTTGCGGCGGGCGGTGCACCATACCCCGTTGCAGATGATCGTCCGCGGGCAGATGTTGGTGGGCTTCAAACCGTACCACAAAGAGGTGGTGCGCAAATTCATGAGCAAAGCCGCGGCCCTGGGAATTGACATCTTCCGGATCTATGATTCCTTAAACGATCTGCAAAATATGCGACAAACGATTGCGGTCGGCAACGAGCTGCGCAAACATGTCGAGGCTACCCTGTTATTCTCGCTCCATC
>JAQVHY010000009.1:0-37992 GCA_028695935.1 Desulfobacca sp.
GATGGCGTTACAAGGCGAGATTCCTGGAGTGGTTAAATCGAGCTGGTAAACCCAGACCCGGAGATTGGGTACCGTATCAGGAATAACCGCCCCGGCCGAAGCCAGTAATAAGTAAACAGGAGCAAGTATAGATGAGTCTCACCGATCCCCTGGCGGATATGCTAACTCGCATCCGGAATGCGGGGGGGGCCAGATTTGATAAAGTGGATATCCCGGCCTCGCAGCTCAAGACCAGTGTCGCCCGGATTTTAGAGGAAGAAGGCTATATTAAAAGATGTAAGCTGATCAAGGACAAGCGGCAGGGTATTCTGCGGATTTATCTGCGTTACGATGAACACGGCAAACCCTTGATCCAGGGCCTGAAGCGGGTCAGTAAACTAAGTCGCCGCATTTACACTCCCAAAGACGAGATTCCCTATATTCTGGGAGGGCTGGGAGTGGCGATCATCTCCACTTCTAAAGGGGTGATGACCGATCGCCGGGCCCGCCAACAAGGCATCGGCGGCGAAATCCTGTGCTCGGTGTGGTAAACCGGGTGGCGAAATAAAAGAGGCTAACAATGTCACGCATAGGAAAGCAGCCGATCCCCCTGCCGAAGGGGGTCAAGGCAAGTTTCGAGGATGGGATTCTGACCGTTACCGGCAGTGGCGGGACCCTGAAACGGGCTATTCACCCGCGGGTCCGGTTGGAACTGAACCCCCAAGAGATTCGGGTTTACCCTCGAGATGATAGCCGGGCGAATCGACCTTTCTGGGGCTTAACCGGCGCCTTGGTGGCCAACATGGTCACCGGCGTGAGCGAGGGGTTTACCCGGAAGTTGGAGATTGAAGGCAAGGGTTATAAAGTCGAGGCCAAGGAGGGTCGATTGGTGTTCAGTCTGGGCTTTTCCCACCCGGTGGAATATTCACTGCCGGCGGGAATCAAGGCCGAGGTGGAAAAGGCCAATCGCTTGACCCTGCATGGCGCGGATAAAGAAACCCTGGGGCAGGTCGCGGCTAATATTCGTCGCTTACGGCCCGCCGAACCCTATAAGGGGAAAGGCATCAAATATGCCGGAGAAGTCCTGCACCGCAAAGTGGGTAAGGCCGGGAGCCGGTAATTCTAGATTTAGGTTAAAAACATGGCAAAGCTAGATCGGAAACAAGCAGCGCGCTTGAAACGTAAAAAACGGGTTCGAAAGAAGATCTTCGGTTCCGAGAACCGCCCCCGGCTCACCGTTTTTAAGAGCGCCAGGCATATATATGCCCAGATCATCGATGATCTGCACGGTAAGACCCTGGTTGCGGCGTCGACCTTAAGCCCGGAACTGCGGGACAAGACGGCCAATCTGAAAGGCATCGACAAGGCGCGGCAGGTCGGGGTGCTGGTGGCCCAAAAGGCCCAACAGGCCGGCATCCAACAGGTGGCCTTTGATCGCAACGGCTTTCTTTATCATGGCCGGATTAAAGGCCTAGCCGATAGTTGTCGGGAACAAGGACTGGAATTTTAAGCGGAGGATTGCCAAATGGGAATTAACCTGGGATGTGTGCCAGTACGGAGGTAGCATTGTTCGAGAGCGAAGCAACGGAACCACAATTTACTGATAAGGTAGTCCATATCAGTCGGGTGGCCAAGGTGGTGAAGGGTGGTCGGCGATTCAGCTTCAATGCCCTGGTAGTCGTAGGTGATGGCCAGGGTCAGGTGGGGGCTGGATTAGGCAAGGCCAACGAGGTCCCGGAGGCGATTCGTAAAGCCTTGGAGCGGGCTAAGAAAAGCCTGATTAAGATACCCATTCTTAACAACACCATCCCCTATACGGTGTTGGGACGTTTTGGTTCCGGTAGGGTTTTGCTCAAACCTGCATCCCAGGGGACCGGGGTGATTGCTGGAGGGGCAGTCCGCGCCGTGGTCGAAGTAGCGGGCATCCAGAATGTGTTGACCAAGTGTCTGGGGTCGCACAATCCCCATAATGCGGTCAAGGCCACCATGGAGGCCTTGAAGCAATTGGCCAGTCCGGAAGATATCGCGGCGCGCCGGAATCGTGCTTTAAGCGAAATCCGGGCTTGAGGTTTTTAGAAAGAGAAGAAAGTGACGGAACCAGTCTTAGCCATAACTTTGAAACGGAGCCCGATCGGCAGACCCCAAAGGCATCGTCAGACCTTAAAGACCTTGGGTCTGAACCGATTACAGCAGACTGTGCGACACAAAGATAACCCGGCGATACGCGGCATGATTCGCCAGGTCTGTCATCTGGTAGAGGTTCAGGAACTGAAATCAGCCAGAGATGTCGTTTAAGGTCAGCGGAGAAAGGGTACACAATTATGCGGTTGGATGAACTTAAACCCTGTCCGGGAGCCAAACATAAGCCCAAGCGGGTGGGCCGCGGGCCAGGTTCGGGCGCGGGTAAAACCGCGGGTCGGGGGTCCAAAGGGCAAAGATCCCGCTCCGGTCAGAAACCCAAACCGGGATTTGAAGGAGGCCAGATGCCGCTGGTGCGGCGGCTTCCCAAACGGGGTTTCACTAATATCTTTAAAAAGTCCTGGACCATTATTAACCTTAGGGATTTGGAGCGCTTTGAGGCTAACGCCGTGGTCGATGCGGAGAGTCTGACCGCGGCCGGCCTGATCAAAAAACGCCATCAAGGTATCAAACTGCTGGCCCAAGGTGAGGTGAAGGTTCCCCTGACCGTTCGGGTCAATGCGGTCAGTGCGCCAGCCCGGGCCCAGATCGAGGCTCAGGGTGGTCGGGTTGAGGTAGTTTAAGTGCTGACCGGGTTTCAAAATATTGCCAAAATTCCCGAGCTCAAACGGCGCATTCTGTTCACCCTGATGATGCTGGCGGTTTACCGGGTGGGGTGTCATATTCCCACGCCAGGGATTGATGCCGACGCCTTGATGGCCTTTTTTGCTCGCCATCGGGGCACCATCTTTGGCTTATTTGACATGTTCTCCGGCGGGGCGCTGGAACGATTAAGCGTCTTTGCCCTGGGGATCATGCCTTACATCAGCGCCGCGATCATCATTGAATTGCTTAAAGTAGTATTCCCGGCCATTGAAAAATTATATAAAGAGGGCGAGGCCGGCCACAAAAAGATCAAACAATATACCCGCTACGGCACGGTATTATTATGTATTATCCAGGGCCTGGGCATTAGCATCGGCCTGGAAGGCATGGGCATGGAAAGTGGTGGCCGACCGGTAGTCCTCGATCCGGGCTGGAGCTTCCGGCTGATGACCGTGTTGACCCTGACCGCAGGCACCACCTTTATCATGTGGCTGGGGGAACAGATCACCGAACGGGGAATCGGCAACGGCATTTCCTTAATTATCTTTGCGGGCATTGTGGCCCGGCTGCCCTCGGCGATTATCGGGACCTTTAGCCTGATGAAAACCGGCGAAATCGCCCCGATCATCATGATAATATTATTAGGTGTGATGATCGTCGTGGTCGGCGTCATCGTCTTTATGGAACGAGGGCAACGGCGCATTCAGGTGCAATACGCCCGGCGCGTGGTAGGACGCCGGGTTTACGGTGGGCAGAGCACCCATCTGCCTTTGAAGGTCAACACGGCTGGGGTTATCCCGCCGATCTTCGCGTCGTCGATCTTAATGTTTCCGGCGACCATTACCAGTTTCATCGGCACCGAGGGCCAATCCGGGTCCGGCTGGCTGAATTACCTGTGGTCTTGGGTAATGTGGGTGACCGCGGCCATGACCCCCGGCCATATCGCGCATGAGCTGGTCTATGTGGCATTAATTATCTTTTTCTGTTATTTTTATACTGCAGTGACCTATAATCCGGTGGACGTCGCCGACAATATGAAAAAGTACGGCGGCTATATCCCGGGTTTGCGGCCGGGCAAGCGCACCGCGGAATTTATCGACCGAGTGTTGACCCGCATTACCCTGTGGGGAGCACTATATGTGTCGGCGGTCTGTGTGCTGCCGACCATTCTGGTGCAGAAGTTTAACGTCCCCTTCTACTTTGGCGGCACGGCGTTGTTGATTGTCGTCGGGGTGGCTATGGATACCGTGGCTCAGATTGAGTCTCATATTGTTATGCGTCATTATGAGGGCTTTGAAGGTATTATTGGTAAAAAACGCATGGGCCGGATACGGCGATAATTTCATCTTGTTATGTTATGGTTAAATTAGAGCTGGTAGCGCGCAAAAGGAGGCAGTTATGAATCTGATTCTGTTAGGGGGTCCAGGAGCAGGCAAGGGGACCCAGGCCAAAATGATGATCGAGAAGTACCAGATTCCCCAGATCTCGACGGGCGATATTCTGCGAGCCGCGGTCAAAGAGGGAACGGAATTGGGCAAACAGGCCAAGGCCTGTATGGATGCCGGTAAATTGGTGCCCGATGAGGTGGTGATCGGCATTATTGAGGATCGTCTCAAACAAGCGGACTGCCAGAAAGGATTTATCCTGGATGGTTTTCCGCGTACGGTACCCCAGGCCGAGGCGTTGGATAAGACCCTCCAAAAGATGGGTTCCAAAATTGACCATGTTCTGAGCATCGATGTCGATGAAGAAGAGCTGGTGAAACGGCTTACCGGCCGGCGTACCTGTAAGCAATGTGGCCAGATGTATCACGTCATGTTTAATCCCCCGAAAAAAGAGGGCGTCTGTGATAAATGTGGCGGCGAACTCTACCAGCGGGATGATGACAACGAAGCTACGGTGCGTTCCCGCTTGGCCACTTATAACCAGCAGACCAAACCCCTGATCGATTATTACAGCAAACAGGGTCTAGTACGTCAAATTAAGGGTGTCGGAAGTATTTCTGATATCTTCCAGAAGATTGTTGACACCTTAAAATAAACCGCCAGGGTTCAGTGGTCAGTTATCGGTGATCAGTAAACTGCGCAAAGATTACAGGTTATCCAAAAGACCGTGATCTGGCAATTATAGCTATTTCTTCAATAACTAATTATTTTAACTGACAACTGGCCACTGACATTTGAAAACTTACCATAAAAAGGACCACTGGCGAGGATCAGGGCTAGCCCTCGCCGGGGTTAGGAATCATGATTAATCTGAAGTCGCAGCAAGAAATCGCCAAGATGGAGGTCGCCAACCGCATTGTCGCCGAGGTCCTGCAAGAGGTTAAAAAACATATCCAGGCGGGAATCGAGACCCTAGAACTAGATAATCTGGCAGAGGAGATCTGCCGTAAACATAAAGTGAAACCAGCATTTAAGGGTTACCGGGGTTACCCCAAGTCCCTCTGTGTGTCGATCAATGACGAGATTGTCCACGGCATCCCTTCACATCGCCGTTTGCAAAACGGGGACCTGGTGAGCATGGATTTCGGGGTGTGCTATGATGGCTATTATGGTGACTCGGCCATCACGGTGCCGGTGGGAACTATAAGCCCCGAAGCTGAGAAGTTACTTAAGGTCACCGAAGAATCGTTATATGCCGGGATTGCCCAGGCCAGGGTCGGGAATCGCTTAACGGACATTTCCCACGCGGTGCAGACCGTGGCTGAAGACAACGGCTTCTCGGTAATCCGGGATTTTGTGGGCCATGGTATCGGTCGCAATCTGCATGAAGATCCGCAAATTCCAAATTACGGGCCTCCCGGACAAGGACCCAAGCTGCAAGCGGGCATGACTATCGCTATCGAGCCCATGGTCAGTGCCGGGGGTTGGGAGGTAAAGCTCTTAGACGACGGCTGGACCGCCGTAACCAAAGATGGCAGCTTGTCAGCCCATTTTGAACACACCATTGCGGTCACCGACAAGGGTGCCTTGATTTTAAGTCGGATTTGAGAGATATTAATAATATCGGATTTAAATATCCCTTAGATTAGCAATACTAGGCCTGACCCTGAGGTTGGAGAGGATGGCTTAAGCAAAATGCGGTGTTTTCCCTCAGTAGGCCGGAATTAAATCGGAGAGTAAAATTACATGGCCAAAGAAGAAGCCATTGAGGTGGAAGGCACCGTAGTTGAGCCCTTACCCAACGCCATGTTTCGGGTAGAATTGAGTAACGGTCATCGGGTCCTAGCCCATATTTCCGGCAAGATGCGGATGCATTACATTAAGATTTTGCCGGGCGACAAAGTAACCGTGCAACTGTCCCCCTATGATTTAAGCCGGGGGCGCATTACCTACCGGGCCAAATAATCGTTAATCACAACCACTCTGAGGCGGATAGGAATAGAGGATGAAAGTCAGGGCATCGGTAAAGCGGATCTGTAAAAAATGCAAAATCATCAAACGCAAAGGCGTGGTACGGGTAATCTGTACCAACCCCAAACATAAACAGCGCCAGGGATAGGAAGGGGACAAGAGTTTGGCCAGAATAGCAGGAGTTGATTTGCCCCGAAATAAGCGGATGGAAATTGCGCTGACCAGTATCTACGGTATCGGTCGTACCATGGCGCAGCGGATTCTGCAGGAGTCGGGGGTAGCGGGCAGTATTAAATCAGATGATCTAACTGACGCTGACCTGACCCGCATCCGGGCTGTCATTGATAATACCTGTAAAGTAGAAGGGGATCTCCGACGGGAGATTTCCACCAATATCAAGCGGCTGATGGATATCGGGTGCTACCGCGGCTTGCGACATCGTAAGTCCTTGCCAGTGCGAGGGCAACGGACCCATACCAATGCTCGCACTCGAAAAGGCCCCCGACGCTCGGTCGTGGGCAAACGCAAGAAGTCTTAAGGAGGAAGGATGGCCAAAGCAGGACGCGGGGGAGCAAAACGGAAGAAGGAAAAGAAAAATATTCCGGTGGGCATTGCCCATATCCAATCTTCCTTTAATAATACGATTGTCACCATTACGGACCCGGCGGGTAACGTGGTGTCCTGGTCTTCTTCAGGGGTGCAAGGTTTTAAAGGCTCCCGCAAAGGCACGCCGTTTGCGGCCCAATTAGCCGCGGCCGACGCCGCCAAGAAGGCCATGGAAAATGGCATGCGCACCATTGATGTCTATGTTAAAGGCCCGGGTTCGGGTCGGGAGGCCGCGCTGCGGGCTCTGCAGGTGGCTGGGTTTACCATTAACCTAATCCGGGATGTCACCCCCATCCCCCATAATGGCTGTCGGCCACCCAAACGCCGCCGGGTTTAACCTTGTTGAGGAGGTGATTTTGGCCAGGTATCTTGAATCAAGCTGTCGGCTCTGCCGGCGGGAAAGAATGAAGCTGTTTCTTAAGGGTGATCGCTGTTATACGGACAAATGCGCGTTTGAACGGCGTGGTTACCCGCCCGGACAACATGGCCGGGCACGGGCCAAGTTTTCCGATTATGGCATCCAGTTGCGTGAAAAACAAAAAGTTAAACGCATGTATGGACTGCTGGAAAAACAGTTCCGTAATTACTTTGAAGCCGCGGAGCGGCAAAAAGGCATCACCGGCACCAACCTGTTGATGCTGTTGGAAAGGCGGTTGGATAATATTGTCTATCGGATGGGTTTTGCTAACTCCCGAACCCAGGAGCGGCAGTTGGTGCGGCATAACCATTTCCTCGTTAATGGGCAGAAGGTGAATATTCCCTCTTATCTGGTGAAGATCGGGGAAACCGTGCAGCTCAAGGAAAAAAGCCGTCAGAACCGGCATATCCAGGAGGCTATGGAGGCCGTCGCCCGTCGGGGCATTCCGGAATGGCTGGAAGTTGATCAGGAAAAATTCCAAGGCTCCGTCCGGATGTTACCCACGCGGGAAGATTTAACCATGCCTATCCAGGAGCATCTGATTGTTGAATTGTACTCTAAATAACAGATTGGTTTTTGTGCCAAGGAGAGCTGATGCACAAGAACTGGAGTGAGTTGATCAGGCCCAAGAAATTGGAAATCGATCCCGAGACCCATACCAGGTTTTATGGGAAATTTATTTGTGAACCTCTGGAGCGAGGATTTGGGACCACCCTGGGAAATTCACTGCGTAGAGTTTTACTGTCCTCTCTGCGGGGAGCGGCTATCACCGCGGTCAAGATCAAAGATGTCCACCATGAATTCTCTACGCTGCCCGGGGTGCGCGAGGACATCTCAGAAATTATTCTCAACCTCAAAAATGTTCGTCTCAGAATGCATGCTGACGGCGTTAAAACCCTCAGTTTAGAGGCTCGGGGTGAGGGAGAGATCAAGGCTGGTGATTTCCAGACCGATGGGACAGTGGAAATTCTCAATCCTGACTTACATATCGCCACTCTATCCCGGGATGGCGAGTTGAGCATGGAACTAGTTGTCAAGACTGGCAAAGGTTATGTCCCGGCCGAAGGTAATAAAGAGGAAGGTCAAGCGATTGGGAACATCCCGATTGATGCGGTCTTTTCCCCGATCCGCAAGGTAAATCACGTCGTCACCCAGGCCCGGGTCGGACAACAGACCGATTACGACAAATTAACCCTCGAAGTGTGGACTGATGGCAGTGTATCGCCAGAGGACGCGGTCGCCTATGCGGCCAAGATCCTAAAAGACCAATTAACCATTTTTATTAATTTTGAAGAGACTCTGGAACCGACCGAAGAGAGACCGAGCGAGGAAAGCGATAGCCTGAATGAAAATCTCTTCCGCACTGTTAATGAATTGGAACTATCCGTGCGCTCCGCCAATTGTTTGAAGAATGCCAATATTCGTTTAATTGGGGAATTGGTCCAGAAATCCGAAGCCGAAATGCTCAAAACCAAGAATTTTGGCCGCAAATCTCTTAATGAAATCAAAGAAATTCTGGCGGATATGGGACTTAGTCTGGGCATGAAGCTGGACAACTTTCCGCCGCAAGAAGCCTTGTCGTTAGGAAAGGAAGGATTGTCATGAGGCATCGCAAAGCCGGGTGCCACTTATCTCGAACCACCGAACACCGTCAGGCCATGATGCGCAATCTGGTCACCTCCTTACTGGAACATGAACGTCTGGAAACCACGCGGGCCAAGGCCAAGTTATTGCGGCAATTGTCGGATAAGATGATTAGCCTGGCCAAACGGGGCGATCTCCATGCCCGGCGGCAAAGTTTGGCAGTGGTGCGTTCGAAACAGGTGGTTGCCAAGCTGTTTGGAGAACTGCGGGAACGCTACCTGGAACGGCCGGGCGGGTACACCCGGATTATCCCCAAGGGTATCAGACGGGGGGATGCCGCGCCCATCGCCATTGTGGAGTTGGTCGGACGCCCCGAGGCCTTGCCTAAGTCCAAAAAATCCAAGACCGCGGCGAGCGAATAAAGATCAAATTAGCAAACGGGTGAGGAGTGCGCCGGCACTCCTCTTTTTTTTGTTTATTCTTAAAGTTGGCTGGATATGCTCATGGCCGGGCACCGGTTTGCCTATCGAATTCCGCTGTATGAGACCGACATGGGACAGGCCGTTTACCATGGCAACTATTTCCATTTTTTTGAACTGGCCCGGGAAGCCTGTTTGCGCGAGATCGGCTTTCCCTACCCGCGGCTGGTGGCCCAGAAATTACATCTGGCGATTGTTGAAGCCCATTGCCGTTATCGCCAATCTTTGACTTATAACGAAGAGATTGAAATCATTTCTACCATTCCCCAGATCAAGAGCCGTAGCCTCAAATTCCACCAGCAACTAGTTAAATCCGCTACCGGGCAACTGGCTACCGACATCCATCTGACTATGGTGTGTATCAACGCCGACGGCAAACCAGTAGCCCTACCGCCGGAGTTTCGTACCCAGGTAGAGGCGTGGCAGGGTCAGGCCGAACTACTCTAGTCCAATAAAAGCCTAAGGTTAGACATCACGGACTAAAATCATAGTATTATTAACTAGATTGCCGATTCTAGAAACCGGCTCGGGTAGAGCAAATCCCCTTTTTTTTTCGGTCTCAACTCGGAAAAGTCCTTGACTTGGGCGCGGGAAAAGATTATATCATTAACTCTTATACTAAACATTTTGTTTATTTATAGTAAACTCGGAACGATCCGTGAAAATCGGCGAAAAACTTAAACGTTTGCGTCAGGCCAATTCTTTGACCCAGGAAGAGCTGGCTAATCGAGCCTATCTGACCAAGGGCTTTATCTCGCAACTGGAACGCGATCTGACTTCGCCGTCGATTGCCACCCTAACTGATATCCTGGATGTCTTAGGCGTGTCGTTAGCTGATTTTTTTCGGGATTTAGCGGAAGAGCGGGTAGTTTATCCCCGGAGCGCCCGGATAACGACCTCGAGATCGACTCCGGCCTGCAAAATTGAGGTCTTAGTGCCCGACGCCCAGAAGCGGATGATGGACCCGGTGCTGGTAACCATGGGACTGGGTGGCCAGATTGAGACGCAACGCCCCCATGAGGGGGAGGAGTTCGGGTTGGTCCTCAAGGGCACGATCAGCCTCAAATTGGATAATTTGGCATACAAGATCAGGCAACACGAGTGTTTCTATTTTCGCTCCGATCGGGAACACACCGTGGTTAACTTGGGCAAGAAAGAGGCCCAGATCTTGTGGATAGTGACCCCCCCGATTTTTGACTAAGGAGGTTTATGCTACCCCGCGACGTTAAGCAGTAAGGTTGCCCCTCCGGGTGGTGACCATCAAGCACAAATGGCAGGATGAGGGAGGAAAAGAACTGTGAAAAAACCTGTAGTGGGCTTTGGACAGCACCTGATGGTCGATGGCTATGGCTGCGGCAATGATCGATTGATCGATCTGGACGGGATTTACGAATTTTTGAATAAATGTCCGGACCTGATCAAGATGACTAAGATCATGCCGCCCTATGTATTTAAATATACGGGTAAATATCCCCAGGATTGGGGCCTTTCGGGGTTCGTGCTGATTGCCGAAAGTCACATCAGCGTCCATACCTTCCCCGAGAAGTCTTACCTGAGCCTGGATGTTTTTTCCTGCAAAAACTTTGATTATCGAGTCGCTCTGGAATATGCCACCGAGCACTTTCAGATTGGCAACTATGAGGTTAAGTTTTTGGACCGCGGTCTGGAATTTCCGCGCGAGATTCAGGCCGTGAGCCATTATTTACGGGATGAACGCAAACAGATGAGGATTTAATATGGATGACCCGGACAGTCCCCGGTCAGGATTATTGAAGCGTTTATGGCATCATTGGACACGAAGAAGGAGTGTTGAGCAACCTGCTGATATAGAAAAAGAAATTCAAACCATTATTGACCAGGGCGAGGAGCGGGGCTTTATCACCCGTCAGGAAGGGCAGATGATCGAGAGTATCTTTAAATTTAGAGATACTCTGGTCAGAGAGATCATGGTGCCCCGGGTAGATATGACCTGTGTGGCTCAGGATACTGCCATAAAAGAGATTACCAGTCTGGTTTTAGCTCGGGGCCATTCCCGTCTGCCAGTATTTCAGGGTGATATTGACCATATCGTCGGCATCTTGCTGGCTAAGGACCTGTTGGTATTTTGGAATTTGCCGGAATCGGAACAGGATTTAGCGCGGGTCTTGCGAGCCCCCTTTTTTATTCCGGAAAGTAAAAAAATCAGTGACCTGCTGCGGGATTTTGTGGAAAAAAAGATTCAAATCGCCATTGTCATTGATGAGTATGGCGGCACCTCGGGCCTGATCACCATCGAAGATATTTTGGAAGAGATCGTCGGGGAAATCTATGATGAATATGACTTTGAAGAACCCCGGCTGATCGCCCAAGAGGATCACTCGGTCATTGTTGACGCCCGACTGGATATTGAAGAATTAGCGTCCTATTTCAATATTCCCTGCCCGGAAGGAGAATTTGAGTCCGTAGGTGGCTTGTTAATCCAGCATTTAGGCCGGGTCCCCAAAGTTAATGACCAGGTTAGGGTCAATAATCTGGATTTTATAGTGGTCGCCGCCGATGACCGTCGGGTCAAAAAAATCCGCGTACAGCCCATCACCTCACCTGCATCAGATGACCTATCTTCCCAGACTGCTTAGTATTTAACCCATCTAATGTTACCTAAATTGTAATGCTTCAAGCCTGACCAGGCAACCTCGGCATCAAAGCATAATATCTTCGGACAAATGACTATCTTGAAGAGCTCCGGTCAAAAGGTTAAGTGCTCTAGTCAGATCATAGCTCTTCAGTCTTGGCAAGATATAATCTATCCCATGTGGCTTATTTGTTAAGATATATTTCTTGAGTGTATGCAATGGATTTAAATTTTTTCTCCATGTTGACACTGCCGTTATGAACCATTTGTTTAAGAGGAATATCACGCCTGATGGTCCTATCCAGGCTTACTGCCCCCTGTTTCAGGTAAGGGCCCTTAACCTGAGATAAAAGAATTACCCGGTGACCCAACGCGATAGACAACTTTTTGGCATACGCCCAAAACCTGGTCCGATATCGGATCCGGATGCAGTTATAATGCACCCAGCCTATTTATAGTTTTCCGCTTTTGGCAACTGACTTAAGACACCGTAGAATCATTGTCCGCCTTTGTGAGAACGGGGGTCCGGACCAGTCCTGCCGGTAATCAGGATGCTCTTTGCAGGGCCAATAGGGAGGTTCTTCTGGCAGCGGCTGCAGAGGTAATCCTTTCCCTTGATGTCCTGTAATGATATGGTATCAAGGAAACCCCGCATCAGATTAATGTGCTCCCCGACGTTCAGGCAATCCAAGCAAACGGTCTCTTCATCGAATAGGACTCCCACCACTGATTTCTTGGCTTCCATTTGTTAATCTTCCTGGTTCATGAGTTGGTTAGCCTCTATAAATCTGGTTATGAATAACCCCCGATTAGGAGCACCTTCCCTGAGCCTCCTTTCTGATATTGAGCAAAGGGGTTAATTCTCCATGATAAAATGGAGTATTTTAAATCTTCAAACCCCGACGGGAACCTGCTAGAAAGTTATCACCTTATTAGCCTCGGCCATCAATTCATACAAATCGTCCATCCAACCTATGGGGCAGCTGCTTGATCCCTCCAGACCGTGGGATTTCATGCAAACCCCTCAGACAAAAAAATCTCCCTCGAACTGATTGATTTGCCCCATAACATCAAAATGCTCGTTTCCTGCCTGTTCAAATAGAACGCCCTTTCCGAGCATAAAGACGCTGACCTCATCTCCTTTTTTGACACCGACGTTTGCCAGTCGCATGGCATTGAAGATGGTTTCGCCGTCGTCTGTGGTAATGATAAACAAGACTTTCATTTTTTTGACCCCATTACAGTTTCTGAGACAAAAAGCTCTCCATTTTGCTCTTATCCGTTGCTACATCAAGGGGCACCCAATCGTTTTGAAAAAGGACGTTGGTCGAACTCTTAAACGTGTAACCTTTCGCCTCTTCCGAATCCAAGGTATAAATCTTTACGTCCAGCTTATCTCCGAATTTTTCCTTCATGTCATGGGCTACACCTATAGCCTTTCTGCATGACATTCAGCCAGGATTGCCACTGTGAAAAACGATCAGTTCGGGCATGTTAGATTCCTCCTCACAGCCATAGGGGTTAATGTTTATCCTCAATACACATTGTTCCTTGCATGGTTGCCATTTCCGGTGGCTCTAGTAATTTTCTTGCCGCGGTGATTTCTTGATATCTATTAATCCTTGAGCGGATAGCTTTCCTTCCCTTCCCAGCTTGGAAAGCAGAAAAGTCGCGCCTCGGCAGGATAGGCCGAGACTCTCAGCCAGCGCCTTGTCATCCAACGGGCCGCGTGCCTTCAAAAGCTCAAGCACCTCTGCTTCCAGTTCTTCCAACCAATCCTCAAACAGCGCCAGCAGGTCGGGGTCTGTGATTGCCGAGAGTTGCTCGGATTGGGCCACCTTGGCCACTAAGCCTCGGCACATCTGCGTTGGGTCGACACCTTCGCCCATGCACTCAGCCAGTCACAAATGCACTAAACTGGATACCTTATCGCCTTCGGACTGTCCGATCAGATTCATCAGAAAGCGCTCGCGCGCTTCGTTATCAAGGTCCGTCAGAAGTCTTGCCAGGACCGTGGTGATTTTCGATAGGGCCTCCTCTGGGGCCATGCGGAAAACGATTTCAAAAAAATCATCCATGGGGTAGGATTGCCTCCGTTGCCTTAAAAGGTCTTTCTCGCCGACAAGAGATCCGTGGCCACCCCGCTCAACGTTCGTATCACGTCCAATATTCTCGCATCTGACAGTTCATAGTAAATAAATGGTCCCTGGCGCTCCACCTTGACCAACAGGGAACGCTTCAACTCCTTCAAATGATGTGACACCAGCGGTTGCGACAGCTCCAATTCCTCGACGATGGCGGAAACCGATTTTTTCCCACCGCTGATGAATAGCAGTATTCTCAGGCGGTTGCTGTCTGACAGACTCTTGGCTAGAAAGGCGGTGCTGTGCAGACGATCATTATCCAGCCGGCATTGCACCATAAATCCATTGTTGCGCCCGACCGCATCCGGTAAAATCCGATTTTGCTCTTCCGGCGACACTTGCTTTTCGGTATTACCCACCATTCGACACTTTGCGGAATTCTAGCTTTTTACCTTGACCGTGCCCCAGTCGACCACCTGGCCAGCCTGGCCGCCTTTCTGGGCCTCGACATAATGCGCCGCGGCTAAGGCCGCGGTGCACCCATCCGCCGCGGCGAGGACAATCTGGTTGGCATACTTTTGCCGAAGATCGCCCAAGTCGCACAGTAGGAAACTCCCATGCCGAAATTCTCATTCTCTCCGGGAATATTAAGCTTTCGGGCGGTGCCGCCGGTCGCCAGAATGATCGCCTGGGCTTTCAAAATGGTGCCGTCGGAGAAACGCACTGCATGGTATCCAATTCCAGGCTCGGTTGCGATGGCCTCTTGTTCTACAATTTCTAACTGATACCATTTGGCGTGCTGGAGGAACTTATCACCCAGATCCAGACCCCCGATCTTGATGAAGCCAGGGTAGTTCTCCACTTCCTTGGTAACCGCCACTTGGCCGCCGGGGAAGCCCTTTTCGATCAGCAGGGTCTTAAGCGCCGCTCGCATCGCGTAGATCCCCGCGGTCAAGCCCGCAGGTCCGCCGCCCACAATGATCAAATCGTAAACTTCGTTTCCGGACACGCTATTCTCCGTTTAGTTCACTGGCCTAATGTTGTTTAGGGTTGGCGTCGAACTTTATACCACCAAGCTTAATAGCATATATAAATCCATTTATATATTAATATATTTTTTGTCAACAGAATTTTTTCCGGGAGCCGGAAAATACTCTGAAAAGACCTCCAAGGGTTGTGATCATGAGTGTCAAACCCAAATTCAGCCTGCAACCAGATACGCCTTTGCGGAAAAATGGACTAAAGCTATCATCTAACTAATCTATACCCAAGGTTTTTAGTTCTGGTCTTTATCTAATACTTTATAATCACAAAAAATTATTTGATATGGGTGTCATAGCTGCATCCAAGATCATGACGACCTTTAATACTTTTGTTCCCAGTCTCAGGTCTTCTCTGATTTGATGTTGATGATGGTCAACTCAAGTCTTGGTTATTACACCTAAATCGCTGTCCCCAGACATTCTCCATAGCTTTTCCAGATCAACATCGGTTATATTAAATTGCCATTTTGGCTAGCTGGCAATCCCTGGTAACTTAGGACAATCGGCAGGCTCTACTATGACTCCACGTCTTCCCGCGTCGCTGCCTTTAAAAGCGGTTCTGGCCGCGGTGTTTTCCGGATTGTTATTAACCGCGGCCTTCCCCAAATTTAACCAAACTTACCTGCTGTGGCTTGCCCTGGTGCCGCTGTTTTGGGGGCTTCAGGGTCTGAACGGCCGGAACGCCTTTTTGTTGGGTTTCATAAATGGCTTAAGCCATAACCTGACCTTATTGTATTGGATTGTTTATGTCACTCATGTTTATGGCCATCTCCCCTTAATCCTGGGCCTGGCCATCCTGCTGTTGCTGGCCACGTACCTGAGTTTGTATCGCGGCCTCTGGGCCTGGGGGGTAAGCTGGGGCCAACGGCGGGGTTTAAATCAGCTCTGGTGGGCCCCGGCCCTGTGGGTGGCATTGGAATTTGGCCAGGCTTATATTTTCACCGGCTTCCCCTGGGAATTGCTGGGCTATGGGCTCTATAATGCTCGCCTCCTAGTGCAACTGGCGGATCTGACTGGGGTCTATGGTCTGTCCTTTCTGATCGTCTTCGTCAATCAGGCAATTTTCTGCTTATTGCTGACCTTCGGCGAAGCCGGTCGCCGGCAACGTCGCCGGGCCCTGGTGTTGCTGGTGATCGTCGTCGGTGCCACCCTGGTCTATGGCTATGTGCGAGTGCAGCAGGTCCAGCGTCAGAGCGCCCAGCGCCCGCAATTGCCGGTGGCGGTGGTGCAAGGCAATATTGAGCAGGGCCAGAAATGGGACCCCCGTTTTCAGCAGACCACGTTGGATATTTACGCCGATCTGACCAGGAAGATAAGCCCGCCCCGGCCGCATCTGGTGATCTGGCCCGAGACCGCGGCGCCCTTTTTCTTTTTGCGCGAGCCGGTGATGTCCCGGCAGATGATGAATATTGCCCGAGAGGCCCAGGGCTATCTGCTCTTTGGCAGTCCCGCCTTTGAATTCCAGGAATCTGGAGAGCAGCAATTTTACAACCGGGCTTATCTGCTCTCGCCCCAGGGCCAGGTGGTCGGCAGCTATGATAAGGCTCACCTGGTGCCCTATGGCGAATATGTGCCCTTGCGGCGCTATTTCTTTTTTATCGGCAAGATGGTGCCCATGGTAGGTGATTTTGCCGCGGGTCCGCCGGGGGTGGTGTTATCAACCCCGGCCGTGGATATTGGCACGCTGATCTGTTTTGAGTCGATTTTCCCGGAATTGAGCCGGGCCATGGCCCAGAATGGGGCAAACTTGCTGGTCAATATTACTAATGACGCCTGGTTCGGAACCACCAGTGCCCCGTATCAGCACCTGTCGATGGCCGTCTTGCGGGCCGTCGAAAACCGGCTTAGCCTGGCGCGGGCTGCTAATACCGGTTTTAGCGCCTTTATTAATCCCGACGGGGAGATCATCTGGCGCTCCGACCTCTTTGTCCCCACTGCTCAGGTGATGACCATACCCCTGGGCCCGGGCGGCAGTTTCTACACCCGGTTTGGCAACCTCTTTGCCTTCCTCTGTCTGGGACTGGTGGGGTTGGGCCTCTTTGCCGGAGGCCGTCATCGGGTTGATCAGGATTTTTACTCCAAGGGCCGAAATGTCCGGCGATAACTTCAAATGCGGTTACGTGGCCCTGATCGGTGCTCCCAATGTGGGTAAATCTACTCTCTTGAACCGCCTGGTGGCCGAGAAGGTGGCCATTACCTCGCCTCGGCCCCAGACCACTCGCCACCGCTTGTGTGGCGTGGTGCAACGCCCGGAAGCCCAGCTGCTGTTCCTGGACACTCCCGGGATTATGGACCCGCGCGGGGCTTTAAATGAAAGTTTAGTCAGGGTGGCGCTGGGGGCTCTGGCGGAAGCCGACGTGGTGGTCTGGCTGGTCACCCCCCAGGATGTCGCCACCGAAACTCAAATTATCTCCTCCAATCTGAAACGGTTTCCCAAACCGCTAGTAATTGCCATCAATAAAATTGATATTATTGCCAAACCGGAAATCCTGCCCTTAATTGCCACATATCACGAGATTTTTCCTGATGCCGCGGTAGTGCCGCTGTCCGCCCTTTATGGAGATGGCCTGCCCGACCTGCTGGAAGAAATCATCGCCTTGCTGCCCGTCGCCCCGCCGCTTTATCCCTCTGAGCAACTGACCGACCGCAGTGAACGCTTTCTGGTTGCCGAACTGATCCGAGAACGAGTTTTTCATCACACCGCCCAGGAAATTCCCTATGCCGTGGCCGTGCAAATTGAGGACTTCGACGAGCGCCAGCGTCCCCAGCTAGTCCGCATCCGGGCGATAATTTATGTGGAGCGCGCCTCACAGAAGGGCATTATCATCGGCAAACGGGGCGGTCGGCTTAAAACCATCGGCCAGGAGGCCCGGACCGCCGTCGAGGCCTTATTGTTATGCCCGGTGTATTTAGAACTATGGGTAAAAGTTTGGAAAAACTGGCGGAAAGACCCGCGCGCCTTGCGGGAGTTGGGATATTTAGAGTAAAATGATTTTATTAATTGTGGTCGATCGCCGATAAAAATGGTGTAATTCGGAGTAGAAGGGAGGTAATTAAGAATCGGCGGTACCTGCCCCCATACCACCCAGAGTTAGACACGGGATAGATTAAGGGGGTAAGGGATCCGCAGAGTTTCAGGCAACCCTAAATTTTGGAATATTTAGATGGGCCGTCTTAATGGAAAAGTAGTCTTACAATTGCTGGGGTTGGTGCTTCTTTATGCGCACCCGGCTGGGGCTATTCAAGAACATGGGCCGCCGGAGGGACTCTATGTTCACCAAGCGGCCCATATCTGTTTTTTCCTGGCCATGCTGTATTTTGCTTTTAAGGTCGTGCGTAGCCCGGTGCTCACGAATACGGGGTTTCGTTATATGGCCTGGGCCGGGCTATTTTTTGCGCTCTGGAATCTTGATGCCTTTATCGGCCACTGGGTCGGTCTGTATCTCTCACCCGAAGACTTCCTAGGCCAGCCCCAGGATTTTTCCCAGCGGCTGAAGGTGGACAATCTCACGGCTCTGTTCTACTATCTGCTCCGATTAGATCACCTGTGGTTATTACCGGCCTTATTCCTTTTTTACCTGGGACTCAGAAAGGTTCGTCAGAGCCAGGAGCGAGGTTAGTTAATGCTTACGCTGCCCATGTTATCGATTTGGATCGTTGATTTTTTCGGCTCCGCGGCGGCGATTATCCTGGCCGGATTGTGCCTGGCGGAAGCTCGCAAGCTGATGCAGGGCGAACCAGATAACCCGCTCTATGCCTTCTTTTTCTGGCTGACTGTGACTTTCTTGGCTTTCACCCTGTCCCGCTCCTTGGGCCATCTGGTCAAATATATCTTGGTTTTTTCGGGCGCCGCCAATGTTTGGGAATTTCTTCGACCTTTCAGCGGCGGCTTCAATACCCTGGCCTTTATGACCGTCGCCGCGGTAACCATGTTTTTCCACCATATTCAGCGCATCTATCGCCGCATGGAGGCCAATCACGCCGAACTGGAGTCGGTCAGCCGGGAGATCCTAAACCTGAACCGCGACCTGGAAACCCTGGTCATGGAGCGCACCATGGCGGAAATGGCCCTGGGGGTGGCCGACGGCATCCGCAACCCGATCTGCGTGATCGGTGGTTTCAGTCACTTACTGTTGCGGCGGTTGACCCCGGAAGATCCCTCCCGGCAATGGCTCCGGGCGATTGCCCAAGAGGCCAAAAGAATGGAACAGATGGTGGAAAAGTTTGAAACCCTGGCCAAAGAGCGGGAGTATTTCTTTAGTCAGGAAGATCTGAATCTGATTGTCCAAGATGTGCTAAATATCCTGGCACCGGAGGCGGAGGCCAAAAATTTAAACCTGGAAGCCAAACTCTGGCCCCAGCCCCTGATCGGTAAATTGAGCAAACATCTCCTGCGCGTCGGACTGTCGCATCTGCTCCGCAATGCCATCGAGGCTACTCCGCCCGGCGGCTACATAGAGGTTCTCACCAGTTTAGCGGGCGACCAGGCCCATCTAGAGATCAAGGATACCGGCAAAGGTATGTCGGCGGAAGTGGTGGAGAAGGTCTTTGTGCCGTTTTATACCACCAAAATCGGCGGCACCGGGTTGGGACTGGTATTTGTCCGCCAGATTGTCGAAGAGCATCGCGGTGAAATCAAGGTTACCAGTAAACCTGGGCGTGGGACCACCGTGTCCATCAACCTGCCGCAGCGTTTTACCGAAAGGGAAGCCAAGACCAAGACGGATTGACAGGTCAAGTTAATTTGTGATAATGTAACTTACCAACGGCCGAAGCACTGGGGTGAAGGAAAGGAGACCGCCCATGATTTATAGCCTTTCCACCTTAGATGAGCAAAAGCTCAAGTACATCCAGGCCCTTGAACAGAAGTTGGGCAAACCGCTATTGGCCTTTAACTCCTACCCTTGCGATGCAGCAGAACTCCCGGCCAATGATTTAAACCAGATACAGCAATTGGAAAAAGATTTAGGGGTAGTCCTGGTAGCTTGTAGGTAATTTAATAAACATAATTTTTTAATCCGCCCCGCCGTTGGTTGGTTTCGAGAGTCGGGAAGTAATAGGCAGGCCCCGCTACTGTGAGAAGGGAAAGACTGATAGTTTCCTTCGAGACAGACCTCGTTCCGGAACCGTCGGGCAACTTCTTCGGGGAATGAGAGGTTGACCGGTCTTTACTGCCATTTGCGCTAACCGATGGAATTTGCACGATTATAACCCTCCCCATAATTCGCTTGCACATAAATAAATCTCTAAGTATATTTACCCAATCCGCTCTCGGAGAAGCTTGAAGGATAGGAGAAAGAAGTGTCTGGTGAGTCGATCGGCATTTTGGGAACCGGGATCTATGTCCCGGAACAGGTGTTAACCAACTTTGATCTGGAAAAGATGGTGGACACTTCTGACCAATGGATTCGGGAACGCTCCGGGATTATCGAACGTCGCATCGCCGCTCCGGAGGAGAGCGTTGCCTCCATGGCCACCGCGGCGGCGCGGCAGGCCTTGGAAGCGGCCGGGATCGCCCCCACTGACCTGAAATATATTATTGTCGGCACCAACTCACCGGATTATGTGTTCCCTTCTATTGCCATCAGGGTGCAACACGACTTAGGACTCAATGATCAGTTGGGTGCTTTTGACGTCTTGGCAGGCTGCTCCGGGTTTAACTATGGGCTTTATATTGCCGAACGGCTGGTCAAAGCTACCGGCGGCTATGCCCTGGTGATCGGCAGCGATGCCAATTCCCGGATGATCGATTGGACGGATCGGTCCACCTGCGTGCTGTTCGGGGACGGCGCCGGCGCAGCGGTAGTAGGGCCGACTACCCAAAGCCGCCTGATCGGGTCGTTTATTGCCTCGCGCTACAATCCTAAGCTATCTTTGGCCACGGAATTCAATCACTTAAACAGCCCCTTCCTTCCTTCCGTTTCCAAGCCGAAAAACTATATGTACATGGATGGCCCGGAAATCTATAAATTTGCGATTAACGCGGTGCGGGACAGTATCAGGCGGGTACTGGAAGTGGCCCGGATGAGCCGCGAGGAGATCGATTTTCTGATCATCCACCAGGGCAATTATCGCATCCTGGAGACCGGGGCCCGATTTGCCAAGGTGCCGATGGACAAGGTCTATGCCAATATTGACCGTTATGGCAACACCTCGGCGGCCTCGGTGCCGATTGCCTTCCATGAGGCCTTGCAGGAAGGCAAGATTCAGCCTGGCCATAAAGTGGTGATGATCAGCTTCGGGGCCGGGGTCACCTGGGCCGGCAACGTGGTGGAGTGGGGGACCGGATCCAGCTAATCTTTAGAATAGGGGCAATTAATACCAAGTTGCTTTCAGAAAAATACCTTTAACCGTAGGGGCGTAATTCATTGCGCCCTAAAGGGCGTGGTAAATCACGCCCCTACGATCAGGATATTACTTTTTCGATAACAACTTGGTATAAATAGTGGCACCGGCATCTTGCTATTACATTAATAAAACCAATGCCATTAATCTGGGGTGCGGCGCTGATCAGGGCGGTGCTCCGGGCCACTTAACTTCCGCAGCCAGCCATAAATTTTTTCCCGATAGATAAACATCGGCAGGGCAAGGGCGATGATCAGGGCCAGGATAATGGCCAGGCCATAGTAATTGCCTTTAAAGACCTGCGCCCCTTGTAAGGACAGCATCAAGGTGCCGGGCATACGGCCAATGGTGACGATGATCAGGAAAACCTTGATCGGCATCTGGCTCAGACCCAGGATCAGGCACAGATAATCCTTGGGAAAGCCGGGAAATAGAAAGAGCAGGAAGGCCACCAGGGTGCCCTGGCGTTCGATGAGGAAATCAAATTTCTCCAGAGTCTCGGGCCTAACGATTTTTTCGACCACATGAATTTCCAGCCAACGGCCGATCAGAAAGGCCAGGGTCGAGCCCACGGTGAGGCCGATGGTGGAATATATAAAGCCCGGCAAGACCCCGAACAGAAAGCCGCCCAGGAAGCCGGTGGCCTCGCCGGGAATCGGGGCGAACACCACCTGTAAGGTCTGGATGACCATAAAGACCACCGGGGCCAGGGAACCCCAGGCCGCGATATAGTCCCGGATCTTTTCCTTATCGGTCAGAAAATCATAGCCTGCATAGATATAAGGCGAGAGGGTGGGCCACCAGGCATAGGTCAGCGCCGCCAGGGCAAGTAGGAAAGCTAAGCCTATCAGGGCGATATTTATAGGACGCCAGATTTTATTCACTCCGGTTCCTTCATGCGTGGGGGTGTCTCTATCGATCTGTTGCCAAAGCTCTAGGCCTAAGTTTTAATAATCTCACGCCAAGACGCAAAGACGCTAAGACAGCAAGGATATTAGTTACCATAACTTGGCGTCCTTGGCGTCTTGGCGTGAGCCTTTTTTGTTTGCTGCCAGAGCTTCCCCTGATAGCTTGGCCGGGACGCAAAGGTTTCCTTAATGGCTGCCAAAACCCGCGCTTTATTTAGGCACCAGCTGGGGGCCACCAACTCCTCCGGGTGCGGGTCGCCGGTCAGGCGGTGGATGACCATATGGGGCGGCAGGCGTTCTAGGAAATCCACTACCAGGGCAACATACTCAGCTTCAGTCAGCGGCTGATACTCGCCAGCCCGATAGAGGCACTCCAGCCGCGTTCCCTGAATGACATAAAGCAGATGAATTTTCACCCCATCCAGGGGCCGGGCGGCCAGGTAGTCGGCGGTGGCCAGCATTTCGTTTCGGCCCTCGCCAGGGAGGCCCAGGATGACGTGGGCCAGGAGATGCAGCCCGCGGCCTTGAGTCTGCTCCACCGCCCAAGTAAAACAGGCGGCATCATGACCGCGGTTGATGCGCCGCAGGGTGGCGTCGTGCGCCGATTGCAGTCCCAGTTCCAGCCAGATCAGGTGGGTGCGGGCATAGTGGGCCAGCAACGCCAGGATCTCTTCCGATAGGCAATCGGGGCGGGTGCCGATACTCAGGCCGATAATTTCCGGAAAGGCTAAGGCTTCATCATAGAGGGCTTTAAGCTGGCCTAGCGGTGCATAGGTATTGCAGAAACTCTGAAAGTAAGCGATAAATTTTTTGGCCTTATAGCGTTTCCCGAGCCGCGCTATACCTTCCTGAAGCTGGACGGTGATACCCTTGCCTTTGGCCCAGGCCCCGGTGCCCGAACCCCGCGGGTTGCAGTAGATACAGCCGCCGGTGCCTACCCGGCCATCCCGGTTGGGACAGGTGAGCCCGGCATCGAGGGTGATCTTCTGGACCCGTTCGCCGAACTGGGAGAACAGGTAGGAGTTCAGGTCGCGATAGGGTCGTGGTGAGCCGGGTAAATCAATCATCGGTTCCATTTGAGCTAAGGTGTTTAGTTTTGCACAGGTTAAAAACCTGTGCCACTGACCTTTGAGGGATCATTCAGCCAGATCCCCCCAGGCATATTGGATAAGGGCCAGGGCGGCCAGGGCCGCGGTCTCCACTTTAAGCCGCCGCGGTCCCAACCCTAGCAGCTCAAAGCCCGCGGCCTGAGCCTGGGCCGCTTCGGCCGCGGTAAAGCCCCCCTCGGGGCCGATCAAGACCCGGACCGATTCCGGGGCGGGGGTCAAATTGAGCAGCTCTTTAGGGCTTTCTCGCCGTTTTTCCTCCCAGAACATGATTTTCAGCGCTTCCCGGCCGTGCAGCACTTCGCCAAAGCTCTGGGGCGGGCTGATTTCCGGGAGGCGGGAGCGTTGGCAAGATTTTAGGGTCTCCAGGGCCAACCGCTGCCAGCGCGGCTGGCGTGATGCCTGGGCACCAGCCGGTTTAACCAGGGAGCGCTCGCAGTAAAACGGAATCAGTCGGCTAACCCCCATCTCGGTAGCCTGCCGGACTACCAGGTCAAAGGTTTCGGCGCGGGCCAGGGCCAACCCTAGAGTCAGGGCCAAGGAGGAATCAGCCCGGTCCGGTAATTTGCGGATGATTTGCAGGCGGGTCTGGCCGGACTCCAGAGCCAGGACCTCAGCCTCATATTCCTGTCCCTGGCCATCAAAGACTTCCACCCGGGATCCGACCCCGAGGCGCAGGACCCGGGCCAGATGCCAAGACTCTGAGTTAGAAAGCTGGATTTCCGTACCAGTAATCTGTTCCGGAGCCGCAAAAAACCGCCGCCGCCCGGACGCGCCGCTGGTCACTGACGGTTGGTTTTTATCCGACACCAAGATTAATCAGGGTCCTTCCAAAAAAATCGGGTATGGGCTTGGAATTCAGCAATTTTTGTCTCTTTCTTTGTATGCTAGATCAGCCTGATTGTCAAAGGTGTGGAGATAGCCGGTAAGCATCATAACCGGCTCCCACGGGAGATGATCAAATACTTATTAAATTTATTCCCCCTCCCCCCAGCCCCCTCCCACTAAGGGGCGGGGGAGTTTCCGGATGAATACTAATTAACTGGCCTGACTTGAAAAATGGACAAATTTGATTTATTGTTAAGTATAATTCGATATATTTGCCACGTCTGACGACAAGTCACTGGCAAACCGAGGTGTATCTAATGACAAAACTGGCCCGCTTCTCTATCTGGTACTTCCTGGTGACGCTGTTGGTCTTCGTGATCCTACAGAATTATCTGATTGGCCGTCGGGTACAAACCGTAAGTTATAGTGAATTCCGTCAATTGGTGGATAACCAAGGCGTCAAGGACCTGGTGGTTTCCAGTGACACCATTGATGGCAGACTGACCCCGGCCGGGGTAGAATTTTTGGCCCAAGAGCGCCAGGACCCGGAATTGCTGGAGCGCATTAAGCAACTGGGTGAAACTGAGCCCGCCTTTTCCACCGTGCGCATGGAAGATGCCACTCTACTGGAACGCCTGGACAAACAGGGAGTGGAATATTCCGCCCGCTTGGAAAAAACCTGGTTAACCTCGCTGCTTTCCTGGCTCTTGCCGATGCTGTTGTTGATCGGCATCTGGGTATATTTCTTCCGGAAAATCGGTGCCGGCGCGGCCGGCGGCCTGATGACGGTGGGCAAGAGCAAGGCCAAGGTTTATGTGGAGGGAGAGACCAAGGTAACCTTTAAAGATGTGGCCGGGGTGGAAGAAGCCGAAGAAGAACTAAAGGAAATCATTGAATTTTTAAAGAATCCGGCCAAGTTTCAGGTCCTCGGCGGTAAAATTCCCAAAGGCGTGCTGTTAGTGGGCCCTCCCGGCACGGGCAAAACCCTGCTGGCCCGAGCCGTGGCCGGGGAAGCCAAGGTCCCGTTTCTGAGTCTGACCGGCTCGGATTTTGTCGAAATGTTTGTCGGGGTGGGCGCGGCGCGGGTGCGCGACCTTTTTGCCCAGGCCCAGGAAAAGGCCCCCTGTATCATCTTTATAGATGAACTGGACGCCCTGGGTAAGGCGCGGGGGCTTAGCCCCATCGGCGGCCACGAGGAACGGGAGAATACCCTGAACCAGTTGCTTTCCGAGATGGACGGCTTTGATACCCGCAAAGGGGTAATCATCATGTCGGCCACCAATCGGCCGGAGATCTTGGATCCGGCCCTGATTCGCCCGGGCCGGTTTGATCGCCATGTGCTGGTTGATCGTCCCAGCCTCAAAGGGCGGGAAGCAATTCTGAAAGTTCATATCCGGGGAGTCAAAATGGCCCCGGAAGTGGACCTTTATAAGTTGGCGGCCCGGACTCCGGGGATGGTGGGAGCGGATCTGGCCAATATTGTTAATGAAGCGGCGTTGTTGGCCGCCCGCCGTAACAAGGCCGCGATCGAGATGGTCGATTTCGAGGAGGCCATTGATCGGGTGGTAGCCGGGCTCGAAAAACGTAACCGGATGATGAACCCGCGGGAAAAGGAGATCGTCGCCTACCACGAGACCGGACATGCCCTGGTGGCTGAATCGCTGCCGACTACCGACCGGGTTCATCGGGTGTCGATTATTCCGCGGGGGGTGGGGGCCTTGGGCTACACCATGCAACTGCCGACCGAGGACCGTTATTTAATGACCAAATCCGAGCTGGAAGATCGCATGGCGGTGCTGCTGGGGGGCCGGGTCGCCGAGGAGCTGGTGTTCGACGAGGTTTCCACCGGGGCCAAAAGCGATCTTTACCGGGCTACGGACATCGCCCGCAGCATGGTCCGGGAATACGGCATGAGTGAGAAACTGGGACCGATGACCTTTGAGCGGGAGCGTCGGCCCTTGTTCCTGGAGACGGTCATGTCCCCGGCCTCCAAAGATTACAGCGAGGGGACCGCCCAGGAAATTGATCGGGAAGTCAGCGCCCTGATTGAAAATGCCCACCATCGGGCCCGGGACATCCTGGAATCGAAGCACGAGATTCTAGAAAAAGTGGCCCGGATTCTATTAGAGAAAGAGGTTCTGGAAGGCGACGATCTGAGGGCGTTGCTCAACTCTAAGGCGGAATAATATTTATAGGGTGCGTCCTACGCACCGGAGACCTAAACATTGGTGCGCAGGGCGCACCCTATAGTAAGAAGATTGTGGGTAGGCCAGAATAAGTTTTTATTGGGTGCGTCGCGTCCTCCGCACCACCAAGCGATCAAGAATCAGCGGCCTGATCTAATACTCCCATGACTACCAACCGGGCCTGGTTGGCGGCGGCCAGCATGGCTTCCCGGTCGAAGATCAAGGTCTTGCCGGCTTCCACCGCCAGGACC
Organism: Desulfobacca sp.; assembly: GCA_028695935.1. GTDB lineage: Bacteria > Desulfobacterota > Desulfobaccia > Desulfobaccales > Desulfobaccaceae > Desulfobacca_B. Next base: position 26,569 of record JAQVHY010000009.1, read on the forward strand.
GTGGCCCTGACTTCAATCATGACTTTGATGGTGTCCAGGCCGACCGCCGGCACATCGAAGCGCAGATCTTGGCCGGGTTTGCTAACTTTAACTACCACTGCCTGTTCTCGGGCCAGGCGGCCGCCCCGACGGATAGTTTCATCGGTGCCTTCGATGGCTTCCAGGGCCAATACTGCTTGGCGGCGGACCACCACACATTGGCCGATATCTAGTCTGCCAATTTCTTTAGCAATCTTAAAGCCATAGTCGATATCCCGCAGTTCCTCCGGACTGGGCTGACGGCGGCTGAGGACCCCGGCCGGGGCCAGGAGTTCGTCGAGAAATAGGGTAGAAGGCACGATGGTAATCCCGGCGTTTTCCATTTCGTCAGCCACGGCCCGGAGAATGCCGTCATCTCGGGCCCGTCCGACCCGACGGATCAGCCTGAGCGCCCGCCAGTCGGGTCTGAGCTGGGTAAACAGACGGCCCTTGCGGATGCCACCGGCCAGTACCGCCTGGCGGACGCCGGCATTCTTAAAGCAGCGAATGATCCGCCCCAGTTGGCCCACATAAACCCATTCCAGGCGGTGGACCAGGTGCGCCAGGGCAGGATCGGTTTCCCCATGGTGGGCCACCGCGACCACCTCTAGCCCTTTTTGCCGCGCGGCCTGGGCAAAGAGCAGGGGGAATTGACTCCTACCCGCGATGAGACCGATTTTCTCGGACATCTACTGGGGCTAAACCTCGCTCCGAGGTTTCGATAAAGCGAAGTAGATTTTGGATCTGGGGCAAATCCGGCAGCTCCTGCCGCACCCGCGCCATGGCCTCTTTCATGTTCAGTTCGGAGAGGAACAACAGATTATAGGCTGATTTCAAGGTTTCCAGTGAGGCGCTGTCAAAGCCCGAACGTTTCAGACCGACCAGATTGAGGCCCACCAGTTTGGCCCGGTTACCCACCGCCATGCAATAAGGGGGCACATCCCGGGCGACCGCCGAACAGCCACCGATAAAGGCATGCTCGCCAATCTTGCAGAACTGATGGACCGCGGACAAACCGCCTAGAATGGCATGATCCTGAACGGTAATATGTCCGGCCAGCGTCGCGGCGTTGGACATGATGACGCCATTGCCGACTTGGCAATCGTGGGCCACGTGGGTATAGGCCATGAGCAGATTGCCGTTCCCGATCCGGGTGACCCCGCCACCGCCGGCGGTGCCGCGATGCAAGGTGGTAAACTCCCGGATGACGTTATCGTCGCCGATCAACAGGGTGGATTCTTCCCCTCGAAACTTCAGATCCTGCGGTACTTCACCAATCGAGGCGAACTGATAAATCTGCACCCGAGCCCCAATCGTGGTAAAATCTCTGATTACCACGTGGGGACCGATCTGGGTTTCGGCACCAATAGTCACCCGTCCCTCAATAATACTATAGGGACCGACAGAAACGCCCTCGGCCAGCTCGGCCCGGCTATCGACCAGTGCGGTAGGATGGATTAGCGGCATCGGCTCAATTCCCCTCCGCCTGCCCCAGAGCAGCCATAAATTCACCTTCTGCCACTAGAACCTGGTCCACAAAGGCCTTACCCTGCATCTTCCAGATTCTTTTGCCGCCTCGCAGGGTATCGAGTTCCAATCTCAGTTGATCGCCAGGCACTACTGGCTTGCGAAACCGCACCTTGTCCATACCCATAAAATAGTAGAGCTGGTTATTGAGATGGGCCTGGGTGGACATATAAGCCAACACCCCGCCGACCTGGGCCATGGCCTCGACGATCAGCACGCCGGGCATGACCGGACGACCCGGAAAATGCCCCTGAAAAAAAGGCTCGTTAAGGGTGACATTTTTCAGGCCGACGATGCGTTTCCCCGGAATTATCGACAGAATACGATCCACCAATAAAAAAGGATAGCGGTGGGGCAAAAAATTCATGATTTCTTCAATGGCCATAGAATCGGGGACAGTCATGAGCGGGACTCCTGGGGCACTGCGGCTTCCAAGGCCTTGATGTTTTTTTCTAAGTCTTTAACCGTCTTATAGAGCTGCGGGAGCTTGGATAGGACTCCCATAAGGCGCAGAAATTCGGCGTGGGGACGAGCGGGGGAGCCGGTTACCGTCTGCCCGGCCGGGATCGAATGGGTGACCCCGGATTGGGCCCCGATCCGCACTCGATCACCGATCTCAATATGTCCCACCAACCCCACCTGTCCGGCCAACTGCACGTTCTTGCCAATATGAGTCGAGCCGGAGATGCCGACCTGCGCGACCACAATGCTATTGTCGCCAATTACTACATTATGAGCTATCTGGACGAGATTATCGATCTTAACCCCGCGACCGATGCGGGTCTCACCCAGGGCACCGCGGTCGATAGTGCAATTAGCGCCGATTTCGACGTCATCTTCAATGATCACGGTGCCCAGTTGCGGGATTTTGACAAACTCCTCGCCGTCCGGGGCAAAGCCGAAGCCATCGGAGCCGATTACTGTGCCACTATGCACGATGACTCGCTGGCCCAGGCTACAGCCGTCGAGGATAGTGACATTGGGGTAGACTAGAGTATCGGCCCCGATGCTGACCCGGTCACCGACCACGGTGCCGGGCATCAGGGTAACCCGATCTCCCAGGCGGACCTGGTCCCCGATGCAGACCAGCGGGGCAATAGATACCTCTTGACCCAGAGTGATTGCTTTACCCAAAAAAGCTCGATTACTGATGCCGGGCCAGCGCGCTCGGGGAGGGGCAAATACCTGGGCAATCTTGGCATAAGCCAGATAAGGATCAGCCGTGATAATCAAGGGGCGTTGGAGATGACGCCACTGGGGGGCCACCACCAGGGCGCCGGCCTGACTCTGGTCTGCCCGGCGCCCATAGCGAGTCTGCGTGATGAAGGTGATCTCATCCGGACCGGCGCGCTCAAACGGGGCAATCCCTCGCAGGCGCAACTCTGGCGGCCCCTGACATTCACCCCCCACCAGTTGAGCCAATTCTCCCAGGGTTTTTGCCATGGCTAAGTTTAGCGACCAAAGGCGCTACGCACTTTATCGGTAATATCGATAGCCGTATCGCAGAAGAGGACGCCGCCACGTTTGTCGATGATCAAACTATAGTTGTCTTCCCGAGCCACCTGATTGATCACCCGCTCGAACTTTTCAAACAACGGCTTTAGTTCCCGGTCGCGCACTTTAGCGAACTCTTGTTCCGAAGCCCCCCATTGCCGCTTGAATTCTTCACCTTTGCGGGATAGTTCCTCTTCCTTGCGGCGGCGGGATTCGTCTTTCATGATGGCTTTCTGTTTTTCATAATCCTCCAGCATCCGGCGGAGATCACCCTGGCGACGCTCCAGATCACGACTCAACTCTTCGTTCTTGCGTTTCAGGGTTTCTTGAACCCGTCTGCCGTCCGCGGAGTTGAAGACCACCTCCCCGGAGTCCACCACCCCAATTTTTAATTGGGCCGCCTCAGCCATTGACCCCAGCCATATTAAGGCCACCAGCGCCATTAATAGGCGTGTTACTTTAATAAACATTAATGCCCTCCTTTAAGAAACTGAACGATCTAATTTTTAGCAATCGATAATATTGGGTTATTATCAGTTATGCTCCAGCTAAGTTGGTGTGGTAGTTTAACCTACTATCCTTACCTTAGAAAACCGGCCCAATTGCGGGGTTAGAATTAGAATACTCCGCCCACCGAAAATTCCCAGTTGCTATGACTTTCCCAAGGTTTGGGTCTAAGATTATAGCCCCACTCGACCCGTAGCGGCCCCATGGGTGAGAACCACCGGATGCCGGTGCCGACGCTGGTCCGCATGCTGCTAAAGTATTCGACATTATTGGCATAAACATTACCGGCATCAAAAAATACGATGCCGAGTAAACCCAGCTTTTTGTACAACGGGAAGCGGTACTCGGTGTTGAATTGGACGAACTTTTCGCCGCCGATCCGTTCATTAGTGACCGGATCTCGGGGACTGACTTCAGCATATTTGAAGCCCCGCAAGGTGTCAATGCCACCTAAATAAAACTTCTCATAACTGGGCAATTTACCCCAAGGGTTTTTTTGCAAATAGCCTACCCGGCCATGGAGTACTCCCACCGTGTTCCAGAACAGCGGAAAGTACCAGCCTGATTCTCCGACGTAGCGGGTATAAGCGACCTGCCCACCGAGTCCGGCCAGTTCTAAGGAAATGCTGTTATCCGACCCTCTAGTGGGGTTAAACTGGGCGTCACGGGAATCACGCCGGAAAGTCAAGGACATGGCACTGGTATTATGAATTGATGCAGCTTCTCGGAGTACCTGAGAGGCATAAGGATCTAAATCGCGCAGATTAACGTTTTCATAGCGATACCCCCCATACAGCCGGGTGTATTCCCAACGCATGGGATGACTCAGTTGGAGGTTCCCGCCTTTACTCTTGCGGGTGTATTCGTCATATTCCCGTTCCCAGTTATAGGCGTCAATGCCCAAGCTCAAGGGCCGGTCAAAAAGATAAGGTTCTTCGAAACCTAGTCGAAAACGGTGAGAAATAGCACCCAGCAAGCCCTGGGCCTTAAGTTTTTGTCCGCGACCAAAAAGGTTGGCTTGCGATATTTCAATCATCCCGACCACCCGGTCCTGGGTGCTATAGCCCGCGCCTACCCCGAAGGTCCCGGTAGGCCGTTCCTTAATAGTGATCTTCAAATTCATCTTGTCTGAACTGCTGCCCGGTGTAGTACTAAAATTAACATCTTCAAAAAATTCCAGGCGACGTAAGTTCTGCACACTCCGTTTGATCGCTGTAGAGGAAAACAGTTCCTGCTCATAAACGCGTAATTCCCGGCGGACTACTTTATCTCTGGTCTTGGTATTACCGGAAATTTCGATGCGTTCAAAGTAAATCTTTTCTCCTTTATGGATGTCAAACAGGATATCCACGGTAAGATCTAGATCGTTTTCCTTTAATAAAGGAGAAATATTGGCGTTAGCATAGCCAAAATCTGCATAAAAATCACCTAAAGTAGTCAGATCTTTTTGAATAACTTCGCGGCTGTAAATATCCTCTTTAGTAATAGATAAAAATTGCTTTAATTTTTCAGGTGGCTCTAATAGATCACCTTGAAAATCTACCTTACCCACTTTATACTGGGGGCCTTCCTCAATGGGGAAAGTGACGTATATATTCTTACGCCGAATATCAATTTTAGGTTCACCCACCCGGGCCTTAATATAGCCATGGTTGTAATAAAAAGCGGCAATTTTCTCCGCATCCCGCTCCAGGGTGTCTTTATTCAAAATTCCCGCCCCGGTGATAAAGGTAAGCAAACTCTTTTCCTTGGTCTCCAAGACCTTTTTAAGCTCTTTGTCTTTAAAAGCCCGATTGCCTTCGAAGTTGAGATCCTTGATATATAATTTGGGCCCTTCTTCAATTTCTAAGACCAGATTGACTTCTTCTTTGCTGATGGGTTCCAAACGATAGTTGACGGTAGCCTCATAATAACCTTTCTCTCGATATACGCCCTTGACTTTATTGATGTTTTCTATAATGGCGGCATCAGACGCCACCGAATAGAGTTTGATGTCCAGGGCTTCTAAAATTTTTTTATCTTTGATCTTACGATTACCTTCAATCACAATGTCGCGAATGGCGGGCTTCTCATCGACCACAAAGGTAAGGATGCGGCCCTCAGGGCTATCAGAAACATCGATTTTGACGTCGGTAAAGTATCCTAATTTATACACTGCCTTGAGATCGTCGCGCAATTTGGCCGGAGCAATTAGATCACCCTCGCGCGATTGAATGATCGCTAAAATGGCGTCTTTTTCAACCCGTCGGTTACCTTTTACTTCGATACGAAAGATGCGCTCTTGCCCCAGAATCTTATAACTGGCTTCCTGGGCCAGTTTATTACTTAGTTGATCCAGAGCTCCTAACCCGGCCCCCTCGGCCGCCAAGGTAGTAGGCGCGATCTTGCCGGTAAGATCTGTAAGTTGAGCCTTAAGGGCCAGCGTGGGACCGATCTTGATCATGGAGCCGGTAATCACGATATCGGCCCCTAAATTTCTCCCGAGTTCCACTGCCTGGGTATTAGTCGGTGGTTCTTTTAGCTTGGCCAATTCCCGGTTTAGATCGTCGGCGGCTACCAGCTCAAAGCCCTCTTTAAGCAGGTAATCCTGGATATTAATTTGAATTTTACCGCCTAAGTGTTCCAGGGGTTCTCTGCTCATCACGCTAAAAGGGAAAACTGCTACTTTTTTGAAGACCAGTTCCTGGGCGGCGCTGGTCCCTGCCAGGCAGACCAACCCTAAGAGCAACAGGATCGTTGACCAGAATCTGTTTCCCATCCTCAATCTCCTTCGCTCCCAGGCTAGTGCAGGAACACGGCTTTACCATCCATCAGGGTAATTTGCCGATCCAGACGCTTAGCCAGTTCCAGATTATGAGTTACGATTACCGTGGTTACCCCTTTTTCCCGATTCAAAGACAACAATAATTCGTGGACCTGTTCGCCGGTACGCGGATCAAGGTTGCCGGTCGGTTCATCGGCCAGCAGCACTGCCGGTTCCAGGACCAGGGCTCGGGCCACCGCGACCCGTTGTTGTTCACCCCCGGAAAGGGCCCCGATCCGATGATACAACCGTTCTTGGAGCCCTACCTGCGACAGTATGGCTGCGGCCCGGTCCTGGGCTTCGGATCGAGGACGACGGGCAATTAATGCCGGTAACATAACGTTTTCCAACGCATTGAATTCAGACAACAAATGATGGAATTGGAACACAAAACCCACTTTTTGGTTGCGGAATTCAGCTAGTCGCTGATCATCCAAACTAAAAATTTCCTGGCCGTCCCACAGCACCTGTCCGGAGGTCGGACGATCTAAGGTTCCTAAAATATGGAGCAGGGTTGACTTACCTACTCCCGAGGTCCCGACAATGGCCAGGCTGTCGCCTCGCTCAATAACCAGATCGACCCCCCGCAACACCTCCACCCGATTGCTGTTGGCCATGAAGGTCTTGACCAACTCGCGTACCTGAATCATCGAACCGCCTTCCAGCCCTGGGAGTCACTCATACCGGATGGCTTCCACCGGATCCAGGCGGGAGGCTTGCCAGGAGGGGTACAGGGTAGCGATAAAACTGATCAGCAAAGCCGCCCCAGTAATCCAGGCTATATCCCAACCTTGCAATTTAACCGGCAGCGTCGAAATATAATAAACATCGCTGGGCAGCTTGATGAATTCATAACGCCGCAGCAGGGCACAGAGACCAAACCCCAGGATTAGCCCCAGCACCGTACCGACCACGCCGATAATCAGGCCTTCCAGCATGAAAATGCGCATAATGCTTTGCCGCGTGGCCCCCATAGATTTAAGGATAGCAATATCCTTGGTCTTCTCCATGACGATCATGATCAGGGTGCTGGCGATGTTGAAGGCCGCCACCAGGACAATCAGGGTGAGAATAATAAACATGGCGATCTTTTCGAGCTTCAGCGCCGAAAACAGACTGCGATTGGTCTGCATCCAATCCCGGGTAAAATAAGGCGCGCCCAACTTTTCCTGGATGATGGCGGCCAGCTTATTGGCGTGATAAATATCCTGGACCCGGATTTCGATGCCCGTCACCTGGTCAGTCATGCCCAAGAATTCCTGAACTTTAGGGATACTGGCGTAGGCCAGAGTGGAATCGAACTCGAACATGCCGGAATGAAAAATCGCCGCGACCTGGAATCTCTTGGCCCGCGGCACCCGTCCCATGGGAGTTAAGGTCCCTAAGGGGGAGATAATTTTTATCGGGCTACCCACCCACACCCCTAAATTTTTGGCCAATTGATTGCCGATGGCGATGGCTGGCAAGTCGCCAGGGGCGGTGGTCGCCAGGGCCGGGAAACTACCTTCTTGCACCTCCAGGGCCGACGGCCCCCCTTGGCCGATAACCTTCAGGTCTAACCCGCGCAGGATGCCCCCGGAAATGTTGCCCGGTCCGGAAAACATCACCTGAGTGTAAATAAACGGTTGGGCCGAGACCACTCCGGGGATAGACTGTACCTGGCTTGCGACCCGGTCATAATCAATGATGCTGGAACCTTGCCGCAGGAGGATGATGTGCGGATTGACACTGAGGATTTTTTTCTTTAGATCATGGTCAAAGCCGGTCATCACTCCGATGACCACAATCAGGGCCATGACCCCGACGGTCACCCCGGCAATGGATATAAAGGTGATCAGAGAAATAAAGGTCTGCTTGCGTTTCGCCTTCAAGTAGCGTAGAGCCACAAAGCGTTCAAAAAACATTACTACGGTTACCCCTCGGGTCGGAGTAACGGGAAGAAAATTACCTCCCGGATTGAGGCCGCGTTGGTCAACAACATTACCAATCGATCAATACCGACGCCTTCCCCGGCCGCGGGCGGCATGCCAAATTCCAGGGCCCGTAAAAAGTCCTCATCCATATAATGAGCTTCTTCGTTGCCCGCTTCCCGGGCCTCCACCTGTTTTAGGAACCGCGCCCGCTGGTCCTCCGGGTCATTAAGCTCGGAAAAGCCGTTGGCCATCTCCCGCCCGGCAATAAACAGCTCAAAGCGATCGGCCACCTCCGGGTCCTTCTCGTTACGGCGAGAAAGTGGGGAAATTTCAACGGGATATCCCACAATAAAAGTGGGCTGGATAAGTCGGCTTTCCACCCTAAGATCAAAGAGTTTAGCCAGGGCGCGGCCATAACCCTCTCCGGGTCGCAGTACCACCCCCTGCTCCTGCGCCAGGGCTACCAGCGCCTGCCGGTCCTGGACCACATCCGCCGGAATGCCCCCGACCTGAGTCAGTGACTCCCGTAAATCCAGACGCCGCCAGGGAGGGGTGAGGTCAATCTGATCGCCCTGATAATCGAAGGTCAAGGTGCCCAATACCGCCTGGGCTACAGCCCCGATCATGGCCTCGGTCAGGCTCATCAAATCTTCATAGGTGGCGTAGGCCTGGTAAAATTCCAGCATGGTAAATTCTGGGTTATGCTGGGTGGAGATACCCTCATTGCGGAAATTGCGATTGATTTCATAGACCCGATCAACCCCGCCGACCAGCAGGCGTTTAAGATAGAGTTCCGGGGCAATCCTTAAAAACAAGGGCAGGTCCAGGACGTTGTGGTAGGTCTCAAAGGGCCGGGCGGTAGCGCCCCCCGGAATGGGCTGCATCATCGGGGTTTCCACTTCCAGAAAACCCCGCATTTCCAGATACTCTCGCAATTGGCGGATAATGGCCGAGCGTTTGCGGAAGAGTTCCTTGACCGCCGGGTTAACGATCAGATCTACATAGCGCTGGCGATAACGCAGCTCCACATCCTCCAGACCATGATACTTTTCCGGCAAGGGTCGGATGGCCTTGGTAAGTAAGACAAATTTCTGAACCGAGAGAGTCAGCTCCTGGGTCCGGGTGCGGAACAGCCGTCCCTCAAATCCTATGATATCTCCCAAATCCAGGCGCTTAAACAGGGAGTGAGCCTCAGCTCCCACTACCTCCCGCTGTAAATAAGCCTGGAGACGACCACTATCATCCTGAAAATGGCAGAAGCTGGCCTTGCCGAATTGCCGCATCAGCATCAGACGGCCGGCCAGCCGAAAGCTCTGGTTCAGGCGGGCCAGCTCTTCATCCGTCTGGTCGCCATATTGAGAGATGATATCCAAGACCTGATGGGTTGGTTGGAACTGGTTGGCATATGGTTCTACCCCAGCGGCCCGTAATTCCGCCACCTTCTGACGCCGCTGCTGGATAAGTTTGGTTTCTTCCTTCATTAATGGTCCCGGCCCCGCCGGGGAAGTCCTCCTCCACGCGATCTTTTCAAACCCCACCCCTACTCCTCATTAGGAAACCTGGCCTCGAGACTTGTAAACCAACTTCCCGGCCGGGGTCTAGTGGGATCTAAGGGCCAGTTTAACCTTCTGATTGATTTTAACTTCACAAATTTAGAATATCATCACCTGATAGTCAAGTGCAAAGTCTGATGCCCCCTTAAGATTTGTAGTGAACCGATGAGCCCCGGCTCCAACGCCGATAACATAATTTAATCTTCGTCGTTATGATCTTCCCAGGCAATGGAGTTCTGCTGAGGTTTAGAGTCTGGACCTTTTGGTTGACGTTGGGCCTTTTTAAAGGTGGCGGCAGGGGCCACCCGCGGATATTGGACCTCTTGGCCGCTCAGCAAATCGCTAATACTGAGAATTTGCAGCCGGGGAAATTGGCGTCCGGGGAAGTACTCCGGCTCATAAAATCCGGCCGCCGCGGCTTCCTGTAGCATCGGCTTGGTCGGTTCCTTTAAGGTAATAAAGACCCCGATAACCGCTTTTTCGCGCTCCATTACGCCCTTTAAATCGCGCAACTGGCTGACCGTGACATTGCCGCTTTTCACCTGGATGACGATCTTTTTGGCCTGGCCGCTCTGATCATCGAAGAAATAGATCAGGCCATCGATGCCGGTATCGGGGCCTTTGCGCTTATCCTGGGCAGGCCGGGCCTCTACCAGTCCCAAGGCCCACCACTCAAACTGATGGCGGTTGAGGGTGGCCAGGGCCTCGGCGCTGGGGTAATCTTCCGGCGCGCCGATTTCTGCATAAGGAGTAAGCTCGGGGCCAAAGGTATCCTGCAACCTTTTCTTGATCAGGGTAATGGCCAGATGGGTAATATCAATGCCGATCCAGCGCCGCTGGAGACGCTCGGCCACGGCGATGGTGGTGCCACAGCCACAGAAGGGATCGAGGATAACATCGCCTTCGTTGCTACTGGCCTTAATGATGCGTTCCAAGAGCGATTCTGGTTTTTGAGTGGGGTATTCTAAGCGCTCTTTATGCCATGACCTTATGGCTTGAATATCTGTCCATATATCTTGGATTGGCATACCGGATGCTTCATCTAAATAACGTTTTAATCTAGGTATGCCCTTTTTGGTATAATATATCCTATTTTCTCTTTCCAATCTTTCCATTGTACTTTTCGGACAGCGCCATACGCGCTTAATTCCTTTCCATTCATACTCATACCCACCTCCTGAAAGTCCAGAAGCAGCAAGATTATCCGACATCCACTTGCGCCCATCTGCATCACTATAACGGTAGTATTGGTTAACATATACGTCATCGTAAGGTTGGTAGGTAATATTCCAAATAGTTTTATTTTCTTTTGAGTAATACAGGATAACATCATGTACTCTGCCATAACGGCGGGCATCACTATGACCTGAAGTTCTTTTCCAGATAATCTCATTACAAAAATTGTTGGCCCCAAAAACAGCATCCATTAGTAACTTCAAGTAATGACTGGCCGTGGGATCACAATGCAAATATATACTCCCGGTGGGCTTCAACACCCGGTGCAGTTCATCCAGGCGGATGGCCATCATGGTGAGATAGGCCATCATATCGTTGGAGCCCAAAAAGGACCGCAGCGCCTGCAAGAGATCCGCCAATTTGCGCGGCCCCA
>JAQVHY010000009.1:38092-43803 GCA_028695935.1 Desulfobacca sp.
CCAGGGCCTCGGCGCTGGGGTAATCTTCCGGCGCGCCGATTTCTGCATAAGGAGTAAGCTCGGGGCCAAAGGTATCCTGCAACCTTTTCTTGATCAGGGTAATGGCCAGATGGGTAATATCAATGCCAAGCCAATGGCGGTTAAGTCTTTCGGCCACCACGACCGCAGTACCACAGCCGCAAAAAGGATCAAGAAGTATATCACCTTCATTACTGCTGGCTTTGATGATACGTTCTAAGAGTAGTTCGGGCTTTTGAGTTGGGAATAACTGTTTTATTGGTGGTACGCGCCCAATTTCCCATACGTCATCTTGTCGAACCCCTACAGACTCAGATTCATCTACTTTGGAAGGAATACGCTGACCAGAATCATCGTAACCGGATATTATTTTAGATTTACCAAAACGCTTTAAAGTTGATAAGGCCCTTGCCATATAAAGTTGATTGAATGCCCTTTTTTTACTACTTGAGCGAGAATAGAACAATATCACATCATGATTCCTCTGAAATATATATTTTCCAGTTGGCCACTTGCGATAGTGCCAGATAATTTCGTTGCAGAAACTAGCGGGACTAAATATTGCATCCATTAAAAGCTTTAAATAATGACTGGCCGTGGGATCACAATGCAGATAGATGCTCCCAGTGGGCTTCAACACCCGGTGCAGTTCATCCAGGCGGATGGCCATCATGGTGAGATAGGCCATCATATCGTTGGAGCCCAAAAAGGACCGCAGCGCCTGCAAGAGATCCGCCAATTTGCGCGGCCCCAGGGTCACTACTTCGTGATAAGCCCTCTCGGCCTCCAGGCCCCAGTGCCAGGTGTCCTCAAAGGCGGTGATCTGAGCCGCGGATTGCTCGCCGCTTTTCTCGGCAAACAGGATATTGTAAGTCGCCTGACTGTTGAACGGCGGGTCCAGATAGATTAAATCGACACTTTCGGTCTGGATATATTCCCTCAAAATATCAAGATTATCGCCGAAATAAAGTTTGTTCTTCCACTCACTAGGCATGGCTTACTTCCAACTGCTCTTTATACTTCGTTATTATGATCTTCCCAGGCAATGGCGTTCTGCTGAGGTTTAGCGTCTGAACCTTTTGGTTGACGTTGGGCCTTTTTAAAGGTGGCGGTAGGGGCCACCCGCGGATATTGGACCTCTTGACCGGTCAGCAAATCGGTAATACTGAGAATTTGCAGCCGGGGAAATTGGCGTCCGGGGAAGTACTCCGGCTCATAAAATCCGGCCGCCGCGGCTTCCTGTAGCATCGGCTTGGTCGGTTCCTTTAAGGTAATAAAGACCCCGATAACCGCTTTTTCGCGCTCCATTACGCCCTTTAAATCGCGCAACTGGCTGACCGTGACATTGCCGCTTTTCACCTGGATGACGATCTTTTTGGCCTGGCCGCTCTGATCATCGAAGAAATAGATCAGGCCATCGATGCCGGTATCGGGGCCTTTGCGCTTATCCTGGGCAGGCCGGGCCTCTACCAGTCCCAAGGCCCACCACTCAAACTGATGGCGGTTGAGGGTGGCCAGGGCCTCGGCGCTGGGGTAATCTTCCGGCGCGCCGATTTCTGCATAAGGAGTAAGCTCGGGGCCAAAGGTATCCTGCAACCTTTTCTTGATCAGGGTAATGGCCAGATGGGTAATATCAATGCCGATCCAGCGCCGCTGGAGACGCTCGGCCACGGCGATGGTGGTGCCACAGCCGCAGAAGGGATCAAATACAATGTCACCTTCTCTACTACTAGATTTTATAATTTCTTCCAATAATTCTTCCGGTTTCTGGGTTGGATAGCCCAATCGTGCTTTTGCTGAAGGTGCAATCGGCTGGATGTGGGTGATGACGTCATCGGGATGTTTTCCCAAAGGATGCAGTCTTTGTAATCCATAGTCATGACCGTCTCTGACATTACCAATATAATGGGCAAACCTCTCTACCGTAGCCTCAGCATAAGGTTGCCGGATGGGATCTGGATCAAAAAAATGCATGGTTTTCATCTTGGCATAAAACAACAGAATGTCGTGCCTACGTGCCCGCGCCGCTTTGGGAGTCCCAGCCCCTCTATAATACCAAACAACCTCATTCAAAAAGTTTTTGTATCCAAATACTGCGTCCATAAGCAATTTTAAGTAATGGCTGGCCGTCGGATCACAATGCAGATAGATGCTCCCGGTGGGCTTCAACACCCGGTGCAGTTCATCCAGGCGGATGGCCATCATGGTGAGATAGGCCATCATATCGTTGGAGCCCAAAAAGGACCGCAACGCCTGGAGGAGATCCGCCAATTTGCGCGGCCCCAGGGTCACCACTTCGTGATAAGCCTTCTCGGCCTCCAGGCCCCAGTGCCAGGTGTCCTCAAAGGCGGTGATCTGAGCCGCGGATTGCTCGCCGCTTTTTTCGGCAAACAGGATATTGTAAGTCGCCTGACTGTTGAACGGCGGGTCCAGATAGATTAAATCGACACTCTCGGTCTGAATCTGCTCTCTTAGAATCTCAAGATTATCGCCGAAATAAAGTTTGTTCTTCCATTCACCGGACATGGCCTACCCCCAACTGCTCCAACCTCATTTTAGCCGATTTTGGTAAAAATATTTATTAAAAAATGCTGGTCGATTTTCCAAGCCCGAGTGAGACTTAAAGATCGAGCATTTGACAGGATTAATCTTACTGGTAGAATTAAATATGGTTTAAAGGGAGATAAACAATTGTAGGATGGCCCTATTAATCACCGAAACCTTCTACTCTCTGATGGGGGAATCCAGTTTTGCCGGGCAGCCGGGGTTTTTTATCCGCCTCAGCGGCTGTAATCTGCGCTGTCGCTACTGCGATACGACATATGCTTATGAGGGCGGGGCAGAGCGTTCCGTACCTTCCCTGGTCGCCGCGGCTCAGGCCCATGAGGCCCGATTGGTTCTGGTTACCGGCGGCGAACCCCTGTTGCAGGCCGAATCCCTCAAGTTGATGTCAGCATTGGCCGAGGCCGGCCTGACCGTCTTGCTGGAGACCAATGGCTCTTTACCCATTGCCCCGGTGGACCCCAGAGTGCATCGGATCGTCGATATCAAGTGTCCGTCCAGCGGCATGGCTGAGCATAATTATCTGGATAATTTAAATTATCTCAATGCCAATGATGAAATCAAGCTGGTGGTCAGCGATCGCGGCGATTTTGACTGGGCTTTGGAACTGCTCAGACCCTGGCAGCCCTGGGAACGTTTGCCGGTATTATTTTCCCCGGTTTTCGGGGTCTTAGCTCCTAAAGAGTTAGCAGCCTGGATTCTGGAAAGTCGCTTGCCGGTGCGGCTCAACCTGCAACTGCATAAATATATCTGGGGGCCGGAGGTGCGGGGCGTATGAAACCCAAACCCTGGGCCGTGGTGCTGATGAGCGGCGGCCTGGATAGCTGTGTGACCGCGGCCCTGGCCCGGCAAAATTATGAACTGGCCCTGTTTCACGCCAATTATGGCCAGCGCACCGTGACCCGCGAACTCCGGGCCTTTCGGGAGCAGGCCGGCTTTTTTCAGGCCCGCCAGACCCTGGAAGCGGATCTCCATTTTTTAAGCGTCATCGGCGGCTCCAGCCTGACCGACCGGGAACGTCCGATTCCGATTGAGGAAGAAGCCCCTGGAGAGTTGCCCTCAACCTATGTGCCGTTTCGCAATACCATCTTGATTGCCGCCGCGGTGGCCTGGGCCGAGACCCTCGGAGCAACGGCGATTTTTATCGGGGCCAATGTGATTGATAGTCCCGAATACCCCGATTGCCGTCCCGAGTATTTTAACGCCTTAAATCAGTTGATCGATTTGGGTACCGGCCCCCAGACCAAGATCCTGGTGCACACCCCGCTAATTGGGCTCGATAAAGCCGGTATTATTCGGCGGGGACTGGAACTGAAGGCCCCCCTGGAGCTCACCTGGTCGTGCTACCAGAATGAAGATCGGGCCTGTGGCCGCTGCTCTTCCTGTCGTCTGCGCCTCCAGGGCTTCGCGGCGGTCGGCGTGCCTGATCCTATTCCCTATATGGCCTTGGATTAATTGAGATATTGATATCTAGGCGTAACAGATGCCTAAAACCGAGGTTTAATCAGTGTCATTATCGCCCGAAGATGAAGCCGCCATCCGGACGCGCCTGTTAAAGATCGCCCGGCAAGTGGCGGCCCGCGCATATGCCCCATATTCCGGTTTTCGGGTCGGCGCCGCGGTCCAGGCCGGTGGTCAGGTGTTTATCGGCGTTAACGTGGAAAATTCCAGTTATGGCCTCAGCTTATGTGCTGAGCGGGCCGCCTTAGCCGCCGCGGTCGCCGCCGGCGCCCACCCCATCACCCATCTGGCCTTAGTCGGTCTCGATATTCCGGTTGGGGGGAGGCCAGAAGACTGTCTGCCCTGCGGTGCTTGTCGCCAATGGCTGGCGGAACTGGCCCCCGAGGCGATCATCTACATCGAGGGTCGAGAGGCGGGCTGGCGGGTCAAAGAGTTGCTGCCTCTGGCTTTTCAATTGAAAGATTCCAGAAAAACCTGAGGGGAAAGGAACTGCCGCCCCTTTCCCCTATTAAACAATTGGGCCGTTAAGTTTTACCCCGACCTACAGATTTACCCGGTTCTGAACGCCGTTTTTTCCCAGAGTAATCAGACTTCTTCATATTTAAACAACGGACACCCCTTACAGACGTCGAGACCGGGCCACGGTTGACCGCCTTTGCCCAGGACCGAAGGACCACCCATTTCCCTCACCCGCTTCAACAACTGCGCCGCGCTGGGTTTGATCTGATCTCCGGGGACAAATAGATTCACCATGCTCATGTCCGTTTTGCCAGAGGTCTTGCTCCCGGCGCACATGGTGGTCATATTGGCGGTATGGTTATTATAAGCCCATACCGAGCCCGAGCACACCGCCCCGTTGGGGGTATGGTTGAAGGTCAGGTGGCTTTTACCCATCGCCCCCATGTAATCGTTGAGGATATGATAGACCTGATAGGGCAAGGCCATGAAAAAGACGATATCGGGATCAACCCCGGAGCGATCAAAGAAGGGTAGGGGGGCGATATAGATGCCGTAACACTTGCCCAAGGGGAGCTTGGCCTTATCTAGCGGGGCCTGCCAGGCCACCTTCTCATTCCGCAAATATTTCATATGTCTTTTCGTATCCTTTTCCTGATCAAGCTCCCGAAAGCCAAAAACGGGTTCGGCATTCTCACAAAGAAGCTTTTTGGGCTCCAAAAACATTGCCTTGTGACCGCCCCTGGCCATGGCCAGATATTGGCAATAAGTAATCCTGGCCTTGGCCTTGGCGTTAATCACATATTTAGGGATTTCTGCCTCATCAAAACAGAATTTAATACCCACGGGGTCAAAATCAACCCGGATATAGTACACATAAGTATCGGTTACGTCTGAGTAGGTCAGCTCATTCATTGGTTTGGCGGCTATCGCCTGCATTGCTTCTTTCAATCCCATTTAGGGTCTCCTTTCGTCTGGGATCTTGATTGATAGCATTGGCTCGGAAAAGTTGTCTGAGTAATAAATTTTACGCATTAAGCATCCCCTTGAAATGCCTATCCATAATTAGGTTACAGATCAAGGGGGATTACTAAGTAATGGGGTTAAACTTGTTTAAGATTGCCTAGTAACCCCCATAAACTCCAAAGCAAGAGCTTAGAAAAACCAATAGGCCGTGGCCCGGAAGCGGTTGTCGTTCTGATCGCCGGCCCCGT
>JAQVHY010000113.1 GCA_028695935.1 Desulfobacca sp.
GCTACCCCGGCCTCTTGGGCTAAGCGAAGGTATTTACGAATGGTTTGGCGATCAAATCCCAAAGAACGCCTTATGGCTTTAATCCCTGCTCCTTGATGCCACTGGTAAATAATCTCTACAACTTCATCCATCGTAATCCGCCTCCTTGCCATCGGCACCCCCTTCTAAGTCGGTTCTTGACTTTAAAGAGTATCCGATGAGGTCAAATCTCCTACCCCAATTTCTCAAGGGGGGTGAATTAACATGATCCCAAGGGGGGCGATTTGTGATGATCCTATACACCTCTAAAGGGGTGATTTATCATGATCCTCGACACTTTGCAGGCGATACGAGCTTTTGCCTTTGAGATACTGGGCTATCTTGGCGGGGGAGTAATATGGAGGAGCACTGATATGGATATGGATATGGATATGATTCGGTCTTATATTCCCTTTGACCACCGTCAGACCTTTCTCGGCACATATCTCCCGGATTATATCCCGAACTCTCATAGCCATTTCCCCCTGAAGAACCCCATAGCTATATTGACACAGAGGGCTTCCGCTAAAATTATTTTGTAAGCTTGTCTTGCATCCTCAATAAAATTGTAGGACTCAAGGCTCACCGGAAACCAAAAGTCAGTCAATCCCTGAATAGTTGTTTCGGGAATGTAAATCTTGACTGCCCATTTTTTTCTTATCTGCTTTGCCAGGTTGTCGCCTTCGGTTGATTGCAAATAGTCTTTAGGCGATTCTTTCAACTTTCTGTTAAATTCTGTGACAAGCGGGTCTCGCTGCATAAGGGCATATTTTCTTGAGATGATAGTCCAACGGTTGCCTTTTGTGGGAAAATCAAACTCGTCTGACAAGCGCCGCCTCCTGTGTGCGGTCCTGGTGGTGAAGCCGGGGGAAGCGGCCAGGATATCCGCCTTGTCGGGTGCGCACCCCTATCCCCGGAAGCTGTTCACTTTATCGAAGCGTGGCGGGCCGTTACCGGTAGGCGCTGCTTCGGGGTCGGATACTCACAATATCTAAGGTTCCCGCCGTTTCGTTCACTACATAGATAATACGCCAGTTGCCCACGCGAGAATAACGGACTTCCGGGTCGGTTTCCATTTGGCGGGAAATGCGGGGGTTGTAGGGATTATCTGCCAATTGGTTTATTTTGGCCTCAAGGCGTTTTAAGGTGGTGCGGTCCAGTCGTTTAAACTCCTTAGCGGCTTGGTGGCGGACCTCCACCCGGTAACTCACAGGCCAAGCTCCTTTTTTAAATCATCCCAGACAATAAATTGGCTCCGGTCACCGCGCCGGCTAGCCTCCAAACCTTCCTGAATATCGGCCAGGTCTTCGGGGGAAAAATATTCCGGTTCCTGCATTTCCCGATTATAAAGCAGGTCAACCAGCTTGTTCAGCAGGTCGGCATGAGGGCCTTGGGCAATGGCTTCTACCTTCTCAATCAAGGCTTCCAGGTTTGAGGATTCCATAATCTAAGCCTCCAGTGCTCTATTTCATTCATAGTTTAAACCTCTATTCTCGTCCCAGGGTAGCCGCCTGGGGCAATTTACCACCATTCATTGCCTGATTTACCAAATCCCCTGCCAAATCGGAAGCCCGCCGGAGGGCCTCATCTCTCAAGTGTGCATATCGCAAAGTCATCTGTGGGCTTTTATGAGTAAGCAGTCTCGCCAAGGTGTAAAGATCAACCTGGCCGCTACTGGCCAACATGCTGGCATAAACGTGCCTCAGGCCGTGCAGGGGCCGGAAGTCCGGGGGTAGGCCAGCCTGTTCCTTGATGCGGTTGACCTGCTTCTTGATGTCCACTCGTTGATTGCCGCCCCGTCCCGGAAAGACAAACTCCGAGGTCCGCGGAAGGTCCAGCAGTGTTTGCCGGGCCGCCGCATTGAGGGGTATCTTCTGGTCAACGCCGCCTTTGGGTTCCCGGATATGGATAAAGCCCCGGTCAAAGTCAACGTCCTGCCATTGCAGCCGGAACAGTTCACCTCGCCGCATGCCGGTAAATAGGGCCATCTTCATAATAGCCGCCGCCGGTAGGCCGGAATTTTCCTCGAGCACTTCCAGCAGCCGGGCCAGTTGCTCCACGGTCAAGTCCTCAGTCTTATTGCTATTTGTCTTGGGCATTTCTATTGTGAAACCTGGGCCTTTACAAAGTTGCTGTTTGACGCCGAAGTTGATGATGCGCCGCAGCAGTTCCAGGGTATTCTTTACCGTCCCCGGCTTGTGGGTTTTGAGCATCTTCAACCGCAACCGGTCCGCATCGAAGGGGGTCAAGTTGGCCGGTTCCTTGTCTCCCAACAGGGGCTTGAGATGATTCAAATAACGATTCTGGTCGGTAACAATCCCCTTATACACCGGCTTCCCGGCCTTGTATTCCTCCCATAGCCGGTCGATGGTCCAACGTTCCGCCTCTGCTTTTTTGGCCGCCTTTTGTTGCTCTCTATCCTCCTGGCGGGTGGGCCGTTTCCCGGACATACGCTCCGCCCGGATGATTGCCGCCCGCGCCGGGGTCATATCATCTAGGAATTGTCGCCCGGCTTTTTCTTCTACCATCTTTCCGGCCTTACGATAGCGAATGTAATAGATTTTCTCTGGTTTTCCAGTAGCGGGAGAGATGCCGTTGATATAGAAAACGCCCGGATAGTTTGTCTTTTCTCGCTTTGCAACCGGCATGACCTTTGTTCTCCTTGTGCCCTTGACCTGAAGGTTTTTTTGCCCTAACCCGAAGGGATTCATTCCCCACACTATTCCCCACACCTAAGAGTAATATACGGGTATTTTTTGGTAAGTCAAGAGAAAAAGCGATTCAGAAAATCTTTATAAAACAGCAGGTTTTAGGTAGGTGAGGTAAAAGCCGGTAAGTTATGCCCTTTGTTCTCATAACCCGAAGGTCAGAGGTTCAAATCCTCTCCCCGCGACCACCACAGTATACCATCAACAAACATCGTTTTTTAATGGTTTAAAGCCCCTCAGTGGTTCGCTCACCGAGGGGCTTTGCAATTTCTGGGGGGATTTGAGAGACCAGGCCGCGGAACAGATCTGGGGCTAAAAAAAGGCCGGTCCCCAGCAGGACTGGCCTCCGGTACTAGTAAGATTTAAATTGGTTATTTTAATAACTTGGTCATATCCATAACTTTTCCCTCTTTGGGAACCGAGATCGGGGGTTCTACGGTTTGGTGGCGGACAATTTTGCCTTCGGTCAGATAGATTACTTCCTCGGCAATGTTGGTAGCGTGGTCGGCGATGCGCTCCAATTCAGCCGAGATGGTGGGAAATTGGATCAGGCAGTCCAACCGCTCGGGACGTTGGCGGATGCTTTCTTCGACCTGGTCATAGATTTCCTGATTTAAGTTGTCCACCTCTTCATCGGCCAGGCATACCTGCCGGGCCAGATTTGCATCAAGGTTGACCAGGGCATCCAGGCTGTTCTTCAGCATGGCCAAGGCTTTCTCGGCCATCCCGGAAAAGTCAAAAGGGATATCGATCTCGGAGCAGGAGGCTAAGGCGAAGGCGCGCTCCGCAATATTGACCGCCAGGTCGCCGACCCGTTCCAAGTCATTATTAATATTGAATACCGCGATAATAAAGCGCAGGTCGGTAGCTACTGGTTGGTGGAGGGCAATGATTTTTAAGCAATGCTCCTCTACTTCAACTTCCATCTGGTCGATATCCTCGTCCGCGTCAATCACCTTGCTGGCCAGTTTAGTATCCCGTCTCACCAGAGCCCGGATGGCATTCCGCACATTTTCCTCTACCAGGGCGCTGAAATATAGGATCCGGTTTTTTAGCTTATCAATTTCTTGTTGGAGCGGCCGCACCATGAATGCCTGTCCTTTCTGATTAATTAGCCAAAGCGACCGGTAACATATTCTTCCGTCTGCTTATTAATCGGGTTGGTAAAAATTTGGTTAGTGGTGCCGAACTCTATAATCCGTCCCTGGTAGAAAAAACCGGTGAAGTCGGAAACTCGGGCCGCCTGTTGCATGTTATGGGTAACGATGACAATAGTATATCGTGTTTTTAACATATAAATCAACTCTTCGATTTTGCCGGTGGCAATCGGATCGATAGCCGAGCACGGTTCATCCATTAACAACAGCTCGGGTTCAACCACAATGGCCCGAGCAATGCATAATCTTTGCTGCTGGCCGCCGGAAAGGGCCGTCCCCGGTTTGCGCAGGAAATCCTTGACTTCGTCCCAGAGAGCCGCCCGCTGCAAGGCATCCTCGACCCGCTCGGCCATCTCGCTCTTGGACATACGATAATGCAATTTTAATCCAAAAGCAACATTATCGAACACACTCATAGGGAAAGGGGTAGGCTTCTGGAAAATCATGCCAACGCGGCGTCGCAGCTCCATGAGGTCTTGGGAGGGATCTAAAATATTTTTTTCGTCCAGCAGCACCTCGCCGGTAGCCCGTTGGTCCCGGTAAAGCTCAAAAATCCGATTATAGACCCGGATGTGAGTTGATTTGCCACAACCCGAAGGGCCAATGATGGCCGTCACCTGGTGCTGGGCAATGTCCAGATTATTATCGAATAAGGCCTGTTGACTGCCATAATAAAAGTCCAGGTGGCGAACCGAGAGCTTGATACCGGGTTTTGGTGCTGGCCGGGGCGTTTCCACGGTTTCCTCAGAGGGCTCTAGGACCCTGGCAGGTTCTGGATAATTCATTTTTTCTATGACCTAGTTCTTTAATAAATTCTTAACAACTTATTTTTTTTCTTGGAGGACGAAACGCGCCGTTAGATTAAGGGCCAGGACCCCAACCGTAATCAGCAGCGATGCCCCCCAGGCCATCTGCTGCCAGTCGCTATAGGGTGACATGGCATAATTGAAGATAGTTACGGTTAAATTGGCCATTGGTTCCCCCAAGGAGCGAAACCAGTACGGACTATTCAAGGCGGTGAATAATAGAGGAGCGGTTTCGCCGCTGACCCGGGCCACGCCTAACAGACCGCCGGTGATTAACCCGGCCCGGGCGGCGCGAAAGACAATCAACACGGTGACTTTCCAACGCGGCGCCCCCAGGGCCAGGGCCGTTTCCCGCAGGGTATTGGGAACCAGACGCAGCATGTCTTCGGTAGTGCGGGAAATGACCGGCAACATAATGATCGCCAAGGCCAAGGCCCCGGCATAACCCGAAAAGTGTTTGAGGGGCACGACCACAATGGCATAAATAAAGACGCCGATAATAATGGAGGGCATGCCCATCAGGACATTGGCGGAAAAACGGCTGTTGTCGGCGAGACGCGAGTCCTCCCCGTATTCGGCCAAATACACCCCTCCCAATAGTCCCAGAGGTACTGCAATCAGGGTAGCCAGGCCGGTCATCGCCAGGGTCCCGGCAATAGCGTTGCCTAGCCCGCCTCCGGCCATGCCCGGGGGAGTGGGCAGCTTAATAAAAAAGTCAAGATTAATGGCCGCCAGACCGCGGTAAATGACTTCCAAGGTGATCCAGCCCAATAAAGTTATGCCTAACAATGAGGCCAGCACAGAAAGGCCGCTGACCAGAAAATTGATCAGCCGGCGTCCGGTCGGGGGGCGGCGATTCATAACCCCACGCTCCAGGCGCGATACATGCGGCGCAGCATCATCTGGGACAGCACCTGCACCAGATAAGTAACGATAAACAGCACCAACCCCAAGGCAATCAAGGAACTGACATATAAAGGCTCGGTAGCTTCGGCGAATTCATTGGCCAGACAGGAGGCAATGCTGTTGCCCGGGGCAAACAGCGAAGCCGAGATCCGATGAGTATTGCCGATCACAAAGGTGACCGCCATGGTTTCCCCCAAGGCCCGGCCCAGGCCCAAAAATCCGGCCCCCAAGACTCCGACCAGACCGTAAGGGATGGTTACTTTGTAGGTCACCTCCCAGGTAGTCGAACCAATGCCGTAGGCTGATTCCTTGACTACCGGCGGCACCAGCAAGAAGACGTCGCGGGTGATCATGGTGATAAACGGCAGGATCATAAATGCCAGGATAATCCCGGCAGTCAGCATGCCGATACCCATGGGGGGGCCTTGGAAGAGGGGCAGGAAGCCCAGGGTATTGCCCAGGGCGGGTTGCACATAATCGGCCATGAAGGGTGCAAAGACGAATAAGCCCCACATGCCATAAATGATGCTGGGAATGGCCGCCAACAGCTCGATCAAGGTGCCGATCACCCGGCTGATCCGGGGCGGCGCCAATTCCACCAGCAGCAGGGCGATAACCATACTTAAGGGCACTGCCAGCAGCATGGCGATCAGGGTGGAGATCAGGGTGCCAAAGATACTGCTGGCCGCGCCAAATTCCTGGGTAACCGGGTTCCAGGTCTGAGAAAATAGAAATCCCAGTCCAAAGGTTTTGATGGTCGGGATCGAGTAATATAATAATTGCATAAAAATAGCTAAAATCAGTAAGGGCACTAAAAGGGCGCAACACCCCGACAGCCAGCGAAACCCGATGTCGCCCAGGGATTCGGCCCCGGTCTGGGGCCAGAGCTGAAAAAATCTTAGGACTCTGTGTTCCCGCACCACCTACTCCTTAAATTAAGCCGTAGGGGCGACCCGCCGGGTCGCCCCTACGGCTCCAGCCTTAGCTTAAATCATCGCAAGGTGTGATAAATCTAGCTCAGTGGGTTAAGATTTTACTGCCACACGGACTGGCCGTCAGCTTTAACTTCCTGGGTCCAGGAGGCTTCCACCATTTTGACCACTTCCGCGGGCATGGGCACATAGTGCAACTGCTCAGCAATATCGCCGCCATGGTTGAAACACCAATCAAAATATTCCAACATGGCCTTGGCCAGCTGGGCATCGGGCTGAGTTTTATGAATCAAGATAAAAGTCGCCCCGGCGATCGGCCAGGTGTTATCCCCCGGTTGGTTGGTAAGCACCATATAGTACCCCGGAGCGCTTTTCCAATCGGCATAGGCCGCGGCGGACTGGAAGGTCTCAATGCTGGGCGCCACAAACTTACCGGCTTTATTCTCTAGCTTAGCATAAGTCAAATTACCCTTGATGGCATAAGCATATTCCACATAGCCGATGCTACCGTCCATTCTTTTAACGTTGGCCGAGACGCCCTCATTGCCTTTGGCGCCAATGCCGGTGGGCCAGGACACCACCTTGCCGTAGCCCACTTTGGCTTTCCAGTCCGGAGAAATCTGGCTCAGATAATGGGTGAACAGCCAGGTGCTGCCAGAACCGTCAGCCCGGTGGACAATGCTGATCGCCTGCTTGGGCAGCTTCAGTTTGGGGTTGGCCTTTTGGATAGCCGGGTCGTCCCAGGATTTTATATTACCCATAAAGATATTGGCCAGAAGCTCTTGGGAAAGTTGCAGTTCACCGGCTTTGAGGCCTTTGACATTAATGACCGGGACAATACCGCCGATCAACATGGGGAACATCAGCAGATCAGATTCTTGCTGGGCCTCGATCTTCATCGGCTCATCGCTGCCCCCAAAGTTGACGGTTTTGGCCTTGATCTGGGCAATGCCACCCCCGGAGCCGATCGATTGATAATTGACTTCTACCCCCTTTAATTCCTTGTACTTGTGGGCCCACTGGGAATAGACCGGATAGGGGAAAGAAGCCCCGGCACCATTGATTTTCATGGTTTGGGCCTGAGCCAGGCCGACGACGCCCATGATAAATGCTAAGGTTAACGCCAAACATAGAGTTTTCTTCATTGCCAACCTCCTCTAGGTCCCGGCCGGTGAAAATTGCCGGCCGGGATGATTAAGTTTTGATTAAAATTGTTAGACTTTGGTTAATATCCGGTTAATTTTGCACAAGTGGCGTAAATTCGAGCCTGATCTCACCTCTGGGATGCACCAAGTTTAGGGCTACCCCCCATAGTTGATCTTCCTCGACTGTTCCTAAAAGTAAATCTGATAGACCATCTGGAGCCGGGTATCGTCTCCCAGACCGGTGTTAAAGCGATCCGGTCTGGCTAAATACGAGCGGGTGCCGTTCCAGCCGGGCCAGTCATGGATATTGCGGCCATACTTGGTGGTTTCGAAAACCAACAACAGCAGATTTTTCTTGTAAAGTTCGTAAGCCAGGCCAGCGATATATTTATGGTACATGGCACTGGGATAATAATCGTTGTCTTTATCGGCGTCGTAATAGTCAAAGCGGGCAAACAGGTTTAAGCGCCGCTCCCACCAGGGGAACTTGACATTGCCGAAAAAGGAAAAACCATGGCCCCAGAGCGCTGAGCCGGTCGGGTCAACTCGGCGACCTTCCTGACCGCCTTTGGCCGCGTAATATTGCCCGGTAAAGATGACCCAGGGATTCTGATAACTCAGCATCACCAGATGGGTAACCCAATCGGCAAAGTAATTGTTATTGGTGGCCAGTGGCGCGACGTTAGCCAGGGTCGCATAGGTATTAATACTATCATTGCCCTTACCGTACAAGCCAAAGTAGCTCAGCTGCAAACCGGCCAGCCAACGATAATAGGGCAGGGGGCGCAAGGTTACCCGGTATTCCACCACCTTGTTGTCATTGTTCTCCGCGTTGTGATAACTGGAGCCGTTATAGACGCCAACATGCCAGCTACCATAGAGGCCGTCATAATGGTCGTCGCCGATCACCACCTTGGATTCCGGCACCCGACCGCCGAAATAGCCGCGCAGACTGACGCCTAGGTCGGCAGAGTTAAAGATTCCGGCCCGCTCAATGGCCATGGTCCCCTGGCAGCGGTAGGGATTGATATGCTCTTCAAAATCGAGCCAGGGCATGTGCCCCATCCCGATCTCGGATTTCATATCGGTCAAGAACCCTAGATTGGGAGGCCGCAATTCGGCATAATAGTACTTGAACCGAACTTCAAAATCTTGCCCATTAGGACGATGTTGGTCCAGGGTGGCTCGGGCGGACATCCAGGGGGTAATCTTCTTCTGAATGGTGATGTAACCCCGGGTCAGATTAAACTGGTTATATGAGTTTTGTTGCCCCTTGTAGCGTCCCGTATTGTCCCGTATCGGTCTTTCCCCCAAGGAGTAATCAACATAGCCTAAGAACTTGATCTGCAGGTCCTTTAAGGCCTTGGGCACCAATTTATCGGCATTCTTCTCGACCGATTTGGTGACTTCTTTAGTAACCTTCTGTTCTCTTTCCTTTTCCAGGTCTTTGGCTTCCAATTCTACCTGGCTGGCCTCTTCGGGGGTGAGAACTCCCTTACGGATCAACACCTCCAGCAGCGGGTCGCGGGCCGCCCCTGGGGACGCAGTCCCCAAAATGACCGTGAGGACCATGGTGCCTAAGGCAAGGAAAAGAAAACCATAGCCTCGACGCCAAACCTTTGGTTTGGTAACTTGACTTGCCACCTCTATTCTCCTTTCTTCCTTAATGGTTAATTCTGGTGCAGTTAACGGCATCACCATCAATCCACTTCCCCCACACCTTCGCCCATAACTTGAAATCCCGATTTTATCGTACGGCTATCACCCCTTTCGTTAAGCCCGCTGGTAAGTTGCCGGCCTGAAAGTAATTGCTGGGCCGGAAGACGCGCCGAGAACGAGCTAAGCTGTTATAATAACAATTGTTTTTTTATGGTCAGGGACTAATCCCCGGACCATCTGATATGACTTTCCCACTGGCTTGCGGTCTTATATCCGGCTTAGCAAATTAAGAATAAAGGGATAATATTTGCAGGTGACAAGCGGAGAGTTAGGATTGATTATAAAGTGTATTAAAGATCTGTTAGGAAGGCTAAAGCTGATTAAATTATCTTTTAGGAATATGCAAGGCAAACACGCTGCCCTGGCCCGGATTGCTTTCCACCGTCACCCGGCCGCCGTGGGCCTGGGCAATATGTTTGACAATCGCCAGTCCCAGACCGGTGCCGCCCACTTTGCGACTCCGACTGGCATCAACCCGATAAAAACGCTCAAAGATGCGGGGCAGGTGCTCTTTATTGATACCGATGCCTTGGTCGCGCACGCGGATGATGATGTCCTGGTGGTGGACCTCAGTCTCCACCTGGACCACACTGCTGGTGGGACTATACTTCACCGCATTATCGATCAGATTGACCAGGGCCTGCTCCAATAGATGGGCATTGATGGGGGCCTGCAGGTCATTGGGAGTAGCGGTGACCAGGGTGATGCCTTTGGCCGCGGCGCGATTGGCGCAGGCCTGCACGGCCGCCTGGACTACCTCATTGATCGGGCTCAGAATCAGGCTGAATTTGACCTGATCGGCCTCTTGCTCTAGTCGGCTTAAGCTGAGCAGGTCTTCAATAATCTGGTTCAGACGATCAGCTTGGCGAGCCATAATGTCTAAAAATTCTTTGGCCTTATCCGGTTCTGCCAAGGCCCCCTCCTGCAGGGTTTCGACAAAGCCTTTAATGGAAGTGATCGGGGTCCGGAGTTCATGGGAGACATTGGCCACAAAGTCCCGGCGGGCATTTTCCAGCAGCCGCAACCGGGTGACATCATGGAGCACGATCAAGGCTCCGATCGGCGAGCCCTGTAGATCGCGGAGCTGAGTGCCATGGGCCTGGAGAAATCGCTCATTGCCGTCGTTTAAGACGATTTCGCCTTCGATGGCTTCGGTGGCGGTCTGGGCCCGGGTAACAAACCATTGCAGGTCGGTGTTACGGATTACTTCCTGAATACTGCGGTGCTGCACCTGGTGCGCCTCTATTCCGAGTAGTTGAGCGCCAGCGGTATTCAGGGTAATGAGATGCCCCTGGCTATCGACCGCGATGACGCCCTCCACCATACTGGACAAGATGGCCTCGTGCTCGTGGCGCTGTCTCAGGATGGTGCGGATGCGATCATCGAGCTGGGCGGCCATATGATTCAAGGCGTCCGCCAGGCTTCCTAATTCATCTGAGGGCGGCACCGGTACTTTGCGACTCAGATTGCCCTGGGCAAAACGGGCCGCGGCCCGTTTCATTTCTTCCAAAGGCCGGGTAATACGCCGA
>JAQVHY010000114.1 GCA_028695935.1 Desulfobacca sp.
AGAAAAGGCTCACCGCAAAATGCCCGAGGATTGCACCATTGCCGAACACCTAGGTGATGCCTATGTAAAGAAACAACTCTATCGCAAGGCTCTGCAGATCTACAAACGGGCTTTGCAGCTGGAGTGCGATAATAAGCCCGAACTGGAGAAAAAGATTCAGCGTGTGAAAGACTTGATCAAGGAGATGGCACTGTGAACTTTAATTGGCCACCCCGTCTAGGATTGCTGGTGATGGTCGGCATCTTGGTCTGGCTGGCCGCCTGTGCCCGAGTGCCAACCATCAAACCCGGAGTTCGCCCTGACATCCGTTCGGCTCAAGACTTACAGGCCCGATTGCAGTCCCGCTCCCAAGCCATCCAGAGTTTTGAAGCCAAAGGCCAGGTAACTTATATCTCTCCCGAGCAGAAATATAATGGCACGGCCCTCTTACTGGGCTCCAAACCCCAAACGCTCAAGGTCGATGTGCTCAATTTCTGGGGGCAATCCGCCCTATCCTTACACACCGATGGGGATGAAATGCAACTTTTAGACTACCGCCAGGGCAAGCTGTTCCGCGGCCCGGTCACTAGCCGTAACCTGGAGGATTTTATCCCACCGGTAAAAATCAATGAACTGCTCGAGGTGCTGACCGGCGGTCTGGTCTTGGACCAGGAAGGCACCGCGAGCATGACCTACCTACCGGAGGAAGACCAATACCGCCTGGAATTAGTCAGCGAGGCGCGCCCCGGTCCCACGGTCCTCTGGGTTAAGGCGCAAAATTTGCAGATTGAGGCCGCACAATGGTCTGATATTCAGGGTCAACAGAAATTTAAAGCAAAATTCCAGGATTTTGATCTTCAGGGCCAGTATCCGCTGCCCTACCAGATCACCCTGAGCACCGGCGATAACCAGCGTCAACTACGGCTGCGTTATCGGAAGCTGACCATTAATCCGCCCTTAACTTCCGAAACCCTTAGCCTCGTGGTCCCCGCTACCGTAAAAAGGGTACCCTTTCCGCAATGAGATTTATCGTTGATCAAACCCTGGGGGGCCTGGCCAAATGGCTGCGACTCTGTGGGTTCGATACCACTCAGAAATTGATTCGAGTCCAGGACCCGGCCAGTCTGCCAGCCCCGGATGCCAATACCCGGATTCTGACCCGGCAGACCGGGTTGACTGACCGGTACCCGCGGCAGGACATCCTGGTGGTGACCGCCGATCATCCGGAAGCGCAACTGGCCGAGGTTATGGCCAGGTTTAACCTGGCCGCGGCGGATTTCAAACCCCTCAACCGCTGTAGTCGTTGCAATCAACCCCTGGTGGCGGTGTCCAAAGACCAGGTCAGGGGGCGAGTGCCGGAGTATGTCTATCAGCATCAGCACCAATTTTACGAATGCCCGGCCTGCCACCAGGTTTTTTGGGTTGGCAGTCATGTCGCGGCTATCTGCCGTCGGCTTCAGGCCCTCAGCCGTCCGCGGCCAGGTCGGGAATCGTCCGAATCGCCGGAATAGTTAAAGGAGACGCTCATGGCCAGAATACTTACCGACACCCAGATCAGAATCCTCCGCATCATTTGCCTGTATCTCAAAAATATCCTGGTTAATTCCTGGCGGCGTCTGCTTATGCTGGTAAAATATATTTTACTGTGCTGGCTGCAACAGAAAATCCGCCGGGCTTATCGTCGGCTCGGCGAGGCCATCTTTAATTATTTAGAACAAGGTCTGCCGGAACCGCTGGTCCAGGCCGATGTTAAGGCGCAACTCAACAATTTAGCCAATCTGAAGGCGGACAAGCTGATCCGGCGTCAGAGTATCCGCCAGTTGCGGGATAAAATCCGTAATACCTCGTACTCCTTGGCTTCCTGACCGGCGTACTTGAAAATAATAGTGGCACCGGCTTCCAGCCGGTGCCTTTTTGTAGGCGATAGAATTTTAGACCAGCAGGATCCCCTTGACCTTCTCGGCTATCTCTGCGAGATCCCCCTCATGCGGCCGGCCGCGAATATCGCCCAGTCGTCCGCCGCTGGACATGGCTTTATAGATCTCGGGGTGATATTCGCCCACCGTGTACCACTCCCCGACAATATCAAATCCCAAATGATCAAACAACTGCCCCATAAACTTGACGGCTGGCAGGGCTTCATTGGGGCCGGTATGACAACCGCCGTAAGTACAATAAACGACAACCTTTTTTCCATGACGTCGCGGGGCTGAGGGTTTGATCTCCCCCTGAGCCGCGTACTGGCGGCGGAGTTTAGTGAATAGACTTATCATCGGCTGGCCCGGCAACCACTCATAGATGCCCGAGCCCACAAAGATCAGATCATAACTCAGCAGATCCAGGTCCAGATCCTTCTTGACTTTTACGGTTTCTATGTGGTGCCCGGCCTGCTGCACGGTGTTGCTGATGGTCTGGGCGACTTTGGCGGTATTGCCGGTGGTGGAAAAAAACATATTAAGAATCTTCATGAGGTTCTCCATGTCTAATTAATACGATTTTGACGTCAAACATAGAGTTATAAATTTCTGGAAGTGCTAGCCTGGCAGGCTTTTCTGTAGGGGCTTGATTTATCAAGCCCTTTAGGGCGCAATAAATTGCGCCCCTACTGTTAGAAGAAAATAGTTTGCTGATAGCAACTTGGGTATTATTCAGCAATCCTCTATCTTTGACATAAATTTGGTATAAAATCCAGCCAGAAACCAACTTCCCCCTCCCCCCAACCACCCTCCCACCAGGGGCGGGGGAGTTTCCGGATAAATACTAATTAGTCAGTCCGGAATCATGGATCAATCAGAAAGCCGACCAATCTGGTCCATCAGGGTCTGGGTCAGCTCTGGGGCCTGGGCTGGGCCAGGAGCATAGACCGGGGGGCCAAGCTGGACCCGCACCTTATAGCCGGGAGTTTGGGGTTGGTAAGAGATGCCCACGGGCAGGAAGGCTAAGGGAGGCAGGCCGTCCCGATTCTGTATTCTGAGCAGCAGTTGAATCAACCGATGTTTGCCCGGCCCGACCCCGTGCTTAACATAGGTGCCTTCCGGAAACAGGACCAGGTGTTGCCGCTGGTGCAAAAGACGCTCCGCATAACGGAAGGAAGACAAGGTAGCCTGGGGCCGGATCCGGTCAATCGGCACCCCACCCAGGGCCAGCATCAGGCGGCGGAGCAGAGGGTGACGGAACAGTTCTACTTTGGCAATATAATAGAGCGGTTTCGGAAAGGCCAGTCCCACCACCGGGATATCCTCCCAGCGCTGGTGTTTGGGGCACAGGATGGCCGGCCCAGAGGGCAGCCAATTATTATGCCCGCTGACCTCCAGGCGATAGAGCCGCCCGAAGGTGAAAGCGGCCAGGCGGCGGCTCAGGTGATAAAAACGGGCCGAAAGCTGATTCCTCGGGGGCAAGCTTGCCAGCGCCACTTTCCTCGGTGTTGTTCTCTGTGTCTTAGTGTCTCTGTGGTTAAGGTTTTCCCCTTCACCCCAGCCCTCTCCACCCCAGGGTGCAGAGGTAGTAATGCGACTGATGAACCTTCCGAGGAAGAGACAGATACAACAAGGCACAGATTTAGTTACGATTTGATTGTCCGCCTGAAAAATATCAGGGAATGATTCCCAGTTCTTTTTCCTTTTTGGCAATTTCCAGTTTGGTCTTGATGACCGTATCCGGGGTGAGACTGATGGAGTCAATGCCGCATTCCACCAGGAAGGTGGCGAACTCCGGATAATCGCTGGGGGCCTGGCCGCAGATGCCGATTTTACGGTTATATTGATGAGCGGTATTGATTACCTGAGCTACCATACGCTTGACCGCGGGATGCCGTTCATCAAAAAGATGACTGATCAGGTCAGAGTCGCGGTCCAGCCCCAACACCAACTGGGTGAGATCATTGGAGCCGATAGAGAAGCCATCGAAGATCTGGGCAAACTCCTCGGCCAGGATGACATTACTGGGAATCTCGCACATGACGTAGATTTCCAGGCCGTTTTCACCCTGCACCAGGCCATATTCATGCATCACCTCGATGACCCGACGGCCTTCCTCCGGGGTGCGGCAAAAGGGAATCATCACTTTGATGTTGCTGAGGCCAATATCCTCCCGGGCCCGCAGAAAAGCCTGGCACTCCAGGCCAAAGGCCGGTTTGAATTTCTCGTCATAATAGCGCGAGGCGCCCCGCCAGCCGATCATCGGATTGCTTTCCTCGGGCTCGAACAGATAACCACCGATCAGGTTGGCATATTCGTTGGTTTTGAAATCAGACAGGCGGACAATGACATCATGGGGATAGAAGGCCGCGCCGATGCGGGCAATACCCTGGGACAGGCGATCGATGAAGAACTCCTTTTTATCTTCGTACATCTTGGTCCGTTCATCAATCTTGGCAATTTCTTGGGCCAACCGGGCATCGTTCTCGGCCTGAGCCTGCAATCGATCATAGTGAATGAGGGCCAGGGGATGGATACCGATGTGGGAGTTGATGATGAATTCCAGCCGGGCCAGGCCGACCCCGTCATTAGGAATCTGGCCGTCCATAAAGGCCTTTTCAGGGATGCCCACATTCATCATGATTTTGGTCCGGGTCGGCGGCAGGGCCTTTAAATCCAGACGTTCGACCTCAAAAGGCAATAACCCCTCATAGACATAACCGGTTTCGCCCTCGCAGCAGGATACGGTAATCTGGGCTCCTTCCGGAATGACCCGGGAACCGTTATCGGTACCGATCACACAGGGGATCCCCAGTTCTCGGGAGACAATGGCGGCATGGCAGGTCCGGCCCCCGCGGTTGGTGACAATGGCCGCAGCTATCTTCATGATCGGTTCCCAATCCGGGTCAGTCATATCGGTAACCAGGACCTCCCCTTTGCGGAACTGGGCGATATGGGCGGCGGTCTCGATAATGTGGGCTTCACCTTGCCCTGCCTTGGAACCGACGGCCTGCCCCGAGGTGATTATCGGACCGCGTTCCTTTATGGCATAGGTTTCCAGAACACTAAAATCCCGTTGCGCATGTACGGTCTCAGGGCGAGCCTGGACAATAAAGAGCTGCCCAGAGCCGATCAGTTTACCATCCCCATCTTTGGCCCACTCAATGTCCATGGGTCGGTAAACCCCGGTATGTTGGGTATAGTGATCTTCAATAATACAGGTCCAGCGAGCCAGGGTAAGAATCTCATCATCAGACAGTACATAGCGACTACGTTCTTCCTCGGTGGTGGCGATGGTGCGCACTGGCCTGGTCTCATCCGTGGTATAGACCATTTTAATGTTGTGGTCCCCCAACTTCTTGCTGACAATCGCCCGCTTGCCCATTTTGAGGGTTGGTTTAAAAACATAGAACTCGTCCGGGGTGACCTGACCCTGCACTACGGTTTCGCCCAAACCATAACTACCGGTAATATATACGGTATCTTTAAAGCCGGTTTCGGTATCAATGGAGAAAATTACCCCCGAGCAGGCGGAATCGGAGCGCACCATTTTTTGCACCGCGACGGAAAGCGCTACATCAAATTGATCGAAATTCTTGTCATGACGGTAACTTATGGCCCGGTTGGTAAACAGCGAAGCAAAGCATTTCTTCACTGCCTGGATTAAGGAGACCTTGCCGCGAATATTTAGAAAAGTTTCCTGCTGGCCCGCGAAGGAGGCATCCGGCAAATCTTCCGCGGTGGCCGAGGACCGAACCGCCACATCGATATCCGTTTCTGACATCCCATACATGGCTTCCAAGTCTTCATAAGCCTTGCCGATCTCGGCGACTAAAGCCGAAGGTAGGCTGGCGGCCAGGATGACGTCCCGGACGCGCTTACCCCGGCGAATGAGATCGTTCATATCACTGGTATCCAGGCCGTCCAAGATCAAGCGGATACTCTTTTCAATGCCTGCGGTCTTGAGAAAATACCGATAAGCCTCAGCGGTAATGGCAAAGCCATTGGGAACCATGATATTCTTGGCCGACAGGTTTTTGATCATTTCACCCAGTGAGGCATTTTTACCTCCGACCAGCGGTACGTCATTTATCCCGATCTCATTAAACCAGAGAATAAATTTTTCTTCCTTTACCACCATGAGGGTTTCCTCCCGATATTAGCTACAGTCGCCGAGATTGTATAGAATCAGCTTCAAAATTATCATATATTAATTTATAGTGTCAATAAATTACCCTAGATTCCCCTTAAGGAAATGCTATGATTTATCTTGACTATAATGCCACCACGCCCATTGCCCCAGAGGTAGCGGCAGGAATTAAAAAATATATCGTGGAAGAATTCGGGAATCCCAGCAGCGCCTATGCCCTGGGGCAACGGGCCCATACTGCCATAGCCCAGGCGCGCCAGCAGGTTGCCAATCTTTTGGGTTGCCAGCCCCAGGAACTAGTCTTCCTCAGTTGCGCCAGTGAAGCCAACAATACTGTGATCAAGGGGGTGGCGCATCATTTACAGGCCCGGGGCAATCATCTGATCACTACCCAGATTGAGCATCCCGCGGTTTTGAACCCTTGTCTGTTCTTATT
Source organism: Desulfobacca sp. (assembly GCA_028695935.1). Lineage (GTDB taxonomy): Bacteria > Desulfobacterota > Desulfobaccia > Desulfobaccales > Desulfobaccaceae > Desulfobacca_B. The sequence continues at coordinate 6,482 of JAQVHY010000114.1, forward strand.
GGAACAAGGCTTTGACATAAGTTTCGTACCAGTGGATGGCCGGGGTCAGGTGGACCCGGATGATATCCGCCGGGAATTAACGGCGAAGACTGTTTTGATAAGTGTCATGCATGCCAATAATGAGACCGGGGCTATTCAGCCCCTGGCCGAGATCGGCACGCTGGCCCGTGAGGCCGGGGTCTGGTTCCATAGCGACGCGGCGCAGAGCGTGGGTAAAATTCCTACCCGGATGGATGAGTTGGGGGTCGATTTCTTGACCCTGGCCGGGCATAAATTTTATGCCCCCAAGGGTATCGGCGCTTTATATGTGCGAACCGGCTGTGGATTCACCCCCTTAATTCATGGTGGTGGTCAGGAGGCGGGACGGCGTTCTGGTACCGAAAATGTCATCTTTGACGTCGCCCTGGGCCTGGCCGCCGAACTGGCCCAGGACCGGCTGGCGCAGGATCAGATCCACCTCAAAGCTCTCCGCGATCGCCTCCATCAGCGGCTGCAGGAATTCTTTCCGGCACTGGTGTTGAACGGCCCGGAGCAGGACCGACTGCCTAACACCCTTAATGTCTCATTTCCGGGGCTGTCGGGTGCGGAAATCCTGGCTGCCCTCCCGGACCTGGCTGCTTCTACCGGAGCTGCCTGCCATGGCCCCGAGGTCAAGCTATCGCATGTGTTGGCGGCCATGGGCATCAGTCGCGCCGTGGGTCGGGGGGCAGTACGTTTCAGTGTCGGTCGTTATACCACCGAGACGGAAATAGATCAAGCAGCCGCCATGATCGGTCGTTGCCTGCAAAAATTGCGCTAATGCCTGCCGGTTGGTGGAATTGCGCCTGGGAGGGCATAGTCAACCACGACCTCCGTATTTAACAGCCTGGTATCATTTGCAGATCGCCTTCAGCTCAACCTGCCCAAAAGGTTATTCGACGTTGCTGGAACCGTTCGAATTAAGGATCTGATTAACGGGGTTGACCTGACCGTTGGCTGGATTAATTTCCACCGCCCGCCAGGTGTTTCCGGCTTGCCCGGCCGTAGGGGTCAGATTGGTCACGGTGGTCCCGCCGTTGACGATGCTTCCCGTAGTCCCAGAACTAGACTGACGTTCGACTACGGTTCCTCCTCTGATCACCTGTAACGACACCCCAGATGAAGAAGACAGATTGGTGCTGGTAAATGATTGATCGCTATAATTATAGACTGAGGCGCGGTAGACCCCGCCCTGGTTGAACTGGTTAATGGTAATTACCTCGCTGCCGCCGGTACCAATACTATCCATTTGGAGCAACGAATACGGTTGTTCCGTCAGGCTACCGGGGTTGGCGTAATATACATGGAAGCGTGAGGCCTCCGGGCCGGTTAGATGCAAATCTAGGTCATAAGCTCCCGACCCCCAGATAGTCTGGATGTGAAAGAGACCGGTGGGAGGGCTCGGCGTCGGGGTTGGGGCCGGCGTCGGCGGGATATATAAGGCGCTGGCCATATTTTCCAACGGGTTCGTCTGCACCATTTGTTGAGCCACCACATTTGGGGTTCCCTGGGCCAAGCCGTTTTTGACTTCCGAGGCCGAGGCCGCTTCACTCCGACCCCCAACTTTGGCGGCCAACAGGTTTTGCATTAATAACAGATCTTCCGGGTGAATGGACAACGGTAAGGTGGGTGGTAGGTCAAACGACACCCGGGTGTGTTCCATATCTTTGAGGATTACTTTACCCTTGATCTCGGGATAAACATTACGGACCTCGGTTTCACCCATTTTATTGTAAACATCAGTGGCAGCCGGAATCAGTTGGGCATACCATTCCGTGCCTCGCACGCCGATAACCGCGGTATGGGTCTTGAGGACGAAATCAGGTGGGTCGGTTTTGAAAATCTGGTTGACCACGGCATGTATCAGACCTTGAAATACTTGTAATACAGCCCGGCGCTCCTTTTTTTGCATATCCAAAAGATATTCTTCGATGGCCACCCGGCTACTGGGGCCAATGGTCAGAAGGCTATCGTCCAGGAACTTAACCTGAGCCTTGGAGACAGATTTAGTTCGGATCACATCTCCTGGTTCCACCGGGTCCTGGATTTTGGCTGAGACGGCAGGGAGTTTCCCGGCTTTTAAAAGATCTACCCGGCCCTCGAGTTGAGTCAGGTGGCCGACCACCGCGGCTTGTGCGCCTAAGGGCAGCACCAGCCCGACAAACAGGATTAGGATTAAGGTCCGTCGGTATTTAAAGTTCATGTAAGTCCTCCTTGCCTATCCTTAATAACGAAAACCCAGTTGACAGCCGACAATATGGCGGTTGTAGTCATACAGGATCACATTGGAATCATCCCGGACAAAGAAATAATGGACATTAAACTCCAGCCCTTTGTAAATTTCACAGGTAGCTTGCAATCCGGTGAGCAGAATTCGGTCTTCCCGCTTCGGGAAAGTGGCCAGCGGGTCACCGTTGAACCAGCGGTGCTCATAGGGTTGCAAGACCAGATCGACAAAAGCATTCAGTTTTAACCAATTATTAACCGGATAAAGAGCCGCCAGTAATAGTCGATAGGAAGAACTGTTCCAGTTACTGCCGGCAGTATTGTCGTGTTCATAACTGAACCGGGCCTGAAAGAAGCCCTCCTGGTTTTTAATAAAATAATAGATTCCCAAGCTGCTGCCGTAATTATGAGCACTGCGATTATCTTCCGGCAGAAATACCGGCGTCCAATAATACTTCCGGGCGAACCTGGCCCCTACCTCAACCCCTACCCGCTCACTCACCATGTGGAGGTAAGTGGGGGTAAGGAGAAAGGCAGTATAATACTTATCGGACTGCACATCAGTATAATTAAAACTAAAGGGTAACCAGATCCGGCTATTCTGGAAGCTATAATTGGGGCACAGTCCCCAAACATGGCTTAACATATCATAAGTGCTGATACGCGGATGAAAATTCTGATAATAGGAATATTGGAAAAGCAGGCCGAAGGGATCAAGCGGAAAGGGATTATACTCCAGGTTGGCGGTTTGCGTGTAAACTACATCGCCGGCCCCCGACACTAATTCCGCGGCCGCAGGATCGCCCGGCTGTAGCGTTACATTGGAGTCATAATCCACCCCCACGGAGACATTGAAGCGAAAAGGGTGTAGTTCCTCTATCCGTTTTTCCAAAGACGAGGCATAACGCTCGGCGAACCAGCCGGTTTGGGTCTGGGGCCCCAAGGCCAGGGCTTCCTGCAGCGTCCTCCGGGCATCTTTTAAACGCCGCTGTGAGGCCAGGGCCATGCTGATCTGCAGCTTGGCTTCCTGGGATAACTCGGGGTCCTCCTCGGCCTGGCGAAAATAGTCCACCGCCTTGGCATAATCCCCTTGTCGGGCCGACACTATCCCCAGCAGGAAAGCAGTTTTAGTAGGCAGATAACCGATTCCTTGCAACTCGGTTAAATGAGGCCGGGCCAACTCTGGTTTGTTGAGCGCAATCAAGGTATCGGCCAACAGGAATTGGGCCTCGGCAAGGTCCGGCTTGATAAACAGGGCCTCTTCTAAGTATTCCTGGGCCTTGGGATAATCCATGCGGAAACGATAGACCTGCCCCAACAGCAGTGCCTTTTCCGCAGTCCGGGTGCCCTTTTGCCAGGACAGGGTCAAAGCCTCCAAGGCTTCTTGATAATTCTCCTGGGCGATGTCTTGCCTGGCCTGCTCTACCAAGACCTCGTCGTATTCCGAGGCGGCTAAAGCCAGGCCTCCGAACAGAACCCACCAAATAAGCAATCCCCCCCAAAGTAACCGCTGGTGGTAAACCATATCCCCTTCCCCCTCTTACCTAAGTCCATCAATTAACTTTAGATTCAGGCAATGCCACTCTAAACACATTGTTGCTTTAATGTCAAGGAATTTATGTTCAGCCATCGTTAAATTTTGACGCTTGTTTATAAAACGTTTAATTATGGTTAATAGTATTTAATCGGACTTAGGCGGAGAACAAGTTGGAAATGCGGGTTAAGGGGCTAAAGGGTTGTTATAGTTTTTCTAAAGGAGTATCGGTCTTTAGATTGGGCTAACTCAATTCAGCTAAAAATCTATCCTGAATTTTCAAGTTCGCCATTTAAACCATATTTTTTGATTTCTGCTGCCATTTTTGAAATCCAGGAAAGTAGTGATGCTATTTCAGCCTCAGAAAAATTCCGGTTAATTAAGCACTTGAACTCACGGCCGGCAGGTATAAATAACCCTGTTGCTTGTGATGCAGTGGCGACCACGTTTGCTAGAGTTTGCGGGTCTGCAACCTTACTAAGCGTCCCTCCCTGACCGACCAAGCCAGTATAAATAGATTGTTTGAAGACACAATCAGGAGGATAACCGTAACAGAGAGGTACGTCTATTCCTTGAAGGTTGACGTTCAATGAAAAACCTTTCGTTCCCCAATGAAGTGGTAAAGACTGAGTTTTGGCTAGTTC
>JAQVHY010000115.1 GCA_028695935.1 Desulfobacca sp.
CCTATTCACTGGAGAACATCCAGAAGGAACGTCGCTATGAGCTGGCCTTCGAAGGCCTCCGCTGGAACGACATGCGCCGCTGGGGTGACAGCTATGCCAAAACAGCCCTGGAATCGCAGATTATACCGAAATGAACGAAATTAACGTCAAAGCCCGGGTTTTCGCTATATAGATCTGCGTTGGAGGAATGGCGATACCGATAAGCCAGGGTCAGGGCATAACCGCCGGTGAGATGGATATCGACCCCGACCCCGACTTGGGGACTGAAGTTAAAGGTATGCGGCATGGCTTCGCTGTCAATATTTTCGAAAATAATTCCGGCCCCTCCCTCCAGGAAGGCCAGGACTTTGTTGCCCAAGGGATAAGTAAATTTTAATAAGGGGGTGAAGCCCATTTCCCAGCCATCATTGATGGCGTCGGCAACGCTGATCACACCTTCGATTAAAAAGGAAATGCGCAACTTACCCAGGTAAGGATTATCGGCCCTAGTTAGAAAAAGCCCCCAGCGCGGCAAAAAGGTATAAACATCAATACGTTCAGCGGCTCCGAAGGATCGCCCCCAGCCAAAGCGCAGGCCGCATTCTCGGGTCAGTTGGGCATAATTAAAATCAGCCGCCGGGACCTGGATGGCGGTCAACCCTAAAACCGATAACAAGGTAACCAAACATACCACACACCCTGACCGTTTTAGGCCTTTGGACATGTTATTCTCCCCCCTTAATCAACAAATCGATGGTAGGCTACCACTAGGACACCATAATGTCAAAAAAAATATCCGTTTGGTTGTTGGGCTGGTTGCTGGCGGTAGTGCTGGGCCTCTGGGGATGTGGCCTCCAGCAGTTGGCTGAAGGAGAGCTAAAGCCGCCGCAAGTTACCTTTGAAGCGCTCCACCTCAACCCGCCGACCTGCGAAGAATGGCCCTTGGCCTGCACCTTGCTGTTGGACAACCCTAATCCCCAACCCTTAAAGATCCAGGGCTTTGATTATGAGTTGTGGATTGAAGGTCAGCGCCTGGTCCAGGGCGAGAGTTTAGAGGCCCTGAACTTACCGGCCCAAGGGCAGGCCAAAGTGGTGGTGCCGCTGCTGATCAAATTGCCCGGTATCCCTAAAGTATTAGGCGCTCTCCTCCAGAAGCCAAAAATTGCCTATGAGATTGCCGGCAGCGTACGGCTCGGCCCCGGAATGGGATTATTAAAATTGCCGTTCCGATTTCAAGGTCAGATTACCCAAGAAGAAGGCTGGGACCAGCTCCAGCAATTCTTAAAAACTAAAACTTAAGCTGCTTAGCAAGTTAGATACAAATTATAAAGACATAATTTAAGGTCTTGTAATATTTTTTTACAGAAAGCAGAAAAGGGTAATCCTTCGTGATAAGGCGGATAGGGCGACCCGCGGGTCGCCCTGTTTTTAAAAATTAAGTGGCTGAGGATGGTGTTGATTAGCTCATTTAAGAGTTAATGCCGCCAATAGGGGTCGTCTTGGAAGCGGGCGGCTTTGCCTAATTGCTCTTCGATCAGTAATAATCGATTATACTTGGCAATCCGTTCGGAGCGCGACAGCGACCCGGTCTTGATCTGGCCTACGCCGGTAGCCACCGCCAGGTCGGCAATGAAGGTATCTTCGGTTTCACCCGAACGGTGCGAAATTACCGCCCGATAACCATGCCGGCGAGCCAGTTGAATGGCATCCAGGGTCTCGGTGACGGTGCCGATCTGATTGAGTTTGATCAGGATGGAATTACCGACCTTCTCATCAATCCCTCTTTGTAAGCGTTTGACATTAGTGACAAAAATGTCGTCTCCGACCAGTTGTAGGCGGTCCCCCAAGACCGCGGTCAGATGCTGCCAGCCCGCCCAATCGTCCTCCGCCAGGCCGTCTTCGATGGAGACGATCGGATACTTGGCGCTTAATTCCTGGTAAAAGCTGGTCATGGCCGCGGCATCCCGATGGGAGCCATCCGACTTGTTAAACACATATTCCCCGGCTTCGAAAAACTCTGAGGCGGCGGGATCCAAGGCCAAGACCACGTCCCGGCCGGGCTGATAGCCGGCCTGCTCGATGGCCTCGACAATCACCTCCAGAGCCGCTTCATTGCTGGGCAGATCCGGGGCAAAGCCGCCTTCGTCTCCCACCGTGGTCGCCAGATGGCGGGCTGATAGGACCTTTTTAAGGGTGTGGAAAACTTCGGCGGCGATCCGCAGGGCTTCGGCAAAGGTCTGACCGCCGACCGGCATGATCATAAACTCTTGCAGATCGACGTTATTACCGGCATGGACCCCACCATTTAAGATGTTCATCATCGGCATCGGCAAAGTAGCCGCATGGGCCCCACCTAAATAGCGGTACAGCGGCAGCCCCAGCGAGGCCGCGGCTACCCGGGCCGCAGCCATGGAGACGGCCAGGATGGCATTAGCTCCCAAACGGCTTTTATTCGGGGTCCCATCAAGGTCCAGCAGTAGTCGATCCAGACTTACCTGTTCCAGGGGGTTTTGGCCGATAATCGCCGGCGCGATGATCTCTTGGATATTATGGACGGCTTTGAGGACCCCCTTTCCCAGATAACGCTGAGGATCATTATCCCGCAGTTCCAGGGCTTCGTGTTCCCCGGTGGAAGCCCCGGAAGGCACCGCGGCCCAGGCTTGGGTACCGGTATTGAGAGTAAGATCTACACAGACCGTGGGATTGCCCCGCGAATCCAGGATTTCCCGCGCATTGACCGACCGAATGACTAACATGCCTATTCCTCCTTGCAAATCAATGACCTTGGTGGTTCGACCTTGTCCAGGCATAGTGTTTAGTAATGCACAGGTTAAAAACCTGTGCCACCAACATCTCTTGGAAACCGCAACCACCCAGGTTTGTTGACCATTAGATCAGCATTCCGCCTTAGTAAGACTTGGGCAACCGATTTGGCTAACACCAGTTATGCTAGGTCCAGTGGACCCAATATTAAGATTAACCGGTGGATAATATAATCTTAGGCTTAAGCACCATATGCGATTGCGACCCCGATAAATTTCGGGCTATTATTAGCACAAGCCCCAGATCCAGACAAGGATTATTTAATCCGCACCGCCAAGGACAGGCCATCGGTTTCAGGCGCATGCTGGGGCAGAAACGACAATAACTGGACCGAACGCCAATGGGGATGGGAAAATAGCTCCTGATTGAAATTATAGGCCCCTTGAAAGCCGACGTTATCCGTTACTAACAGACCACCCACTTTAAGAAGCCGCTGGCAATGGGCCAAAGCCTTTAGGTAACCTTCTTTGTCGATATCCATAAAGATCAGGTCAAACGGCCCGGTAAGAGCCGTCATCAGGCTGATCGCGTCACCGACCCTAATTTCTATCTGGCGGTCGAGACCGGCCCGGGCGAAGTTAAGCCTGGCCCGCTGAGCCATGCGGTCTTCGTGTTCCAGGGTAAGGACCCGACCCTGAACCGCCGCGCAGCCGCGGGCCAGATAGATGGTTGAATAGCCGGTGGCGGTGCCCAGTTCCAGGATTTGTTGGGCGGCACTGACCCGGGCCAGGATAAACAGCAGTTCCCCCACTACCGGACCGACAATCGGGATGTTTTCCTGGACGGCCTCTTTTTCCAATTCCAGGAGTAATTCATCTCGAGACGGCACCAAGCCTCTAAAATAATTTTCCAAATCGGGGATCATTTTGGACATCAGCTCTCCTTCGGGCGATAACTAAAGTTAATCCTTATGAGATTATGGCTATTAGTTAAGAATTTTTCACCTGGAACCGAGTTGGTTCTTATTCAATCTTGCTTTTTAGCTTGCTCTAGTCTATATGGTATATAATAACTAAATAAACCTAAAAGCTAGAAGTCGCGCCAACGCAACCGCCCTCTAATCCCAGCACAGCGTTAGGGAGGCAAATCTATCATGACTGAGGAAGAAATAAAAGCCAAGATTAGGAAAGCCGCGCCCCAAGGAAGGATGCCGTGCGCCCGCGCTTTTCAATTGGCGGAGGAATGGGGCTTGTCCCGGGCACGTATCGGGGAATTGCTAAACGAATTGGAAATCAAAATTGTGCAGTGTCAACTAGGGTGCTTTTAAGTTTAAGGAAACTATATCATGAATTATATTTTTGGTCCGGTACCCTCCCGCCGTCTGGGGTTATCTCTGGGAGTGGATCTGGTGCCGCTAAAAACCTGTACCTTTGATTGCATTTATTGCGAACTGGGACGTACCAACCACCAGACCAAGGAGCGGCGGGAATACCACCCGGCCGCGGCGATAATTACGGAATTACAGTCCTATCTGGCACAGGCCGAGACCTTGCCGGATTATATTACCCTGGCGGGTTCCGGGGAGCCGACCCTTAATATCGGCATCGGACAAATTATTCACGCTATTAAGCAGATAACTCGGGCGCCGGTGGCGGTCCTGACCAATGGCTCGCTTTTGTTCTTGCCGGAAGTCCGGGAGGCCTTGGTTAACGCTGACCTGGTGCTGCCGTCTGTGGATTCTGCCTCGCCGGGAATTTTCCGGGCCATTAACCGGCCGGTGGCGGGTCTCGACGTGGAGCAGATTATCACCGGGCAGGAGGCTTTTCGGCAAATTTTTGGCGGCCAGATCTGGTTGGAGATTATGCTTTTAAGAGGCATGAATGATGATCAGGCGGAACTGGAAAAACTTCGGCAAGTTATTGCCCGCCTGCGTCCTGATCGGGTGCAACTGAATACTGGCGTCCGTCCGGTGGTCGAGGATTATGCCGTGCCCTTAACCCCGGAACAGATGGCCGCGGCGGCCGCCTTTCTGGGAGAAGGGGTGGAGGTCATTGCGGAATTTGATCCCGCCACCCATGCCAAGCTGTCGTTGTCGGATGCGGATTTTCTGGAGACCCTGGCCCGTCGTCCGATGACCGCCCAGGATCTGGCGGAAGTCTTGGCGCGGCCATTGGCTGAGGTCCTGAAGAGATTGAACCAACTGAAGAATCGAGGTTTAATCACTTATAATCTGCATCATCATCAGGGTTTTTATTTTTATCCCCGGAGCCAGCTTTCTCAACCGGCTTCCAAGAACTGAATCATATAACATGCATAGCTTAATAAACGAAGATCATTGGGTTATAAGGTAACGGCCCTTTAATCACCTATACTTTAGATAAACTCCAATGGTAAGCACCCGGGCTGGGGAAAGGGGGTTAAATCGACCCTGGCCACCAACAGTTTGAGATCAGGGTGTATATCGGGGGATAGGCATTATGAAGCACGTATTTGATCTGGGCATCGATATCGGTTCGGTAAGCATCAATACCGTCGTCATAGATGAAGCCGGAAAAGTGGTATTTGAGGATTATCGGCGCACCCAGGGGCAACCCTTAAAGGTAGTCCTGCAGATCTTGGAAAACCTTCCGGAGCGATTTCCCTTAACTGCCTTTAGGCTGGCCGCGCTGACCGGGATCGGCGGCAAGCTTTTGGCGGAGCTGCTCGGCGGGGTATTTGTCAATGAAGTCATTGCTCAGGCCCAAGGGACCTTTCTTTTCCATCCCGAGGCCCGGACCATCATTGATATGGGGGGCGAGGATGCCAAACTGATATTGATTGATCAGGATGTTCAGGGCAACCTCAATATCCAAGATTTTGCCATGAACAGCATGTGTGCCGCGGGGACCGGGTCGTTTTTAGATCAGCAGGCCCACCGGCTGGGTTATGGGATCGAGGAGTTCAGTCAACTGGCCCTGAAATCGACCACCCCGCCGCGGATTGCCGGAAGATGCAGCGTCTTTGCCAAAACTGATATGATTCACCTGCAACAGGGGGCGACGCCCGATTATGAGATCATTGCCGGCCTGTGCCTGGCCATGGCCCGCAACCTGAAGAGCAATATCGCCAAGGGGAAAATCATCCAGAAGCCTTTAGCCTTCCAGGGTGGGGTAGCCCACAACCTGGGGGTCCGGCAGGCATTCCGTAAAATTTATGATTTAGCCGAGGGGGAACTGATTATTCCCCCGCATTTCTGTTCCTTGGGAGCTATCGGGGCCGTAACCGTAGCTCGGGAGAATTCGCCGGCGGAGTTTCACCTGGACCTGCAAGCTCTTAAGGATTACCTGCTTAACCGGCCGCAAGAAGCCCAACGCCTGCCCGCCTTACACCCCCCGATGGAGCTTAGCGCCGAGCATTATGCCATCGCCGCCATCAGCCCGGAGGAGGAAATTGAAGGTTATTTAGGGGTGGACGTGGGTTCGATCAGCACCAACGTGGTGGTCATCGATTCCCAGTTCCGGGTCCGGGCCCGAGAATATCTGATGACCGCCGGGCGGCCGCTAGAGGCAGTTACTAAGGGCCTGAAACTGATCGGCGAGAAACTAGGGCGGCAGCTCAGAATTGTCGGGGCCGCCACTACCGGCTCGGGCCGATATCTCACCGGAGATTTTATCGGCGCCGACCTGGTACGGAATGAAATCACCTGTCAGGCCACTGCTTCCGCGGCGATTGACGCCTCGGTGGACACCATTTTTGAAATCGGCGGCCAGGATTCCAAGTTTATCAGTCTGGAACACGGGGCTATTGTCGATTTTATGATGAATAAAGTCTGTGCCGCGGGGACCGGTTCATTCCTGGAGGAGCAGGCGGAAAAATTGGGCATTTCCATCAAAGAAGAATTCGGCCGCCTGGCCCTGGAAAGCCCGAACCCGGTGCGTTTAGGCGAACGCTGCACGGTCTTTATGGAATCCGATCTGGTCCATTATCAGCAGCAGGGCATGGCCACAGAGGACCTGGTCGCCGGGCTGTCTTATTCCATCGTGCAGAATTATCTCAATAAGGTAGTGGAAGACCGGCGCATCGGCCATACCATTTTCTTCCAAGGGGCGACCGCGGCCAACCGCGGCATGGTGGCGGCCTTTGAGGCGGTGTTGGGTAAAAAGATCACCGTGCCGCCGCACCATGATGTGACTGGGGCCATCGGCGCGGCGATCCTGGCCTGCCGGGAGCGCACCTGGAAGACCTCTAAATTTAAAGGCTTTGACCTGGCCGACCGCGAGTACCAGATTACTTCCTTTGAATGTAATGGCTGCCCCAATCATTGTGAAATTCGTCAGGTTAAGGTAGTTGGAGAAAAGCCGTTATTCTATGGCGGGCGCTGCGAAAAGTACGAAGTCCAGCGTGAACAGGTGCAGGTAGAGCTGCCTGATCTGTTTAAAGAACGGGAAGCCTGGCTGTATGGCGACGAGCCTCCGGCTGAAGGTCGGCGCGGCCCCATCGGCCTGCCGCGCGTAATGTTCTTCCACGAATTAATGCCGTTTTTTCGGGCTTTTTTTGAATCCTTGGGTTTTACCGTAATCTATTCCCAGAAGACCAATAACTCGGTGATTCACCGCGGTGTGGAATGCATGGCCGCCGAAACCTGCTTCCCGATCAAGGTGGCGCACGGCCATATCCTGGATCTGTTGGAAGCCGGAGTAAAGAAGATCTTTCTGCCCAGCGTCATTGACATTGAGCATCCCCACCCCGAGATTCGCCAAGGGGTGGTCTGCCCGTTGGCCCAGACTTTGGCTAATGTGGTTCCGGCCACCATTAATTTTGCCAACTATGGGGCCAAGCTCTATTCGCCGGTGATCTATTTCGGTCGCGGTCCCAAAGAACTGCGTCGTTCCATGCGGACCCTGGGCAAGCAATTATGGATCTCGCCCTTTGCTATCGAGCGCGCCACGCGTTGCGGCGAAGCGGCGATGACCAATTTTTATCGGACCATTCAGGCTCGGGGTCGGGAGATCATGCAGCAGTTAGGCCCGCAGGATCAGGCCATGGTCATTGTCAGCCGGCCCTATAATGGTTTTGACCCAGGGGTCAATCTCAATCTGCCCCGCAAATTGCGGCAGTTGGGCCAGTTGGCGATCCCCATGGACTTTTTGCCTCTGGATGAAGTCCAGGACATCGAAGATATCAAGCCGATGTATTGGCGCTACGGGCAGAAAATCTTGTCAGCCGCTGAGCTTATCCGCAATGATCCCCGGTTGCAGGCGATTTATGTGACTAACTTCGGTTGTGGGCCGGATTCCTTTATTCAGCATTTCTTCAAAGACAAAATGCGGGGTAAACCCTATTTAGAGATTGAGATTGATGAGCATTCCTCCGATGTCGGGGCCGTAACCCGACTGGAGGCCTTTATGGATAGCCTGAAAAATGTCGCCTACCAGCCGTTTCAGAAACCGGCCTCGCCTTACCGCCGGCGGATCAAAGATCCCATGCGGCGCAAGATCTTCCTGCCGCCGATGACCGACCAAGCCCTGGCGCTAGTGGCGGCGTTTCAGGCCTGCGGGGTGGATGCCGAGGCCCTCCCGGAATCGGACGAGGAAACCTTGATCCTAGGCCGGAAATATACCTCGGGCAAAGAATGTTATCCCTGCATCTTGACCACCGGCGATATGATCAAGATGGTCCAACGGCCCGACTTTGATCCCGAGCATAGCGCCTTTTTTATGCCTTCCGGCTATGGGCCTTGCCGGTTTGGCCAGTATCATCGCTTTCAACGTTTGATTTTAGATGAGCTAGGCTATGCCCAGGTGCCCATCTATGCCCCGGATCAGAGTGAAACCATGTATGAAGAACTGGGCATGGTAGGCAGTGATTACAGCCGCATCGCCTGGAAAGGGATCGTGGCCATCGACCTGTTGGAGAAAAAGCTGCGGGAGACCCGGCCCTATGAGGCCCAACCAGGGTCTACTGATGAGGTTTACGATTACTATCTCCAAAAGGTTTATGAGACCCTCCGGGATCGAGGTGACTTGGACCAGGTGCTGTGGGAGGCCCGAGAGGGCTTTGAGAGCTTAACCATGAACGGCGATGGCGAGAAGCCGGTAGTAGGAGTGGTCGGCGAAATTTATACCCGAGCCAATAAATTTGCTAATGAAAACGCGGTTCGCAAAATCGAGGCCCTGGGCGGCGAAGCCTGGCTGCCGCCGATTGGGGAATGGCTACTCTATGTCAACTACACCGCCAAGGTCCGGGCCCGCTACCTTAAACGCTATATGAATTTCCTGGAAGTTTATCTGACCGAACGGCAACAGAAAAAACTGGAACACCATTTAGAGCAGATCTTCCAAGGTAGTTTGAAGAATCTCTGTGAACCGGGCATCGCTGAAACCATAGCTTACGCTAACGGCTACCTTGATCCTTCCTTTGAAGGGGAGGCCATCCTGAGCATCGGCAAGTCCAAGGATTTTATCCATAAAGGGGCCTCGGGGCTGGTGAACATTATGCCCTTCACCTGTATGCCGGGAACCGTGGTCAACGCCCTGTTCAAGCGCTTTCGGGAAGAGCACGACAATATCCCGTTTATTAATCTGGTCTATGATGGCCAGGAGCAGACCAACACCCGCACCCGGTTGGAGGCCTTTATGTACCAGGTGCGGCAGTTTCAAAAATACCGCCGTTCCGGACGGAATTCTTAAGTTAGGCGTGCCCAAGGACAACTTAGGCACGAGGGGAAGTACAACTTAACTTGTTCCCAAGTTGTACTTGGGAATAACGGATTTACTTGTTAGGCCATAAATCCCCCAGCCCGGAGGTCTGATATGCCGATTTGCCCCCGATGTCAACGAGAAATTCCTGCTGGAGATAAATTCTGTCCAAATTGTGGTTATCAGTTAGAATCAGCCTCCCCGGTCAACTCTGAGAGCTCAGCAGAAAATACCTCCGCCAGCCCGGGGGCCGGTCCGGAGCTCATTATCGTCAGCGATTACCAGGTTAAAACCGGGTATTATCTCAAGACCGGCTGGGAACTCTTTAAGCAGCATATCCCCGGCTTTGTAGGCTTTACCGTTTTAGTACTTCTTATCCCGATAGTCTTGATCGGTCTGCTTGGTCAAATCGGTCAGCTAGTCCATCTGATCATCAGTGGCCCTTTGTCGGCCGGCTGGTTGGTAGTGAGCGCCAAACTCATCCAACGGCAGCCGATTCAATTCGGTGATTTCTTTGCCGGCTTCCGATTTTTTTTACCCTTGCTGCTTTATACCATCGTCGGGGCGGTGCTGATCTCGTTGGGGTTTTTGTTGCTGATCATTCCGGGAGTTTACCTCTTCGTCGGTTACACCTTTGCCTCCCTGTTCATCCTGGATCGGCGGCTGGATTTCTGGCCCGCCATGGAGTCCAGTCGCAAAAGCGTCCACCAGCAATGGTTTGCGGTCTTTGTCTTCATGCTGTTGATAGTGTTGATCAATCTGGGCGGGGCGCTGTTGGCCGGAATCGGTCTGTTAGTCACCATCCCCTGGAGTATGTGTGCCATTACCGTGGCCTTTGACGATATTTTCGGCCTGAAGGCGACATCCTATTAAGGCATGCCCAAGGACAACTTGGGCACGAGGGGAAAGATTAGTATAGGGTGCGTCCTACGCACCATTTTGCCTCGTTAATAACTTTTTCCCAAGTTGTACTGGGGAACGAGTCAAAGAAAAATTGCTGCCCTCCGATCTGGTAGAAGTAGCGGTTAGCCTACCCATATATCAAACCCTGACCTATCGTTTGTCGGCCACTGGGCAAAAAGCTGCGCAAGTAGGGGTGACGCTCCGGGTGCCGGTAGGGAAACGTGCGGTCACCGGCTACCTGCTGGGTCCGGCCCGGCAAGTGCCCCCGGTAGCCCTGCGGGAAGTGCAGGCCATTCTCGATCCAGTGCCCCGCTTTGGGCCGGACCTGGTCCCGTTTTTTCGCTGGCTGGCGGATTACTACCACTACCCGATCGGCGAAGTCCTGAAAACCGTGATCCCGGGGGGAGCCCAGCCCCGGCCGGGCCGCCCGGAGCGCTGGGTGCGACTGGCCCGTCCATCGGAATCGTCTGCCCCTTCCGGGCGTTTGGGTCCTAAGGCCCAGGCCATCTTAAAATACCTACAAAAAACCCCCGGCTTACCGGTCACGGTCCTTGCCCGCCATTTTCCCCAGCCC
>JAQVHY010000010.1 GCA_028695935.1 Desulfobacca sp.
CAAATCCCTGGGCGTCCCCGTAGTCCCCACGGTGGCCAATCGATGCGAGGGTCTGGAGGTATTGCAAGAGGCTATCTCGGCAGCCGCGAAGTGCCGGGCCAGCCCTTAAAAATAGATTATGGGCCCGAGGTGGAAAACGCCCTGGGCCAATTGACCGAGGATATTCAGCTGGTTAAAGACGCGGCGATAAATACTCCCAGTCGCTGGTTGGCCCTCAAACTCTTGGAAAATAACTCTCAAGTGAAAGATTGGCTCCAGGCCTGGCCCCAGGGAGCAGAGATCTTGCATAAAGCCGAGATCCTGGCCGCCAATATCGGCAAAATCATCGCAGACGATCTAGAGACTTATCTGATTGAGAGACGTTATGGTTTCATCAGCGGCCTGGTGAAAGAATGTCTGGCTCAACCCCTGGGGCTGGCAGAGAGAATTTCGCTCTCGGATAAAATTGACAAAATTGTCCTCAACCGTTGGCTGGGCATCCCGCTCTTTTTATTGTTCATGTGGCTGACCTTCAAACTGGTCTTTGATCTGGGCAGTCCGATAGCCGATTATATTGATGGGGGCTTTGGCTGGCTGGCCGAGGCCACCAAAACCGGACTCGGCGAGAACTGGTTGGCTTCGCTTTTAGGTGACGGCATCATCGCCGGCGTCGGTTCAGTGCTGGTCTTTTTGCCCAATATTTTAATCCTGTTCTTAATGATCGGCATCCTCGAAGACAGCGGCTATATGGCCCGGGCCGCTTTTGTGATGGATAGGTTTATGCATAGCCTGGGACTGCACGGCAAATCTTTTATTCCCATGATCCTGGGTTTGGGCTGCAATATTCCAGGAATTATGGCTTGCCGGACCCTTGAATCTCGAAAAGACCGATTGTTGACCATATTGATTAACCCGTTTATGTCCTGTTCGGCCCGCCTGCCGATTTATGTCTTGTTTGCCGGGGCCTTTTTTGCCCACCACGCCGGGGCGGTGATCTTTATCTTGTATGTGCTCGGCATCATAGTAGCCGTGTTGACTGCGTTGCTTTTTAAAACCCTATTCTTTAAGGGGCAAGTGGCACCGCTGATTATGGAGCTGCCGCCGTACCGGATGCCGACGGTTAAATCCGTATTGCTGCATATGTGGCAGCGGGCCAGTATGTTTGTTAAAAAGGCCGGAACCATTATTCTGGCCGGGGTAATCCTGATCTGGCTGTTGTCTTCGCTGCCGGTAGGAGTGGAGTATGCCAGTGAGCAGAGCTGGATCGGCCAGTTAGGCAAAGTCTTTGCCCCGATCTTTGCCCCCGCCGGCTTTGGCTTCTGGCAAGCCGCGGTGGCGCTAATCTTCGGCCTCGTCGCCAAGGAAGTGGTAGTCGGCACCCTGGGCACCCTGTATGGCATGGAAGAAGAAGGCTTAGGTAAAGTGTTGCCCCAATATTTTACCGGGCTTTCCGCCTTCTCCTTTATGGTGATGTCGCTGCTTTACATTCCTTGCATTGCCACTATTGGGGTCATTAAAGCCGAGACCAATTCTTGGAAATGGACCGGTGTGGCCGTAGGCTGGAGTCTGTTGGTAGGCTGGGCCAGCGCGGTAGTAATCTATCAACTGGGGCAACTATTAACTTGATTACTTAAGCTCATGATTTCCTTCAGGGTTTGGCAGAAAAGCCTCACCTTCAGGGGAAGACTTTAATAAGCTGGCGGTATTATTCAAAACTGCCGCAAACCGGTGGTCTTTGGAAACGTAGCCCTTCCTTTGCAGGATTTTTCGTGAAACCTATGAATCCCGGGATGTTTACATCATCCCAGGCTACGTCTCCAAAGACCATGTTTACCTATCCCCGCCCGTTTCCTATACCCGTGCCGCTCAACGCGATGGCAGCGCTGAATACCTTGGGTAATGGTCCCCAAATAGACGCGCATCATATAGAAAGCAAAAAGGCTCCTAACCTTTCGATTAGCAACCCTTTGTAATTTAAACTTTTCTCTGGTGGAGCTGATCGGAGTCGAACCGACGACCTCTTGAATGCCATTCAAGCGCTCTCCCAACTGAGCTACAGCCCCACGACTGGCTTGACATTTTTTTTTGTAACAGATATAAATGCCTCTGTCAAGGGTGTCGATTAGTTGTCTTGCACTTTTGGTCAGCGCAAGGCCAAGTGAAACAATCGGGGGGATATTAGTTAAATAGTAAATCTTCCCAAAGAGCGATGAGAGACGCCAGGGACTTTTGACCAACATGATTATTATTTACGGCTAATTAAGTGCATTGATCAGCATGCTCCAATTTCTGGGTCTACGGACTTAAAAAAAGAGTTGGAGAGCTTCCCCCCAGGATATTTCCGTTTATCATGATTAGTATTGACACTGGCAAAAAACCGGTGTTTGTCCTTTAACTATGACCGGAATGAGCAGTTAGATTATGTCGTGCCTATTTTCCCGGAAAAAACTGCTTTTATTGACCCTAACTCTGGTCTGGCTTTCGGCTTGCACTTCCTGGAGCAATCGGCAATACGTGGAACGATTGTCCGAATACCGGCATATCAAGCGGGTAGCAGTTTTCTTCCAACGTTGGCCGGTCTATCTGCAGTTGCAAGGAGAAGGCTGTCTCGGCCAGAATTTCATTGATGATAAAACGATTTTTATTGGTCCCTGGGAGCCTGCCGAGCCCATAAATCCTAGGGCCGTGGATATCAGTAATATCGATGACACGGTGATGGGCAAATTAATCGTGCGGGAATTGGAGAATAAAGGTTATCAACCGGTTTTGGCCGATTTTATTACTCTGGGCGCTAAGGCTATGAATGTGGCCGGCATCATGGCAGCCTATCGGGTGGCAGATCCGGCGGTGGACGCCTGTTTATTCTGTTTTTATTCGCCCACCTTATTTTTTGCCGATGCCCAAGCTACTCCTAAAGATCACGGACAGCGCTCTTATAGCTTGGGAGAAATCGTTAATGTTCTCAACCCGGGAGGTAGCTCGGTCATCTGGGCCGGCCCCCGGGCGGCCTGGGCCCCCGAAAACTCAATCTCCCATGCCTTTATATATTTTTCTATGAGCTTATTTGTAGTCCAGGACTGGCGGCCCTTATGGAAGGTGGCGGACTCCCAAGTTGGCGGTAGAATCAGGTTGGGCTTGCCCCAGTGCCCTCCGGCTCCGACGGAAAAAAATTACCGGGTGACTGCCGCCCTCATTGAGCGCTTAATGTGTCAAAATTTATCCTGTCGGTTGCAGCATATGATCCCTGACGCCTTTTGAAAAGAAATAGCTTGGCCGAGGCGTTGCGGGGGGCCTGGTTGTTCGAAAAAAACTTGTCCACGCAATTGTCGTATCACATAATAAAACCGCTTTTTTCCATAAAAATTATAATTATAAGGATCTAAAGGCTAATGTTGTGTAAAAAACTGCTTAGCTCATTATTGATAATGCTGTTTGTGTTACCGTCGTCTCAGGTATGGAGTCAAACTGAAGCAGGTCTGCAAAGTCAAGCCAAATTTTATGTCCAGAACATTGCTCCTACGCAGGCAGTTTCAGGGCCAGGGTCAAGTAACGCCAGCCAGGGGCAAACTGGCCCAACCATGATGGCGCCGGCTCCGGGGCCCGTGACTCCAGGCGCACCACCGGCCCAGGTAACTCCAGGAGGCCCCCAGGCCCCGGTAACTCCCGGGGGGCCACCAGCCCAGGTAACTCCAGGTGAGGTTCAGGCTCCAGAAGCTCCGGGGGCTGAGCAAGCCGAGGTAGCCGAAGAAGCAGTGGAAGAGGTATCTGAACTAGCCACTCGGGCCAGAACGCATGGGCTAGATCTGAGATTATTTGGATATAATTTTTTCCGCCGCCCCCCATCTTCTTTTTTGCCGGTCCAGATGGTCCCGGTAGGTCCCGACTATGTAGTTGGTCCCGGAGATACAGTGCGCATTGTGGTCTGGGGCAATGTCCAAGGCGAATATCGGCTTACGGTGGATCGGGATGGCCAGATCTCGATTCCCCGAATCGGGGTAGTGCACGTCAGTGGGTTAACTTTCAAACAGTTACGCCAGGTTCTGGACCGGGAGTTTGAGCGCCAATATACCAACTTCCAGATGAACGTAACCCTGGATAATTTACGCACCATGCGGATCTATGTGGTAGGGTGGGCTAGATCTCCGGGCAGCTATGAAATTTCCTCCCTTTCCACCCTGGTGAATGCCCTGTTTGCGTCCGGCGGACCCAGCGGCGCCGGGTCCATGCGCGACATTCAGGTACGCCGCGCAGGACGGGTAATTGTCCATTTTGACATGTATGACTTTCTGATTCGGGGAGACAAAACCAAGGATATCCGCCTGATGGCGGAGGATGTGATTTTTATTCCCCTGGCCGGGAAACGGGCCGGGATCGGGGGACCATTGAAGGCCCCGGCGATCTATGAACTCAGAGAGGAACAGACCTTATCCGAGCTTATTAATCTGGCCGGAGGGTTGGCAGCCACCGCCTTCAAGAGTCGGGTCCAGATTCTGCGGGTCCAGGATCGGCGGGAAATGGTGTTGTTTGAGGATGACCTGGAAAAAGTCCTTAGCGGACGCGGCCCGGACCTACCCTTGATAGATGGTGATCTAGTCCGGATTTTTCCGGTGTCGGGCGTAGTCGCCAAAGTGGTGCGGATCGCCGGAGCGGTCTCCAATCCAGGGGAATTTGGACTGCGGGAGTCAATGCGGGTCAAAGATCTATTGCATTTCGCTGGCGGACCGTTGTATATGGCCAACCTGGACCAGGCCGAGCTGACCCGGGTATACGTCACCCCCCAGGGGCCAGAAACCAGGCGCATCAATATCAATCTACGCAAAGCCCTGGCCGAAAACTCCCGAGAAAATATCCTGCTTAAACATGATGATTATCTCTTTGTCCGCACCGTGCCGGAGTGGGACCTGTATAAGTTGGTGGACCTCAATGGACAGGTAAAATTCCCTGGTCGGTATACCATTACGGTAGGGGAGACCTTGAGTTCGGTATTACGCCGGGCCGGAGGCTTCACTGACAAGGCCTATCCTAAAGGCGCGTTTTTTACCCGACAAGCGGTTAAGGCTACCCAACAGGCCCATTTAAACAAGGCCATTGATCGCATTGAAGCCGAGATGCTGGCCATTGCCGCCGAGGCTGCTCAGACTGAGCTATCTGCAGACGAAGCCAAACGACAGGCCGAGTATGTCAGGCAGCAGCGACAATTATTGGCCAAACTTAGAGAAATTCAGGCTTTGGGGCGCATCGTGGTCCGGCTCGATGACCCGGAGCGGATGCGCGGTACCCCCCAGGATCTTGAACTTCAGGAGGGCGATACCCTCTATATTCCCCAAATTCAACAGAGTGTCAATGTCTTAGGGGCCGTCTACAACCCCACCGCAGTGATTTATAATCCGCATCGCACCGTGAAGGAATATATTACCATGGCCGGGGGACCCACTGACATCGCCGATACCGGATCGGTTTACGTGATCAAGGTCAATGGCTCAGCGGTAAGTCGGCACGCGGTCAAGTGGTTCGGCAGCAGTTGGGATGGCACCGACTACACCTTCCATGTCGGCGGGCTGAAGTCCATGAGACTAGATCCAGGAGATTCTATAATAGTACCAGAAAAATTAGAACGAATTGCCTGGCTGCGCGAAATTAAAGATATTGCCAGTATCCTCGGTCAGGCAGCTTTGATAGCCGGGGTGGCGATAGCCGCATTAAAGTAAAAGAACTAATGGTAAGGTTGTGTCAAGGGCTGATAGTTTTGGTGATTATCGCAAGCCTGTGCTTACCGGGATCACCAGCTTATGCCTTATCCGGGGACCGGATTCTGCAACTAACCGTGCCGGTGATCGGTATCATCGGCACTTCGACGATCGCCTACTATCTCTGGAAGAACAGCCCGGCCCAGCGAGCCAAAGGCTATCCGGAGAACTTGGGGCCGGGAGAGTGGTATGTTGCAGCCTACAGCGGTTTGTCTTATCTGCCGGAAGCCGATTGGAAATTTTATCAATCCTTTTCTCCCTCTCTAAAAGGGCGCTCGGCTCAGAATGTCTGTTACGACCCAGCCGTGATCGGGGGGTTGAAATTCGGACATTTTTTTGACAGTCTCCCCTGGTTTGGATTTGAATTAGAGATGAATTTCTCTCGCCATGCCATCCCCAAACAAGAGGTGTCGATTTCCCCCTCTTCGGCCGGGGGGCCGAATAAACTGACCTTGCCAAACTATCGGATTTATATCTGGGCCCTGCAATATAATCTGTTGGCTCGTTATGGCTTCCTCAAGGATAAAGAAGTTCCCTTTGGCCGTTTACAGCCCTATGTCGGCATCGGTCACGGCTTTGAGGTATTGTACGGCACCACCGACTCAGCCAAGAATTTTTCCCTCGCCGCGCAAGCCGGCCTGCGTTATATGCTGACTAAAAAAATTGCCATGTTTTGGGAATATAAATTCAGTCACCAATTTGAGGTAGAAATCGAGAAGGTAGCAATTACTCCGCAGGAAAAAGGAACAATTAGCGTCGATGTGCCTCATCACCGCATGGTTATCGGAATTTCCTACCATTTTAAAAATCTTTTTGGCAATTGAAGAGGATTGCCGGCTTAATGCCAACCTCTATGTTTTATCATCAGAGTAAAACTTAAAATAGTCGCATAGCCCTGACAAAGGAATGAATATGGACATCGAGGGGGCCATTTTCAACAGCTTCGCGGATGAGTGGGGACCTAGTAAGGTCATCCACCTTTATGAACCGTCGATTCCCTTACAGGCCATTGTCATAGTAGATAACATCGCTTTAGGACCGGCGATCGGCGGGGTGCGCCTGGCGGCCGAGGTGACTACCGAGGAAGTCTTTCGCCTGGCGCGCACCATGACCTGGAAAAATGCGGCCGCGGGGCTGCCGCATGGTGGCGGCAAAGCCGGGATCCGGCTGGCAGTTGACAGTCCACCCGAGCTCAAAGAGCGGGCGATTCGGGCCTTTGCCAATGCCATCGCTGACCTGCGAGAGTATATCCCCGGTCCGGACATGGGCACTGACGAAACCCATATGGCCTATATCTTTGATGAGATCGGTCGCAGCGTCGGGCGGCCCAAAGTTACCGGCGGTATCCCCCTGGATGAAATCGGCGTCACCGGCTATGGGCTGATGATCGCCGCTGAAGTCCTGGCATCCCATATCGGTTTGACCCTGGAAGGGGCTCGGATAGCGATCCAGGGATACGGCAACGTTGGCAAGGCCGTCGCCTTTTTTCTGGGGCAGAAGGGCGCGGTGCTGGTAGCCGCCAGTGATCGGGCGGGGGCTATTTATAATCCCCAGGGGATCGACATCAACCGCCTGACCACCATCAAAAAAGCCGGCGGCAAGGTGCTGGATTACCGGGAAGCCGAGATTATTCCTCCGGAAACCTTGTTCGCCCTTCCTTGTGAGCTCCTCATCCCGGCGGCCCGGCCCGATGTCATCACTACGGACAATATGGATCAGATCAAGGCTCCCTTAGTCCTGCAAGGGGCTAACCTGCCGGTTACCCCAGACGCGGAAAAATATCTTCACGACAAAGGCATTTGCACCATTCCTGATTTTATTGTCAATGCCGGAGGGGTAATCTGCTGTGCGGTAGAACACCATGGGGGGCCCGAAATCGAGGCTTTCCAAACCATCGCGACCAAGATTCGAGATAATATTCAGTCCCTCTGGCCCATGATCCAGGAACAAAAACTTTACCCCCGCGCCGCGGCGTTCCGGCTCGCGCAGATCCGGGTAAAGGAAGCCCAAACTTATCGGCGGAGATTCTGATTCGGTTATTTTCTTGAAATATACAACAGACCCCACCTTGCCCTCCTCGCGAAAGGAGTGAAGGCAAGGTGGGAGGGGTAAGGTTACTCTACGTTATGGGAATAACATCCATTAAGAGGATACGTACACCCTATTTTTTTATTTGACCTTCCGCCGCCGATAAACCATTAACCGGATCATGCCCAGCCCTAACAGCAACAGAGCGCCCGGCAGGGGCACCACATTGGGATCATGAACAATATCATTGCCACACTCCGCCGTACCCCACAGCAATTCAAAACCTGCAGTAAGCATGGACGGTTGACCCGGGAAAGCAACGGTTATCAGATAATCAGGGATGGCATTCTTGGGGTTTAGAGTAACATCATTGACCACCCAGGTCAGGTTACCCACCCAGCCGGTGGGGGCCGCATTTGACAATAATGTTTCTACCGGCGAAGTTTCCCCTATCGGTGGAAATTGGGCCGGGCGATAAGCGCCACCGTATTGGAAACCACTACCTAAGGGGTTATTAATCGCAAACGTCGTAGTCCACATCCCAACTTGCACTAACGGCGCCAAACCAGGGACCCCCAGCGCATAAGTCTGCATGTTGATGCCTAATTCAAAGGGGCTCGGGATGTTCCCAAAATGCGCCTTGGTAATGGCATCGTAATTCGCAACTTGAGGGCCAGCATTGATGGCAATATCGGCAACGCCGAAGTTCGTGCTGCCCACTACCCAACCACCAGGCTTATTATTGGTCCAGATCTGGATGGTGAAAGGATTAAAGGCTATCGTTATCTGGTCGGTGGCAAATTCATTATTTGCCGCCAGCACGTCCTGAAACACTGAATCACCCGCGTAACCGCCCCCTACCGCCTTGCCTCCCGTCCACCTTTCTAACTCTGTATAAGGAGCCGGAGACAGGTCATCAATAGTATAGGCTAGGGCCACGGCGCTAGACCATAACACTAGGGTTAGAGACAAGGTTAAAGCCAAATTTTTTTTCATGGTTTTGCCCTCATTGGTAGGGTTGCATATTTCCAAACCAAAATCGGTGTTGCCACTAAGGCTCGCTTTTTCACCTCCTCTAACGAAATGGTTACGCTGCTAAACTAAACATCCGGGCCGGACTAAATCTGCTCTATTTTCAGACCCTATCCACGATCAACGGGGTTGTTGACCCCCCTTAGCTAATCGCCGATAATCTCCTTCATAATCCTAATCTTCAGTTCCAAAGTTGGCTGGCCGCAACGATCCTTCCTTTGAATATTCCGGTTTCAGGAATACCAGCCTGCAGTTGACAGCTTAGCCAGACAAATTTTTAACCTGCTTAAAATATATATTAGCAATTTTCAGACCATAATTAATAAGTATTTAATTTTTTCTAACCATCTTATTTCACACTTAAAACAGGTATCTAAAATCTAGCTAACTATGCTTTTGTTCTATTTTTTAAACACTATGTTCAATAGGTGAATTATCATATTGGCCGGGGAACAGGGCACCCTACCATAAATATTTTAGAAAGACTTGGAAAGACGGCGAGGGGGTACAGAAGCGCAGTAAGGGATGGGGTGTGGGGGCACGCCGTGGCGTACCCCCTGATAGAGAATTTAGGGAGACCGATCCGGTCAGATCACAATCGAGAGGTACTCCTGGTTCGGAATCGGGAAACCAAAGCCAGGCGTACCAGTATGGGAGTCAGAAGCAAGAAGCTGGGCGGAAGGGGAACAACTTGGGGTTGCATTTGGGCTTCAACAATACCCAGCACCCCGCCGTCGCTTTGCGCAAACCAGGGACCGATATTGGGAACATCATTCCAGCCAGAAAACTCATCGTTCTCCCCAACGGTCCAGTTCATAACGGCATAGTGTTCGCCATCAGAGTTTTGATATTGTTCCCAGCCCGGTGCGGCGGTCCCCACCGTCATATTGTTGGGTTCGTCGGGGACCCAGTTAGTATAGGTTGATGACTGGTCACCAATCCAGACCCAGTTTCCTTCGCTGGCGGCATCGGTAAAACCGATCCAATAGTTGTAAGTATCACTGAAAGTATTCCGCAACCAGTCCTCTTCGGCGGCGTTATTGATGGTCACCAGGTAGCCGCCGAGTTGCTGGGCTTCGCTGGCGGCCTCGGTCCATTGGCCCACCTCCTGGGTCAAGGTATACCAATGTCCGGTGGCAGAGTTAAAAGACCACTGGTAGGCCGCGGCATCGTCTCCGAGGCTGCAGGTCAGCACCACTAGCAGGGACAGGGCTAAGATACCAAAAATTCGCATCGGCAATTGCTCTCCTGTTTTGTAAGGTCATAATTTTTCTATTAAGTTATGCAAAATAAATGCCTTTCCCGGTAATTAGCTGTATGATTAATGCAACATGTTTATATAATTATACAAATAATGTTTCTTTTTTGAAATTCAGCATTAAATATTGGCATCCCCTGTTAAAATAATTGAACTTAATGTCCATTATTATAAATATCGGGGCAAAGCATGGGTTTTTTTCTGAAGCTTGGGTCGATAAATTTGTAGTTTGCCCTCATGGCTAATTTAGGGTGACCAGGATGGGGACTTGAGGTAGGCTAGTTTTTATCCGTAAACTCCCCCGCCCCTGGTGGGAGGGGGTTGGGGAGAGGGGGACATTAACATGAAGGATTAGGTACCGAGCACTAATCTGCCTATTTTTTGAGCAGACGGGCAAAGAGCTGGTTGACCAGCTTCGGGTTGGCCTGACCTTTGGTCTTTTTCATCATCTGGCCGACGAAGAAACCCATGAGCTTGGTTTTGCCACCCTGATATTCGGCTACTTCCGGGGCATGGGCGGCCAGAATTTCTCGCGCCAGGGTCTCTAACGCGGCTTCGTCGCTGATCTGGACCAACCCGCGGGCCTGAACAATGGCTTCGGCCTCTTTACCACTGACAATCATTTCCTCAAATACCGCTTTGGCAATCTTACCGCTGATCGTCCCTTGCTCAATCAGGGACAACAGCCGGGCCAGGGCAGTCGGGGTCACCAGACAGGACTCAATGCCGCGTTCGGCCTTTTTCAGTTCCCGCAACAGCTCGGACATGATCCAATTGCTGATCTGTTTAGGACGGTCAAATTGCTGGACGCAGTCCTCAAAGTACTGGGCCAGGGCCTTATCCCCGGTAAGCACGCCGGCGTCGTATTCCGGCAGGCCATAATCTGCCATAAATCGAGCCTTCTTGGCCTCGGGCAGCTCCGGCAGACTCTGGCGGACCGCCTCAATCCAGTCGGGGGAGATTTCGACCGGCACCAGGTCAGGGTCGGGGAAATAGCGGTAATCGTGAGCTTCTTCCTTACCGCGCATTGACAAGGTTTGATTCTGGGCCTCATCCCAGAGGCGGGTTTCTTGGATGACTGCCTCACCATTGATTAATAGCGCGCGTTGTCGTCGGATCTCATACTCCAGGGCCCGCTGCAGGTGCCGGAAGGAATTCATATTTTTGAGTTCGGTACGGGTGCCTAACTCCTGGCTGCCCATGGGGCGCAAGGAGATATTAGCATCGCACCGCAGCGAGCCTTCTTCCATGTTGCCGTCGCAGATTTCTAAGTAAAGCAAGATATTACGTAAACTGCGGAGATATTCGACCGCGGCTTCGGGGCTGTGCAAATCAGGCTCGCTGACGATTTCAATCAGCGGTACCCCGGTGCGATTAAAATCGACGTAGCTCACCGGCCGCTGTTCATCATGGATAAGTTTACCGGCGTCCTCCTCCATATGAATGCGGCAGATGCGGACCTGCTGGCGAGTCCCATTAACCTCAATATTGATAAACCCGTGTTCCGCCAGGGGCAACTCATACTGGGAAATCTGGTAGCCTTTGGGGAGGTCGGGGTAAAAGTAGTTCTTGCGGGCAAAGCGACTCAGCGGGGCAATCTGGCAGTTGGTGGCCAGGCCCATCTTGATGGCAAATTCCACTACCTGTTTGTTCAAGACCGGCAAGACCCCCGGCATCCCCAGGCATACCGGGCAGGTATGGGTATTGGGCGGGGCCCCGAAGCTGGTGCTGCAACCACAAAAAATTTTGCTCTGGGTCAATAACTGGGCGTGGACTTCCAGGCCAATAACTGGTTCGTATTCCATCTTTTTAATGCAATAAAATTTAATTTTAAACTTAATTTAGGCTTATTTCAATGGCACCGGCAATAGGGCCAAGGCACTTACAAAAACAGCTCCCTCGGCCAAGTCCCCTATTAAGCAAGTAACCGACCCCAAATGACAAGCTGCTTTGTGACCGACATAATAACTGTGGCCGGAAGTATTTTACTCCGCGGCCAAGCGAGCCTCGATAAGTTCGGCGGCCCGCTCTCCGGACAGCAGCATGCCCCCGAAAATCGGCCCCATGCGATTGGTGCCCCAACTGGCGGTGGCGGCCATACCGGAGACAAACAACCCCGGATAAACTTCTTGGCTATACTCTACGGTTTGGGCTTCGCCGACATCGGCCCACATGGAGCGTTCCCCCATGATGCCGCCGGTTTCGGTAAACAGCGCCGCCGGGGGGTTTTTCCGCAGAAAGACCTTGACAATATCGACGTCATGGCCGGTGGCATCGATCACGTATTTGCTGCGGATAGTCATGGGATCAACGTGGAGACCGGCGATCTCCACCGGCGACCAGCCAATGACCAAGCCGGTAACCCGATTTTCCCGCACCATGACATCTTCGACGTGAATGCAATTGAATAATCGGGCTCCGGCCTTCATGGCCTTAGAACCCAGCGTGGTCACGGCCTCAATGGCATCGGCAGTATAATAACCCTGGTCATAGGGCCGGGAAGTGATGTCTAATTCATCCAGCAGGTGTTTGGCGGCCTCCTGAACGACGATTTCGTTAAACATCATGCCGCCGCCCCACATCCCGCCACCAATAGTCAATTTACGTTCAAAAATGGCCACCTTACGCCGTTTCTGGCCCAACCGCCAGCCAGCCACTAGCCCCGACACCCCCCCGCCGACGATGGCGACATCGAGATCCACACAAGCCAACAATTTTTCCATAAAGCGCTCTATGATCGCCCGGGTTATAATGGTTTCATCCAAGACCATGTGATTATTCTCCTTTTTAGCATTACTGCCAGGCTAGTCAGTATCAATCCGGAAAGCCGGTTTCTCTACACCTTAGATGGAGGGGGTAGGGTGGGAGTTAAAAAAATATAATCTGATCTCAAAATGTTAAGATTAACGTCCCCCTCCCCCCAACCCCCTCCCACCAGGGGCGGGGGAGTTTCCGAATGATTACTAGTTAACTGTTACCTTTAGGTCCACTTAAACCGTTGTACTGACATCCCACCGCGCCGCTCCGGGCTTCACTGGGAGGAGGACTCGGGACTGGGGGCGGCTAACAAATTATCCAATTCTTGTCGCCAGTTAGCAAACGACCTGGCAGACACCAGGGCGTTGAGGGTCTGATCTCCCTGGGTAGCCCGCACTGGCAGTTGGTCAGCTGGCTGGGCCTTGCCGGCCTCCAATTTCAACCGTAACTTATCTTCCGCCCCATAAAGCTGCAAAATAACATCCGGATCTTTAAGGTTAAAACGGTCAGCGGGCACTAGTCGCTGATATTCCAGTTCCTTCAGTCTCCACAACAGACTACTCAACCGGATGATCGGTTTTTTCTCCACCCGGCCATCCGGAAGGGTAAGTCGTAAAGCATCTTTTTCTCGGATAACCTGATATTGCTGGTTGGGGGTGCCCCAAGTCAGCTTTTCCACGTCGCTCTCGGTCCCGCTCCAGAGCCGCCGATCTTCCAGTTGCGCCCAGGAGGTCGGCAGCCCGGTTAACAGTTCCAGATTTACCAGGGTAATGGGTGAGGTCCCTGATTTATGGGCATAACACAGCTTATCCTTTTCGGCTCCTAACAGCAAGGTTTCCTGCTGCTTATCATAGGATACGGTCAGGCGCGCCGCGGGCTTCGGGGCCAAACCATATTTTTTAAGATTTTCGGGTTTTTCGGACACAAATTCTTGCGCCTGCAGGCTGCTGAGCTGACGAATTAGCGACGCCACCTTGTCCGACCGGATGCGAGTTTTCGGTTGACCTTTCAAGGTCCAGGTCTGGGAACCGGTTCTTTCTAAATCTACATTGAGTTTGCCAGTTTGAATCTGAAGTTCTTTAACCTGGTCCGCCGAAAAACTAAAAATCTTTTTATCCCGCAGGGCCATAAGATCTTTATCCAGGGCTTCTTTATCGACCGCACTGATCAATAACACTTTACCGGTGGGATCGCTCTGGGCGTAATAGCCCCGACCGCCGGGGACTTTATCGCCGATGCGGACCTGATAAGCCTTGGCTTCAATCGTAAATTCTACCGTCAGGCAGGGGTGATCCAGACCATATTCCGCTAGTTTTCCTGACTCGACCTCCAGTTCCCGCTGTTTTTCCAAGCCCGCCAGAGTTTCCGCCAATGAGTTGATAGTAAAATCGGCGCCCGGGGTCTTTATGGGTTTGACAATCTGCCAGTTCTTATCCTTGGCGAGCTCGACCTCTTGATGATCACGTTTGAAGGTGATAGCCTTAATATTTTCAGCCGAAACCGCAAAAATCTTTTTGGCCGCCTTATCCTGCGCGGCTTGGCGGGACTGGTAAAGTTCCGAGATTAAAAAGCCTCCCGCCACGACCAGCAAGACGATCAGATAGGGCAAGAGCTTTTTGGCACTCATCGCCGTCTCCTGCGTCTGAGGTAGGCATTAACCCCGGCCACCACCATGGCCAGCGGAATAACCACCAGCGAGATCAACAGCAACACCCAGGTCTGGTAACCGGTGAGCATCAGCGGCTGCGATTTTTTCTCCTGTCGCCCCACGGTGATCTGGCTTACTTCCTGGGCCAGAAAATTAACCGTATTCAAAAACAGGTCGCCATTGCCCGACAGGTTAAAATAGGTATTATCGGCAAACTTGGTATTTCCAAAAACCGCCAAATAATCAGTCTGTTTATCATCTTTGGCTTCGATTTTAGCCTTATCTGGTTTTTTTTCTTGGTTTTTATCTGCTGAAGTTGCCGACGGTTCCGAACTCTGCTGACTACCCGGGGGTCGAATCTCAGCCAGGACCGCCAGAGTAAATGGTCCCTTCTGATCTTGCCCGGCCTCAAACCCGACCTTACCGGCTCTGATCCAATCCTGACCGGTTTTAGCCCAACTACTCTCCATGGTGGTCGCCAGCGGGAAGAGATGGACGGACTCGGGGCTTTTTTCCTTGAGATTAAGGGGTCGAGCCAGGGGGAACAGGGTCACCACATTGGTAAAGTCCTGGGTTATCTGGTGCGTCCCATAGTTAATCACCATGGGCATATTGACGCTGGCGCCCAAGGCCTGGCTGACCTGGTTGACATCCAGGATCATCCGATCATCAAGATCGATCCCGTAAGCCGCGAAAAAATCCTTCAAGCCCCCGTCCTTATAAGGCTCCAACAGCACCAACAAGCGCCCGCCGTTATCCAGATAGGTTTTCAGGGCACTGACTTCATTGGGGAAAAGCGGTTTTTCGGGGCCCGCCAGCACCACTACCGCGGCATCGGGCGGCACCTGGGGCTGGGCCAGCAGATTAAGGCTGTTTACTACAAAGCCCTCATTCTCCAGGGCCTGCCTGGCGGTCTGAAAGCCCTCGCGCCCGGCATCGGCGATACTGCGTTCGCCGTGGCCGGTCAGAAAATAGATCTTTTTCTGATCCGGGTTCAGCAACTTGCGGATCGTCGCAGCCAGGGTGTCCTCAGTGGTATTGTTGGCCATCTGCTTGCGGCCGTGGTATTCTATCAGAACATTGCCCGGAAAACGATAACCGGCCTGTTGGGCAACCAGGGGATGGCGTTCGGGATCGACAAAATCGTACGAAATCAGGCGATTCTGATAACGATAATTTTCCAGCACTTCTTTGGCCGCCTGCCGTTCGGACTGGCCTTCGGGATAAAAGACCGTCATCTTGAGCGGCTCCTTGACCTGAGCCAGTAATTTTTTGGTGGTCACACTTAAAGATTGGCTCTTCTCGGCGGTTAGATCCCAACGCCAATGGTAGCGTTCCGACAGCAAGGACAAAAAAGTCAGAATAATCAGGACTACCACGACCGCCATGGCCGAGCCGGTGCCATAGATCAAGGTCCTTTTGGTTTTTAAATCTGCCAGCCTCATGCTCATCCTCTCCAGCGCCGGGATTCTAACTGTCGTTTGGTCAAAAATAGGAAGAAATAGATAAATATAAAATAATATAATAGATCCCGGGTATCAATTATCCCGCGCGAAAAGGTTTCAAAATGGCTCATTAAGGAGATATATTTAAAAAAGCCTTGCCACCCCGAGGGACCCAGTTCCTCGTACCAGCCGATGACCCAAAAGAGTAATAACAGGCCGAAGCTAATCACCGCGGCAATAATCTGATTTTCGGTGAGCGTGGAGCTGAAAATACCCAGCGCTAAAAAGGCCGCGCCTAATAAGAATAGGCCCAGGTAACCGGTAAAGATCTGGCCCCAATCCAAGGTGGTGATCCAGGCCATTAACAGGGCATAGATCAGGGTGATTGCCAACAGGACCCCGTAAATCAATAAGGCGGCCAGGAATTTGCCCAGAATCACCCCCCAATCGGTCAGCGGATAGGTGAACAACAGCTCGGCAGTCCCCGCCCGTTTTTCCTCGGCAAACAGACGCATGGTGACCAACGGCACCATAAACAAGAATACCACTGCCAGGGTGCCAAATAAGGGGCGAAAGACCATCTGCAAAGCATTTAACTGCGAGGCCAGATAAGGATTCTGACTGGCCTGAAAACTGAGCAGATTGTAATAGGCCACGTTCGAGAAAAAGAAATACCCCCCGAGCAGGAGAAAAAAGGTGCCGGTGAGATAAAAGATGGGGGTGCTGAAATAGACCACCAGTTCTTTGCGCCAAACCGCCAGACAACCGCTCACGCTGCTTTATCCTCTGCTTCGCTTTCTTCGGTAACCAGATTAAGGAAGACGTCCTCCAGGGTGAATTCCTGGGCTTTGAGTTCCAATAGCTCCCAACCGGCCTGCACTACCTGGCGGGCCAGGGTCGGTCGCAGCTCTTGGCCTTTTTCCACCTCCAGCAGGTAATAGCCATTACCGCGGGCCGTCACTCCCTTGATCCCGGACAGGGCCTTTAAGGTTGCGACAATCTTATCTTCGGACCCCTTAATCACCATGGCCAGGCGGGAACTTTCACCTAACTCCCGGGTCAGGTTGGCCGGGGTGTCACTGGCGACAATCTGCCCGCGATTGATGATAATCACCCGCTGACAGAGCTGACTGACTTCGGGCAGGATGTGACTGCTTAAAAATACCGTATGCTCACCGGCCAGTTCCTTGATTAACTGCCGGATTTCGACGATTTGGGTAGGGTCCAGGCCGATGGTCGGTTCATCCAGAATCAACAGTGGTGGCCGGTTGAGCAAGGCCTGGGCCAGCCCCAGCCGCTGCCGGTAGCCTTTGGACAGCGAGCTGATCAAGGTATGGCGCACGTTTTCCAGGCCACAGTCGGCCAGCACCCGATCAATTTCGATCTTTTGTTTCCGGCTGTCCACGCCCTTGGCCTGAGCCGCAAAGCTTAAGAATTGGCTGACCTCCAGATCTCGATAGAGCGGGACATTCTCGGGCAAGTAGCCTAGCGAGCGCCGGACCTCCAGGGGTTGAGTCAGGCAATCATAGCCATTGATGGTAGCAGTACCTGAAGTAGGCGGCATGTACCCGGCCAGAATCTTCAAAGTAGTGGTCTTACCCGCGGCGTTAGGCCCCAAAAAACCGACGATTTCGCCATCGGCGATCTCAAAATTGAGCCTCCAGATGGCCAGGGTGGGCCCGTAATATTTGGTCAAGTCCTGAATCTCGATCATAAGCGCGAAACCTCACGGCCCGGCCCTGATTTTGCCGCCGGGCTGACAACCTCAAATTATTACAAATATCAAAAAATAGTTAGGGTCGCAATAGATTTTTCCGTGGCGATCGGGTGGGGTTGGTTCCGGGATGTTAATTTGATGCTTAAATTTGGCTTCCTAACCTAGCCCAGACGGCCTCGTTTAATCCCAATTTAATTACAATTTCGTCATATTTCTTTGCAAATATATACAATTATGTAAGATTGCAAAAATTTAACTAGCTGAAAAAACTAATATATACAGTTGGACTCAATCTTGCCTATCTTTAAGACCATCATCTACTAATTCAAAGGAGGGCTGATCATGGTCAATCCGGCCGACACAGCTTTCGTACTATTTTCCGCCGCCCTGGTGATGTTGATGCTTCCGGGGTTGGCCCTATTCTATGGGGGGTTGGTGCGCACTAAAAATGTTTTGGCCACCCTGATGCAAAACTTCATCATTTTGGGTCTGATTGGCATCCAGTGGGTTCTGATCGGCTATAGCCTGGCCTTTGGGCCCGATCTGGGGGGCTTTATTGGCTCGTTAGATTGGTTCGGTCTGAACGGCGTGGGTCTAGAGCCGTTTAATGATTATTCCCAAACCATCCCGCATCAGGCCTTTATGATTTTTCAGGCCATGTTTGCCATCATCACCCCGGCCCTGATCACCGGCGCCTGGGCAGAGCGCTTGAAGTTCAGCACTTATCTAGTCTTTACCTTATTATGGGCTACCCTGGTCTATGATCCCATAGCCCACTGGGTCTGGGGTAGCGGCGGCTGGCTCAAGGATTTGGGGGCCTTGGATTTTGCCGGGGGCACGGTGGTGCACATCAATGCCGGGGTCGCCGCCCTGGTGGCCTCCCTGGTGGTCGGTCGGCGCCAGGGCTATGCCAAAGAGGCCTTTATCCCCCATAATCTCACTATGACCATTTTAGGGGCCGGGCTCCTGTGGTTCGGGTGGTTCGGCTTCAATGCCGGTAGTGCCCTGGCTTCCGGTAGTCTGGCCACCACCGCCTTTGTCGCCACCCATGTAGCTACCGGCGCCGCGGCCCTGGGCTGGATTATCACCGAATGGTTTGTCCGGGGCAAGCCCACCAGCCTGGGGGCGGCCTCGGGGGCCTTGGCCGGTTTAGTCGCCATTACGCCGGCCGCGGGGTTCGTGGGTCCGATGTCCTCCATTATCATCGGTGCCCTGGCGGGAGTCCTCTGCTATCTGGCGGTCCTGGCCAAGGTCAAGTTGGGTTACGATGATGCCCTGGATGTAGTCGGGGTCCATGGGGTCGGCGGGCTCTGGGGGGCTTTGGCGACCGGGCTGTTTGCCTCCACCGCGGTCAACCCGGACGGGGTCAATGGGTTATTTTTCGGCAACCCGGCCCAATTGGGGATTCAGGCCCTGGCCGTCCTGGTGGTTATGGTCTATGCCGGGATCGTCAGTTGGGTCATATTAAAGGTGCTGGATCTAGTGATGGGCTTGCGGGTGACGGTCGAGGACGAGATTGCCGGCTTGGACCTGAGCGAACATCAGGAAGCCGGTTATAGCTTGTAATAAGCGAAAGGAGGTCAAGACATGAAGAAAATCGAGGCGATTATCCAGCCCTTCAAGGTTGAGCCGGTCAAGGAGGCCTTACACGCGGTTAGCGTTCAGGGCATGACGGTGGTTGAAGTCAAGGGCTTCGGACGTCAGAAGGGCATTCGCGAGGTTTACCGGGGCATGGAATACCAGGTGGATCTGATCCCCAAGGTGAAGATCGAGATCGTGGTGCCGGATGAGAAGGTGGCCACCATCGTTGACACCATCATGGCCACCGCCCGCACCGGCCGCATCGGCGACGGCAAGATCTTCGTCTATCCGGTGGAAGAGGTCCATCGCATCCGCACCGGGGAGAGCGGCGAAGCCGCGGTTTAGAAGGCCCAGATTGCTATATTGCATGGCCTCTAGATCCCCTCCCCGGGTGGGAGGGGATTGGGGGGAGGGGGAGGTAAATTTGAACTTAATAAGGAGAAGCTATATGAGACGCAAGATCTATAAATTGATTATAATCGGTTGTTTATTCGGGATAATCACCGCCAGCCCGGTGCGGGCCGAAGAGGACAAGCCCTCCGCCAGCCTGTCGGTCGATATCCTCAGTCAATATATCTGGCGGGGCTATGCCTTAAGCCGCGACAGCGCCGTCCTGCAACCGTCCATTACTATCGGTTATAAGGGCTTGGCGGTCAATATCTGGGGTAATTTTGATACTGACCAGCAGAATCCCTTTTCGGCGATTCGGGATAAGGCCAAGTGGAATGAGACCGATTTCACTCTGTCTTATAGTCGGGAGCTATACTCGGGCACCGCCATCAAATCAATTTCGCTGGACCTGGGCACCATCTATTATGCCCTGGACGGCGTCGATGACTCCTGGGAGATTTTTGGAGGTCTGGCAGCCGATATCAATTACTTTACCTTAGCGGTGACTACCTACCGGGAGGCTTCCCACTATCCCGGCTGGTGGGTCCAGGTTGGGCTGGGCCGCAGCTTTGCCATGCCCTTGGCCCAGGCAACTCTGAACCTGGGGCACGATTTTATCTTCCAGTTTTCGGATGACGCCGCGGCCTACCCTGACCCGGATGACCCCAATAAGGCCTTTGACGGGCCGCTGGCCGGACATCTCTATGCCTCGATGGACTTCCCGGTGCATAAATATATTACCATTAGCCCCAAAATGGGCTTCTGGTATGCACTGGGTGGGGATGCCACCGCGCTGATCCGCGGCCTCTCCTGGGATGGCACGCAGAACCACGTTTATGGCGGCCTTAATCTCACTTTTGCTTTTTAAATCGAGGGACGCCAATTATTAAAATTTAACCAATCCGGTGCAGTCTTAAAAAAAGGGGGCCATTGATGTGTGGTATAGCTGGATGTCTAGGAATCCGCGATGAGAGCATTATTGACCGGATGTTGGATGCCATGATCCATCGCGGCCCTAATGATCGAGGTCTTCACATTCACCAAAATAGCGTCTTCGGCCACACCCGACTTTCTATTGTCGATGTGGCCGGAGGCCACCAACCCATCCTGGCCGCAGACGGTAATGTCGGGATTATCTGTAATGGCGAGATCTATAACTTCCGTCAACTCCGGGATCAACTAATCTCCAAGTATCGTTTTACCACCAACTCGGACTCGGAAGTTGCCTTGCACTTATATCGGGAAAAGGGGCCAGAAAGCGTCAAAGAATTGGATGGCATGTTTGCCTTGGCCATCTTTGCCGATGACGACTTCCTGCTGGCCCGCGATCCAATCGGTATCAAGCCGCTTTATTACGGCTTTGTTGACCAGAAATTTTATTTTGCCTCGGAGCTGAAGGCCATGAGCCTGGCCGGGGTCAGCGTGGTACACGAATTCCCGCCGGGCCATTATTACACCCCCCAACAAGGGTTTGTACAATATTATCAGTTACCGTCGGTCCAGGATGAAGAACTTCGCGACCTGGAAGAGGCCTGTCACCAGATCCGGACCACCTTCATCTCCGCGGTCAAGAAGCGGCTTCTGGCTGATAGAGAGATTCATGTCGGGGCCTTCTGCAGTGGCGGTCTGGACAGCAGTCTGGTAGCCGCCATCGCCGCCCAGGAAATCCCTAATTTGCATACTTTTGCGGTAGGCATGCAGGATGAGCACGGTCAGATCAGCGACGATCTTAAGGCTGGCCGGATAGTGGCCCAGCACATCGGCTCCACTCACCATGAGCTAATCTTCAGCGAGGCGGATTACTACCAGGCTTTGCCTAAAGTGATTTATAAATTAGAGAGTTACGATCCCTCTCTGGTGCGTTGTGCCGTGCCCTGCTACTTCACTTGTAAACTGGCGGCCGATTACGTCACGGTAGTCCTCACCGGCGAGGGCGCGGATGAGATTTTTGCCGGCTATCACTATATGAAACGTTTGCCAGCCGCCCAGATTAATCATGAAACCAGACGCAATCTGGCCAGTCTGCATAATATCAATCTGCAACGCGCCGACCGGATCGGCATGAACTTCAGCCTGGAACTGCGCGTCCCCTTCCTGGACCTGGCGATGATCGACCTGGCTATGAAAATTCCTCCAGAGTGGAAGATTAAACAGCAGCACGACCGCGCCATCGAAAAATGGATTCTGCGTCAGGCCTTTGCGGGGACTGGCTATCTCCCCGATGACATCCTCTGGCGTTACAAACTCCAATATACTCAGGGAGCCGGTTGTGAGAGTTTGGGGGAGAAGCTGGCCGCCCGGGAGATCGGCCCGGAGGAGTACGAATGGATCAAGGCTAAAAATCCGCAGGCAGCAATCAACAGTCGCGAGGCCGCTTACTATTTCAAAATATTTCGGCAATTTCATCCACAGGACTCAGTTCTGAAATCTATCGGCATCTGGCCAGGATTCGATTTTGAGGAAGAAAGGCAGCCCCTGGCGGGCACGGTTGATGGCTATTTAAAGCATAAGCATTGAAGTAATATCGTAATTCTAAACAAATGCTCTTTTTATGTCTTTTGCCCTTCAGCTAAGGTCCTGATGGCGGCGTCTTAAGCGTCTGACTGGCCGGGGAAGCTGCCTTTTAATTGTCTAATCACTGGCTCTTTGATATCATTAAATTAAGGAACTAAAAGTCTTTAGTCTGGATTGAGGTAATAATCATCGTGCGCTATGAAGGGCCGATCTATCGGCCGCCCAGTGAAGCGGACAGCCTGCTGATTCAGGCAACGGTGGGATGTCCCCATAACCAATGCACCTTTTGCATGGTCTATAAGAACGGCATAAAGTATAAGGTCCGGCCCATTGCCGAGATCAAGGCCGATCTGGAAGAGGCCCGTCAGGTATATGGCGATCGGGTGCAGACCTTGTTCTTTCCGGCGGGCAACACCATTGCCATGCCGACCGCGGCCCTGGCCGAGATCTGCCGCTACAGCTACTCGCTTTTCCCCCTGCTACGTCGGATTACCGTCTATGGCTCGGCGCAGTTTATCTATCGCAAGGGCCTGGAGCAGCTTCGGGTTTTGGCCGCCGCCGGTTTGAAACGCATCCATATCGGCCTGGAAAGTGGTGACGACGTTATCCTAACTCGCATCAAAAAAGGCTCCACGGCTCAAGAACAGATTGCCGCGGGCCAGATGCTGCGTCAGGTGGGCATTGAGGTCAGCGAGTATGTGATGCTGGGCATCGGCGGCACCGACCGGAGCGAAGCCCATGCCCGTCTTACCGCCCAGGCTATTAACCACATTCAACCCGATTTTCTCCGTTTGCGGACCTTGGTGCCCAAAATTAATACCCCCTTGCTGGAAGATGTCCGGGCCGGGCGGTTTCAGATGTGTAGCCCCCATCAGGTGCTGCACGAGACCCTGACCCTGATTGAGGGCCTCACGGTGCCCACCCAGGTAGTCAGCGACCATTACACTAATTACGTTAATCTCGCCGGCCGCTTGCCCCAGGATAAGGAACGCCTGCTGGATACCCTGAAAAATGCCTTGCAGTTGGATGAGACTGCCTTTCGACCTTTTTTTATTGGCACCCAATAGGTAGTTTTCAGTTTTCAGTTTTCTGTTGAAACCATTAATCAAACCAATCGATACTTCATACATAAGTCTCATCAAGGCTAAAGTGTGATCAAATTTAAAATCCAGTGGCACAGGTTTTTAACCTGTGCCAGTCGCTTCCCAAGCACCATTTTGGGCGCGTAGGACGCGCCCTATAAAAGGCATCCCCAGGCTAGCATAACTTCCCCGTTCTTTGATCCTTTTAACCGAAAACAGAAAACAGAAAAAAACTTTTATCCTTCCAAAGCGGCCAGGGCCTGGCGGGCGAAGTCCAGGCTGGGATCCAAGTCCAGGGCCAGGCGCAGCAGGTGCGCCGCCTCTTTTTTGAATCCCAACTCCCGCAAGTTAATGCCCAGATTGGCATAGTCGATGCCGGAGCCGGGGTCCAGTTCAATGGCCTTCTCAAAACAGGCCACCGCCTCCTGAAATTCTTTAAGCTTGAAATAGCAGAAGCCTAACAGGTGATAGACTTCCTTTAACTGATCGTTGGCCGCCTGGGCCTGCTTTAGGGCGGTGATGGCCGCGGGATAATCCCCCAGGTCTTTCTGGCAGGAGCCGATATGACAATAGACGCTGGCAATCTCCTGAGCCGGAGGTTGTGCCGCCAGGGAGGCCTGGAAATAAGACAGCGCCTCCTCCGTGAAACCCAGTTGGTCCATAGTCAGCCCCAGGAAAAACAAGACATCAAAGCGGCCCGGAAAGGTTTCATTCAGGCTTTGAAGTGCGGCCAGGGCCTCAGGCGGAGTCGCGTAGAGGCTGGCAACTTTGGCCAGATGAAAGATCACATTAGTATTGCGGGTGCGTTCCCGGAAGTGGGTGCCGGGGATAATCACATAAAACGCCGGGAGCTGGATCTCGGGGTGAGTAAGATCCACGACCAGCACTTCCAACCCCAGTTTGGCCAGGGCCGCCACACAATTTTCAATTTCCACCTTGATATTGTCATCTGCCAGGTTGGGCAGGGAATCAAGGGCCACCAGCGGTTCGGACTGCATCAGATAGCTGGCGTCGGTCAGGTTCTGATATTTGGGCAGGGTCGGGGCATAAGAGGTATGCTTATCAAAATCTCCGGCTAACTGGGCCACCTCGGTCAGAGCCCGGATCAGGGACTTTTCCGGATGCGGCGTGGTCCCGGCGGTAAACACGATCTCGCTGGCCTCCGGGAAGGTAGCCGGATCATAGGCCAGCACTCCGACCGTGGGAATCCCAGTGTCCAGCGAAAAATCCCGCAGATGCAGGACGATGCCCTGGGCCTGGAATTTGGCCAACAGCTCCCGCCCCACCGGATCCTGCACCGAATCCGGGTCGATACGCGGGGTAAATAGGCGGTCATGGCTGATCACCGAGCCGACGTGCCGCTCTACCACTTCACACAAGCCTTGCAGGATGGCTTCTTCCTGGGAGTTGCCTGCGGCCGGGCCGTTGTATTCATTGATCAGATAAAACCAGTGAAAGGGCAGCATCATTGTCTGGCCCTGAGTCAGGTTGGTGGCCGGGGTAAAATGTAGGGGCCAATCCTGATACAACTCCGCGGCCCGCCTGACCTCTGGACTTGTATCAAACAACGACCGCGCCAGGATCGAAAAGGGCAGCACGTTCCCGCCCCACTGCCGGGGAGTGGCATAAACCAGGCGGTCCTGGTTCAGAAAATCAAAAAAACTGTAGCGTTCCACCAACTCCATCAAAGCGCTGGCTTCGGCCTGGACCGGGGTCGAACCTTTGCCCATCTGTTTCTGGGTGCCGATGGTGCGCACCGCATCCAGACCGCAGAGGCTGACGTAAACCGGGATATCGAGCCGCCCGCTGTCGATCCGCAGGGTTTTTTTCAAAATATCCAGGTTAAGCTGGGCGAAGCGGCGGCGCACCCGCGGGACCGTGTCCTCCGGCGCGCAGGCCTTGTCCAGGTCGTAGGTATAGGCTTTCAGACTGTCTTTTAGAATAAGGGCTTGGTTCATTTTTCCTTATCATATTGATTTAAATAATGATTTATTCACAAAAGATTAAAAATGGAAGAGGGCCAGGGAACTTTGGTCCCCCGATCCCACCGCGGGCACAAAATCTTAGCCATATTTGCCCGAAATGTAATCATCGGTGCGCTGATCACGGGGGCGGGTGAAGACCTGGGGAGTGGGGGCAAATTCCACCAGTTCGCCCAGTAGCATGAAGCCGGTGTCATCCGAGACCCGGGCCGCCTGCTGCATGTTGTGGGTAACGATGATAATCGTATAATCTTTAATCAATTCCCGCATCAATTCCTCTAACTGCAAGGTGGCCAGCGGATCGAGCGCCGAACAGGGTTCATCCATGAGCAGAATTTCTGGTTCTACGGCCAGCAGACGGGCAATACAGAGGCGTTGCTGCTGCTCTTCAGTGAGACTCAGAGCCGGGCTTTGCAGTCGATCTTTGACCTCTTCCCACATATGCACCGCCTCCAGTGAGCGCATCAGGATGGCCTCCAGTTCCGCTTTATGGGGGCGACCGTGGAGGCGGGGGCCATAGACAATATTATCATAAATCGACAACGGAAACGGATTGGGGCGCTGAAACACCATGCCCACTTTTTTGCGTAACTGGATAAGGTTAGTGCCTTTGTGGTAAATGTCTTGTCCCTCGATCAGGACCTGGCCAGTGATCGACACCCCGTCGATCAGATCGTTCATGCGATTCAGCACCCGGAGCAGGGTGGACTTGCCGCACCCGGAAGGCCCGATCAGGGCGGTAATCCGCTGGCGGCTGAACGCGGCGTTGACATCCTTGAGGGCATGAAAGGACCCGTAATATAAATTCAAAAAGCGCAGGATAATGATTGCTTTTGACATAATTTTTTGGGCCTGCTAGCCAAACCGCCCGGAGATGTAGTCATCGGTCCGCTTATCCTGGGGTACGGTAAAGACTTTGGGGGTCACCCCGTACTCGATCAACTGGCTCATCAGTAAAAAAGCGACCTTATCGGCCACCCGGGCGATCTGTTTGGTATTATTGCTGACTAAAATTATAGTATAGTCTTTTCTTAATTGGGACAAGGTTTCCTCGATGCGGGCGGTGGAGATCGGGTCCAGCCCGCTGGTCGGTTCGTCCAATAGGATGACTTCCGGCTCCATGGCCAGGGTGCGGGCCAGGCAGAGGCGCTGCTGCTGGCCGCCGGACAGCTTCAGAGCCGAGTCATGCAGTCGATCTTTGACTTCGTCCCAGAGTTGCGCGGCTCTTAAGGCCCATTCCACCAATCCATCCATTTCGGCTTTGCTTTTTTTAAGGTGGAGGCGCGGCGCAAAGGCCAGGTTTTCATAAACCGAGCGCGGCAGGGGAATGGGTTTGGCAAACACCATGCCCACCCGACGCCGCAGCAGATCGAGATCATAATTCGGGGCCAATATATACTCCCCATCCAGCAGCACGCTACCGGTGACGCGACTGTTAAGAATAAGATCCGACATCCGGTTAAGAATCCGTAAGAACGTGGTTTTGCCGCTTTTGGCCGGCCCCATCAGCCCTAAGATTTCTCCAGAGAAAACATCCAGATTGAGGCTGTTGAGGGCCTGAAAAGCTCCGTAATAGAATGACAGCTCGCGAACCTTGATTTTTACTTCAGCCATCCGGTGCCTTTGAGCTCTTTTCCACCTTTATCCGATTTCCGCTGTTATGCCAAGATATTTAAGAATATTTGCCAATAAACCGGGTCATCAGACTGTATGCGGTAATATTGATCAACAGAATGGAAATCATCAGAATGGCCGCGGTGCCATAGGCGTTGGGCATGGATAGTCCTTCCCGGGCCAGGATATAGAAATGCACCGCCATACTGCGGCCGGAATCGAACAGCGTGGTCGGAGTGCGCAAGGAGGCCCCGGCGGTAAACAGTACCACCGCGGTTTCGCCAATCGACCGGCCAATACTCAGCACGATACCGGTCATGATCCCGGGCAGGGCGTTGGGCACCACTACCCGGGTAATGGTTTGCCACTTGGTCACTCCTAAAGAATAACACACCTGGCGATAATCCGGCGGAACGGCCTTGAGCGCCTCTTCACTGGTGCGAATGATGGTGGGCAAGATCATAATCGATAAACTTAAGCCCCCCGACAGGATAGACCAACCCAACTGCATTTTCATCACAAACAGGACAAACCCGAACAGCCCTAAAATAATCGAGGGAACCCCGGCCAGACATTCGGCCCCGAAGCGAATAATTTTGGTTATCCAGCTTTCCCGGGTGTATTCAACTAGATAAATCGCGGTCGCCACTCCCAGGGGGGAAGCCACCACCAGGGCCACCAGGGTAAGATAGGCAGTGGTAACGATGGTGGGGAAGATGCCCCCTTCCCGCCCCATATCTCTGATCTCGGAAAACAAAAAATTGGGGGTGACCTGAGGCAGACCGTGGAACGAAACAAAGGCGATGATAAAAATCAACACCAGGATGGTCAGACCGGTCAGGCTCCACAGCAGGCTCTTGATCAGACGCTGGCTCAACAATGGATCAAGTCGCATTTGGGGCTCATTTCCTCCGAGTGATAACCGTAGCCAGGGTATTCAAGATCATAATAATGATGAACAGCACAATGCCGGTGGCGAACAGGGCCTCCCGATGCTTACCCGCGGCATAGCCCAATTCCAGGGCAATGTTACTGGTCAAGGTGCGGACCGGATCCAAAATCGAGGTCGGGATTTTGAGGGCGTTGCCAGCCACCATAATCACCGCCATGGTTTCGCCGATGGCCCGTCCCATGCCCAGAATCACTGCCGTAATGATCCCGGAGCGGGCCGCGGGCAACACCACCCGGCGCACCGTCTGCCACTCGGTGGCTCCCAGGGCAATGGAGCCTTCCCGATAAATCATCGGTACGGCGCTGATGGCGTCAATAGAGATGCTGATTACCGTGGGCAAGATCATAATGCCCAGAATCAAAGCCCCGGCCAATAAGGACAGCCCCGGCCCGCCCAGGAATTTTCGGATCAAGGGCACCAACAACACCACCCCCAAAAACCCATAGACCACCGAAGGAATCCCGGCCAGCAGTTCAATGGTGGGCTTGAGGATGCGGGTCAGCCCGGGCGGCGAAAATTCGGCCATGACAATGGCACAGGCCAGTCCCAGGGGCACGCCGGTGATCAAGGCCCCCAAGGTGACGTACAGGGAGGAGACGATCATGGCGAAGATGCCAAAATGGCCTTTGGTGGGAGACCAATGGGTCCCCAGGATAAACGCCTTGATCCCGGTGGCCAGGATGATCGGCAGGCCTTCCAGAAAGATAAAAATGGTGATTAATAGTAATGAGCCGATGGCAGACAGGGCCAAGAGCAGCAAGGTTTTTTCAATAATTTTCTCTTTTCCCATCTAAGTCGCCGCTTATTGAACTCCTACCAAGCCCTCGACCTCTAACAGGAGCTGACCCTTCCGGCTCAGGACATAATCAATGAAGGCCTTGGCGTCTCCAGTGGGAGGGCCCACGGTGACAAAGTAAAAATGCCTCGTCAACTCATAGCGTTTTTCTTTGATGTTAATGGTCTTAGGTGTCACGCCGTCAATGGCCACGGCCTTAACCTGGTCGTTAACCAGGCCCACGGAGATATAGCCCAAGGCATAGGGATCGTTAGCCACGATCTCCCGCACCGAGCCGTTGGAGTCCTGCACCAGGGCCGCCGGGGTAATCTCCACCGGGCCCATTACCAGTTCTTCAAAGGCATTGCGGGTGCCGGAGCCTTCCTCCCGGGTAATGGCATGGATGCCATGCGGTTTTAACCCT
The DNA here is from genome assembly GCA_028695935.1 of Desulfobacca sp. Classification (GTDB taxonomy): domain Bacteria; phylum Desulfobacterota; class Desulfobaccia; order Desulfobaccales; family Desulfobaccaceae; genus Desulfobacca_B. The sequence continues at coordinate 28,926 of JAQVHY010000010.1, forward strand.
AACTGGGCCCAATTGTTAATCTCCCCGGTAAAAATCTGGCGTAGCTGCGGCAGGGTCAGATTCTCCAGAGGACAATCGGGATGGACGATAATGGCGATGCCGTCCCAAGCGATGGGAATGTCGTTCAGCTCTTGTTCGTCCGGCGTCAGATCCCGGGATGCAGTGCCAATCTGCGCCGCGCCTTGCTGGACGGCTAGAATACCGGCACTGGAGCCGCCGCCTTGCACATTGATCAGCAGCTCCGGATGCCGCTGCATGTAAACCTCAGCCAGTTTTTCGGCAAAGGGCTGCACCGAAGTGGAACCGGCAATGGTCAGGGTATGACGTTGTCGCTCCTGGCTGCCACAGCCGATCAGGGCCGCCATGATCAGGGCCGCCATGATCAGGGCCCAGATCAGCGCCAGCCACCAGAAACCTGGCCAGACTATGTTATTGCAGCACATACCATGTTTCATTAGTGACCATCCACAAGTTCTTTATCTAGTTAGTATTCATCCTAAAACTTCCCCGCCCCTGGTAGGAGGGGGTCGGGGGAGGGGGCATAAATTTAAACATATTGAGATTATAGGATATTTTTCACCTCCACCCCAGTCCTCCCCCCTCAAGGGGGAGGAGACCAATGGTTTCCAGATGGACAATAGTTATTAAACTGGGTCAGGGACCCCTGGCCCTCCCGCATCATAATGGCGCCCACGATAATCACTCTTGGGTAATGGATCTGAAGCTCCTGCGCCGGCTGTTCCCTAATTTTTAAAAAGAATTATTATATCCCCAACCAGAATATCTTGCCTACATCATTTTACCATACCAGATTTTTTGTAAAGCAGAAGATTTTCTTTCATGATTCGCACAATCTGTCAGGCTCGCTGTTACTACATGCTTGTCAACCCAGAATAAAAATGTAATATAGATACCACAAGTTTAGCCTGTTGATCAGGAGCTCTGGCAATAATTGGGGGAAAGTTCCAGCTTTTAATGTCCCGGCCAGGCGATGCGAATATTTTGTCGCTTCAAAACTGGCGTGAGCAACAAAGTTTCCAGCGCCAGGCTCAGGCCCTGGTTCGCCTTCCCGGCCCGGCGGCCCAGCCTTTGGACCATCTGCTAGCCGAGGCCGAATGGCAAGCGCGGTTTCCCGCCGATCAAGATCTGGAGCTGGAGATGATGGCCCTATCCCAAGCTACTGGGGTTTATTTCTTTCCCTCCAAGGAATGGGTCATGTTAATCGCCCGCTGGTTGCAGAAGTTACAGGTTAGCCGGGTCCTGGAAGCCGGGGCCGGTCGGGGCTATTTAGCTGCGGCGCTGGGGCCCCTGTTAGCACAGGCCAATATTGCCTTTCGGGCCATTGACCGCCGGGAAGGGGAATTCAATCCGGGTCTGGCATGTCACCCTAGCGTAGAGCCCGGCGATGTTTTTGCCGAGATCTGGACTTTTCGTCCCCAGGTGGTAATCTACGCCTGGCCGCCGCCGGGGCAGTCACTGGCGGCTATTTGCCGCTGTCCCCATGTGCGCTATTTGGTGGTTATCGGGGAGCGGGGCGGCGGCTGTACCGGGGCCGCGGCGGATTGGCCGCGCTTTCACCATCAAGTTTCCGGACTGCTATCGCGTTATGGGACGGGCCGGAGCGGTCGACGACATCATGCGGTCACGGTTTTTTATGGCGCCGCCAGTCCCGGATTTGCCGAATACTGTTTTCCTGGCTGAATACGGCGCAAAGGAAATTACTTAGTTTTCATCCGGAAACTCCCCCGCCCCTGGTGGGAGGGGGTTGGGGGGGAGGGGGAAGGTAATTTTAACATACTGAGATTACAAAATATTTTTTCACCCCCACCCTAACCCTCCCCCATCAAGGTGGAGTGGAAAGCGGCTTTTCGGATGGGCTCTACTTAGGAATACTGCGATGCCAGGGATACCCTTTATCGTTTCCGAAGATTGTCTGGCCTGTGGGGCCTGCGTGGAGGTTTGTCCCGAGGTCTTCCAGCTTAATGAATCTTTGGGTTACGCCCAGGTACTCCATCCGGAAGGTGCGCCGGTCGAAAAGATCCAGGAGGCCATCGACATCTGCCCGGTGCATTGTATCCACTGGGAAAATGAGGCTGACTAATAGCCTTTCTGGCGGAATGCCGCTCAATCCCGAAAACTCTGGTGGCGTTATGGGCTGTTACTGTGAAAAAAAGGAGTCAAACAGATGGGCTAGTTATCGGTTGGTAAGTTTAGAGTGTTAAATTAGCTGTCGTGGTATTAGCCCAATTTTTTAGACGACTAGGAACCAGTTCCCCGAATTTTATTCTATGACCGAGACTTCAAGTAGCTTTTTATGGATCGCGGCATTTGCTGGTGCTTCGGCGTTGGTGAATGCTTTAGGAATTCTCTCGATTATTAAATACAAGGGCTGGGCTGAAAAATCACTCCCTTATTTTATGTGCTTTGCGGCTGGCATATTGATCTCCAGCCCTTTGATATTAGCCTTACCTAATGCCGTCCGGTCTAATCCCGGGGCCGGATTTACCGCTCTGTTGGGGTTTTTAGTTATGTTTTTTTCCAACAAATTGATAAAGTATTATACCAAAAAAAGAGAGCTCGCCTTTGGTTTGGTAGCTGCAGAAGGCATAGGGATTCACTCGTTTGTTGATGGCATTATATATACCGTTACCTTTAGCGTCTCTATTTTAGTAGGCTTTCTGTCAGCAATCGGTTTAGTTATACACGAATTTGCTGAAGGTGTTATTACCTATATATTTCTGTTGAAAGGCGGTTTAAGCAAAAAAGCTTCAGCTGTATATGCTTTCTTAATAGCCGGTCTTAGTACGCCGATCGGCGCATTTTTGGTTTATCCCTTTGTCAGCCGACTAGAAAGGGCAACACTTGGGTTAATGCTGGGATTTGTGGCCGGCGTCTTACTCTATGTCTCTGCCTCCCATCTTTTACCAGAAGCTACCGTTTACGAAAAAAAGCATTCCACCCTGGCCTTCATGGCCGGTGTTGGTTTAGCGCTGTTTATTGTGTTTACTAAATCTCCCTGAGTAGCCTATAAGTATGCTATTAACCAGGGTTAAACTGACAAAGACTCACAAGAGGTCAAGATGACAAGATTATTTGGCACTGATGGTATCCGCGGCACTGCCAACCTCTATCCGATGACGGCTGATATGTCCTTGCGTTTAGGGCGGGCCTTGGCTTATGTCATCAAGGACAGTCAGCGTCGGCATCGCATTGTGGTAGGCAAGGATACCCGCATCTCGGGTTATATTTTGGAGTATGCCATCACCGCCGGCATCTGTTCGATGGGAGTAGACGTCCTGTTGTTAGGCCCGATGTCCACCCCGGGGATCGCCTTTATTACCCATTCGATGCGCGCCGATGCCGGGGTGGTAATCTCGGCGTCGCACAATGCTTATCAGGATAACGGCATCAAATTATTTTCCGGCCGGGGTTTCAAATTGCCCGACGAATTGGAAGACCGCATCGAAGCTTTAATGACCGACTCAGAGGTTGAGAACTGCTGTCCGACCGCCACCGAGGTGGGCCAGGCCTTTCGGATCGACGACGCCCGGGGCCGTTACATCGCCTATCTGAAAAGCACCTTCCCCAAGGATTTAAGCCTGGACGGGTTGAAAATCGTCCTGGATTGCGCCCATGGCGCCACCTACCGGACCGCGCCGGCAGTGCTGGAGGAATTAGGGGCTAACCTGGTAGCCATCGGCGTCAGACCGAATGGCAAGAATATTAATCATAACTGCGGCTCTACGCACCCGGAAATGATCATTTCTCTGGTCAAGCGCAATCAGGCCGATCTGGGGCTGGCCCTGGACGGCGACGGTGACCGGCTGATCATGGTGGATCATCAGGGCCGGGTGATAGACGGTGATCACCTGATGGCTATCTGTGCCCGCAGCATGCTCGAAGCTGGCACCTTGCACAAAAAAACCGTAGTGGCCACGGTAATGAGTAATATGGGTCTGGAAGTGGCCCTTAAGCAGCTAGGGGGACGCCTGGTGCGGACCCAGGTGGGGGACCGCTATGTGGTCGAACTTATGGTCCAAAAGGGCTACAATCTGGGGGGCGAACAGTCCGGCCATCTGATTTTTCTAGATCATAGCACCACTGGCGACGGCATCCTGAGTGCTTTGCAATTATTGGCTATTATGCAACGGGAACAGAAATCGCTGGCCGAGCTGGCCGCCATCATGGAGGTCTATCCCCAGACCCTGCACAACGTTCGGGTGCGGGAGAAAAAGGATTTATCGGAAATTCCGCCGATAATCAAGGCAATCCGCGCTGCTGAAAAAACCCTGGGAGAACGCGGTCGCTTGCTGATCCGTTACTCCGGCACCGAACCGCTGGTGCGAGTCATGTGCGAAGGTGAAGATCAACAGGCAATCGAAACTATCGCTCAAGAGGTGGCGCAGTTAATCCAGGCTCATTTAAGTTAAGGAGGTTTTAAGGTGCTCATCGTTATTGACGTGGGCAATTCCAACACCGTGATCGGAGTTTATCAGGATGACCGGTTGGTCAGCGACTGGCGCATCCGCACGGAAAAAGATGCCACCGCCGACGAGTATGGTCTGCTGCTCCGGAATCTTTTTCAAGCCCAAGGCTTGCCCTTGGAGCCGGAAACTGATTTAGCCATCTCCTGCGTGGTCCCTCCCATGATCAATACCCTGGAGAAATTCGGTCAGCGGTATTTAGGGGTCAAGCCCTTATTAATCGGTCCTGGCATCAAGACCGGGATGCCGATCTATTACGATAATCCCAAGGAAGTCGGGGCGGATCGTATCGTCAATGCCGTGGCGGCCTATGAAAAGGTCAAAGGCAGCGTCATTGTGGTTGATTTTGGCACCGCGACCACCTTTGATGTAGTCTCCAATCAGGGGGAATACCTGGGCGGGTTGATTGCCCCGGGGATAACCATTTCCTGTGAAGCCCTGTTTATTAAAGCCTCCAAACTGCCGCGGGTGGAGATCTTCATGAAACCGCGCCACGTGATTGCCAAGGACACGATCAGCAGTATGAATGCCGGTATCATTTACGGCTTTGCCGGGCTGGTGGACGGGGTGGTGCGACGGATTAAGAAGGCCCTTCAGCATCCGGTAACCGTGATCGCCACCGGTGGCCTGGCCGATCTGATTGCCCCGGAAACCGAGACCGTGGATTGGGTTGACGAATTTTTAACCCTGGAGGGGCTGAGAATCATCTATTATCGCAACCGGCCCCGCAAGGAGGGCTGAGGCCATGACCGATCTGGGCGCCGGTATTGGCATCCGCTATCTTTTAGAAACTCGCTATGATCGGGACGATCTGGGCGGCCAGCCCCGGGAGCACTTCAGCCGGGCACCGGCCTTTAAGGAATATCCCCCTGATACCCGGCGGGTGAAGTTACCGGCCGTCGCCGAGCAATTCAAGGCCGATTTCTGGGCCTTGGTTAAGGAGCGGCGTTCACTGCGGGATTATCTGGATCGCCCTTTAAGCCTGGTCGAATTGGCTGGCCTGTTGTGGGCCACCCAGGGGGTCACCCTGACCTATCGCAATTTTGCCTTCCGGGCGGTGCCGTCGGCCGGGGCCCTCTATCCGGTCGAAACCTATGTGGCGGTCCATCAAGTTACCGGTCTCGATCCGGGCATCTGGCATTTCCAGGTCCGGGAATTTGGCCTGGAACTGGTGAACCCCGGAGACTGGCGGCGGGAGCTGGTAGCTGCCGGACTGAATCAAAGCTTTCTGGGCACCGCGGCAGTGGTCTTTATCTGGTCCGGCATCCTGCGCCGATCGCTATGGAAATATCGCCAGCGGGCCATCCGCTATCTCTTTCTGGATGCCGGCCAGATCTGCCAAAACCTGCACCTGGCGGCCACTGCCCTGGAATTGGGATGCTGTCCGGTAGGGGCCTTTTTTGACGGTGAAGTGGAGCGCCTGCTCCAAATCGACGGCCAGGAAGAAGTGGCGCTTTACCTGGCCGCGGTGGGTCGGGTCGGCTAATGCGTTTTCTGTTTTAAATGGGCGGTTTGTAAACTTAAATTAAGTCTTTTATGGTGTAAATTGAAGCCGCTCCGTTGGACAACTCATGCCTTGGATAACCTGGCTGACCGGGAGATCGATAAGTCGGAGGCTGAAAAGACCTTAACTGAGCCGGAATTTGTGGTGGCCGGACAGTTGCCCCGTCAGATTTTGATGCGGAGATATTTCGATGAGCTACTACAACAGGATATGCTGCTGCGCGTGGTGGTTGAGGAAACCGTCGCCGAAAGGTTAGTTATTACGGTATATAAAACCTCACAGATCGCCAGGTATTTGAAAGGATTGACACATGAAAGTTAGCTATGATCCAGAAACCGACTCATTGACTATTACCCTCCGTGAGGAACGGATTAAGGAAAGCGACGAGATCCGCCCGGGCATTATTGTCGACTTTGGCTATGACGGCGGCATCGTTCGTTTCGAGATCTTGCAGGCTTCTAAAGTGGTGCATAACGCTCGAGAGATACAGTTCGCCGTCGGCCAATAGTTGTTCATTGCTGTCAGTTTAAATCCTAAATACGCTTGCCCATGCACTTCAATAAAAGAATTGTTATTGCAGGCTTAGCTAGCCTGTTAATTTTGGCCCTGGTCGCGTCGCTGCTCTACCGCTGGTGGAATGCGCTGCCCGAGGGCCTTCTAGTCGCCAGTGGCCGGATCGAAGGCGATGAGGTGGTGATTGCCCCCAAGGTCGCCGGAAAAATCATCATGGTCAATAAAGATAAGGGTGATCCGGTAAAACCGGGGGAATTATTGGCCCGGCTGGATTCGGACCAGCTCAGTGCCCAACTTAAGCAAGCCCAGGAGCAGGCGGATTATTGGCAGAAACAGGTAGAGCAGGCCCGGATAGATCTGGATTACACCCAAGATCATGTTCAGGCCACTATCGCCGAAAGCCAGGCCCGGGTGGGAGCGGTCGCGGCGCGGGTTGCCGAAGCTGACGCCATCTATGAAAAAAACTGCCTGGATTACCAGCGTTACCGGTCGTTATTTACCCGCAAGGTGGTCCCCAAACAGCAGTTGGATCAGGTAACCTCGGCTTATCGGGCTTCGCAGGCCAGTCTCCAGGCCAGTAATAAAGAGCTACAACTGGCCCAGGCGCAATTGCAACAGGCCCGGTTAATGCTGAAGACCGTGGACATGAAACGGCAAGCCTATCAGGGGGCTCAGGCCAGTTGGGCCGCGGCCCAGGCCGCGGTCCAGGAAGCCCAGGCCAATCTTGACGATACCTACATCTATGGCCCCGCTCCCGGCACCATCCTGACCAAGGAAGTGGAACCGGGAGAGGTGGTCAACCCCGGCACCCCCCTATTTACCATGGTAGATCTAGATAAACTTTATCTCAAGGTCTATATCAATGAACCGGACATCGGTAAGATCCGGCTGGGGCAGGAAGCCCGGATTTACGTAGATGCCTTTCCCGATCAAGCTTTCCCGGCGCATATCTCCCGGGTGGCCCAGCGGGCCGAGTTTACCCCTAAATATGTCGAAACCCGGGAGGAGCGGGTCAAACTGGTCTTTGCCGTGGAACTCAGGGCTAAAAACCAGGAAGGTTATCTCAAACCCGGCATGCCCGGCGACGGGGTGATTCGGGTCCAGGAGGGCGTGCCTTGGCAACGGCCACGCTAAACCCCGCGTCCCCGGTCATCAGCGTCCAAAATTTATCCAAAGCTTATCGTCGCCAGCCGGCCGTACGGGAGGTTTCTTTTGAGCTGGAGCGAGGGGAAGTTTTTGGTCTATTAGGTCCGGACGGAGCCGGAAAATCAAGTATCATCCAGATGTTAACCGGAGTGCTGACCAAGACCCAGGGTGAGGCCCGGGTGGCCGGGCAAGACGTCTTTGCCGACCCCGAGGCGGTGAAGGCCCATATCGGCTACATGCCCCAGGGTCTGGGCCTCAACCTCTACGATTCTTTAACAGTCGATGAAAATATTGATTTTTTCGGCGATCTGCGGGAGGTGTCACCCTCGACCTTTGAACGCAATAAGGCCGAGTTGTTGCAGATCACCCGCCTGGATAAATTTCGGGAGCGGCCGGCCGGTCAACTTTCCGGCGGCATGCGGCAAAAACTGGCGCTGTGCTGCACCCTGATCCATCTTCCGGAATTGATTTTTTTAGATGAACCGACTACCGGGGTGGACCCCATTTCCCGCCGTGATTTCTGGATGATTATCAACCGCCTGGTGGTGGAACAGGAGACCACGGTATTTTTGACTACTTCATATTTAGATGAGGCCGAACGCTGCCATCGCGTCGCCCTCTTGCATCAGGGCCGGATTATCGCCCAGGGAATACCTGCGGAGCTGATGAGCCAGGCAAGCACCGAGGCCCAAGGACAGCCCCGTAGTCTGGAGGAAGTGTTTATTCAGGCCCTGGAACCCGAGTCCGACGCCAAAGCAGCACCGGTCATCCCGCTGGAGGAATTAGCCCCGCCCCTTGATCTGGAGGACGCGGCCCCGGCCATTCGCGTTGAAGCCTTAACCAAAAAATTCGGCCGGTTCACTGCCGTGGATCAGGTCAGTTTTGAGGTTAAGACCGGTGAAACCTTCGGATTTTTGGGGCCTAATGGCGCGGGCAAGACCACGGTCATCAAGATGCTGACCGGAATTTTACCTCCGACCGGCGGCCGGGCCTTGATTGCCGGGTTGGAGCTGCGCGCTGCCCGGCAACGGATCAAAGCCGAGCTGGGCTACATGTCGCAGAAATTTTCTTTGTACGGCGACCTGACGGTGACGGAAAATCTGCGGCTCTATGGCGGCATTTACCGCATGGCCGCGGCCGACCTGGAGCGCCGTATCCCGGAAATTCTAGCCATGGCCGATCTGGAGGGACGGGAAGACCAGTTCGCCCAGGGGCTGCCGCTGGGCATCCGGCAACGTTTGGCCTTGGGTTGCGCCATCCTACACCGTCCGCGCCTGGTCTTTCTGGACGAACCGACCTCCGGGGTGGACCCCCGGGCCCGGCGCAAATTTTGGCAGATCATCGGCCAACTGGCCGCCAGCGGCGTGACCATCCTGGTTTCAACCCATTATATGGACGAAGCCCAGCACTGCCAGCGCCTGGCCCTGATGCATCAGGGTCGCCTGGTGGCGGTGGGTAGTCCCGAAGACCTGCGGCAACAGGCGGAGGCCGCTACCGGCCGCATCCTGGATGTGGGTTCCCCGGCCTTCCGGGAAGCCTTCCTGCTCCTCCAGGAGCATTTTCCCCAGGCCGCGCTGCATGGCAGTCGGATCCATATTCCTTCCCAGCAGCCGGATCAGGACCGGGAGCGGATTCAGCAACTACTAAACCAGGCCCGGCTACCGGTGGCTCAGATTCTGGACAGCCCCCTGTCCATGGAAGACACCTTTATCCATTTTATCCAGGCCGCGGCCCCGGAATCCGGCAATGATCTTTAATCGCCGTTTACAGTCCGTTTTTCTAAAAGAAATCAAGGAGATCTACCGGGATAAAATCTATCTCGCCATGGCCTTAGTGGTGCCGGTAATTTTGATGATCCTGTTCGGCTTCGGCCTGACCATGGACGTCAAAAATATCCCGACCGCGGTGCTGGACCAGAACCGTTCCCCCCAATCCCGGGAATATGTCGCCCGGGTCACCCGCTCCCGCTATTTTACCTTGGAAAACTATCTCACTGAAGTAAGTCCCATTGATCAGGAATTAACCGAAGGCAAAATCCGCCTGGGGCTGATCATTCCGCCCAATTTTGATCGCACCCTGGCCCTGGGGCAGGCCAGCGAGGTGCAGGCTTTGATTGATGGGGCCTTTCCCGACCGGGCCGCCACGATTCGCAGCTATCTGGAGGCCATTAATCTGGAATTCAACCAGGAGTTGACCTCGCGCTGGCACTTGGCCACCGGGCAGACCGTCCCCTGGATAGAGGTGGAGACCCGGGCCTGGTTTAATTCTGATCTGGAAAGCAAAAATTTCATCGTCCCCGGCCTGCTGGTCACCAACCTGTTTTTTTATCCCGCCTTGTTGGCCTCCATTGCGGTGGTACGGGAAAAAGAGAGCGGCTCGATTTTTAACATCTACTGCTCACCCATCCGGCGTTGGGAGTATGTGACCGGTAAGCTCCTGCCCTATTGGGGCATTGGCCTGATTAACTACGTGATGATCTATCTGCTCTCCGATTTCCTGTTTGACGTGCCCTTTCGCGGCAGCTTCCTGTTTCTGACGCTAGCCGCGGCAATTTACCTGGGCGCTTCCACTTCTTTGGGTCTGTTGATGTCGATCCTGTTCAAGACCCAGGTGGCGGCCATGCTAATTACCACGGTCGCCACCATGATCCCGGCCTTCATCTACTCCGGATTTTTCATTGCGGTCAACAGCATGGGCCCGGAAGCCCAGTTTATGGCCTATATTTTGCCCGCCACCTATTTTATGGAGTTGGTCCGGGGGGTCTATCTCAAGGGCCTGGGCCTTCAGGTCTATTGGCCCAACCTGTTGGTGCTGTTGCTGTTTGCGGCCGGTTTTCTGTCCCTCTGCATCCATAAATTGCAAAAACGGGTAGGGTGATTATGCATCAGCGCCTGGCCGCCCTGCTGCGCAAGGAATATCTGCAATTTTTCCGCGACCGGGCCTTGATCTATATCGTGCTTTATGTCTTTACCATCGAGATCTATGTAGCCGGAACCGGGTTTAATATTGAGGTGCGCAACTATCCGACCGCGGTCTATGATCGCGATAATACCCAGTGGAGCGTGCAATTGGCCGAAAAATTCCGCCTGCCCTATTTTAGGGTGACCCACCTCGTCCATTCCGACCCGGAAATGGAGGCGCTGCTGGACCAGGGCACGGTCTCCCTGGTGCTGGTCATCCCTTACGGCTTTGCTCGCGACCTGGCGGAAAAAAATCACGCCGCGGTCCAGGCCATCGCCGACGGCACGCTGTCCAACACCGCCTTGCTGGCTATGGGTTATGCCAGCCAGATTGCCCAAGAGTTTGCCCTGGAGCTGGGCGAGCGCCTGGGGCGGGTGGTGCCTGGCACCGAGCATCTGGGGCCGCAGGTGCAGCTCAAACCCCGGGTGGCCTATAATCCTAACCAAAAGGCGGAATGGTTTGCCTCGCTGATCGAGCTGTTCAGCGTCATCACCCTGGTGGCCATTCTGCTGCCCGCCGCGGCCATGGTCCGGGAAAAGGAGCGCGGCACTATTGAACAACTGCTGGTCACCCCGATCACGCCGGTAGAGATCATGCTGGCCAAGGTGATATCCATGGCCTCCATCGTCCTGGTAGCCTCGGCGCTCAGCCTGTTTCTGGTGATTTATCCGATTTTCGGGCTGCCCTGGCGCGGCAACCTGCTCCTTTATACGGTGGCCACCGCCCTCTACGTGTTTTCCGCCACCGGCGTCGGCCTGCTGATTGCCACGGTTTGCCGGACGCTGCCGCAAACCATTCTGTTTTTACTGATGGTTATTCCGCCGATTCTCTTTCTCTCCGGCTCCTGGACCCCGGAGGAGGCCTTGCCCACGGGAATGAGAATGGTCACCTACTTATCACCCCTGAAGTACTACCTCACCATTGCCTACGGCATCCTGCTCAAGGGGGCCGGTTTTTGGCAACTCTGGCAGCACTTCGTGGGCCTGACGGTGCTGGGATTGCTATTGTTCGGCTTTTGCGCCTTGCGTTTTCGGCGGTATTTTGGATAAGGAACACCTGCGGCTGGAATTCATGATCAATTATCTGATTGCCATCAAATAGACATTTTTGTAGGGGCTTGATTTATCAAGCCCTTTAGGGCGCAATAAATTGCGCCCCTACCGTTAGGGGAAAAATAGCTTTTTAGGCAGCTTGATAATAACTACTCATACCGCAAAGCCTCAATGGGGTTTAGCTGCGCGGCCTTGCGGGCCGGATAGAAGCCGAAAAAGACCCCCACCGCGCCGGCAATCAGGAACGAGCCGACTAACGTGGGTATGGTGATCAATACCGGCCACTGGGTAAAATAGGCCATAATATGGGCGGTGGCAATGCCCGCCACAATGCCCACCAGGCCCCCGACCGAACTCAGGACCACCGCTTCAATCAGAAACTGCCCCAGAATATCCCGGCTGCGGGCCCCGATGGCCATGCGGATGCCGACCTCCCTAGTTCGTTCAGTGACGGACACCAGCATGATGTTCATGATGCCAATCCCCCCCACTACCAGCGACACAAAGGCAATGGAGCGCAGCAGCCATGACATGGTGCGGGCGGTCTCCTGTTGGGCGCTCAATAGTTCGGTCAGGTTGCGGATGGAAAAATCCTTTTCCTGGCCGGGGCGCAGGTGATGGCGCTGACTCAGGAGGCGATCAATCTCTACTTCGGCTTGTTTTAAGGTCTCGGCACTGGTGGCTTGCACCATAATGAATTTTACTACGCCGGCAAGGTCGAGCCGAACAAGCGTTTCTGGGCGGTGCTCAATGGGACTAAGATGACATCATCCTGATCCCGGCCATGAGTCGTCCGGCCTTTAGGAACCAGGTGGCCGATGACCGTAAACGGCATTTTTTGGATGCGGATAATCTGACCGACCGGATTTTGAGCCCCAAACAGTTCTCGGGCTACCGTATCCCCCATAACACAGACCCGGGCGGCGCGATTGACTTCGGGGTCAGTAAAAAACCGCCCGGCAATCAACTCATAATTCCGGACCCACTGCACCTCCGGCAAAGTGCCATTAACGATGGTGCTCCAGTTGCGGTTGCCATAAACCACTTGCGCGGCATCTCCCCAGTAGGGGGCGACGTAACGGACGCTGGGGATTTCTTGGGCAATGGCCTGGGCATCGCCGTCGGTCAGGGTGGGGGCCGTCCCCAGCCCCATGCGCAGGCCGCCGGAGGTAGTGGTGCCGGGCAGCACCAGCAGCAGGTTGGAACCCACGCCGGCGATCTGGCGGGAAATCTCCACTCGCGCCCCGCTGCCGATGGCCACCATGACAATCACCGCGGCGACGCCGATGATGATCCCCAGCATGGTCAGGGCACTGCGCATCTTGTGGAGCCGCAGAGAGACCAGGGCAATCTTGACAGCATTCCAAATCTTCATTTATGTTATGATAAGCTGTGGATGGACGGCTGTCAATTTTGCAACTTTTACTGGTTGGGAGAGAAAAACATGCGCGCCGTACTGCAACGGGTAAAATCAGCCTCGGTGACCGTCGCCGGTGAAATTACTGGTAGCATCGGCCCCGGATTGCTGGTGCTGGTCGGGGTGGCTCAGGACGACGGCCCCGAAGATGTGGCCTTTATGGCCCAAAAGATCGCCAATCTGCGGGTGTTCGAAGGCGATGGCCGGCTGATGCAGCGCTCGGTCCTGGACATGGGCGGCGCGGTGCTGGTAGTCTCCCAATTCACCCTGCTGGGCGACTGCCGCAAGGGACGGCGGCCCTCCTTTGATCACGCGGCCTCGCCCCAGCTCGCCGAAGAGCTTTATGAAGCCCTGGTCACCGCCCTGAGCGCGCAGGGTCTGCCGGTGGCCACCGGCCGCTTTCGGGAAATGATGGAGGTCAGCCTGATAAATGACGGGCCGGTAACGCTGATGCTGGATAGCAAAAAGCGATTTTGACCACCTCCGCCCAGAGTTCCTTCACTCTTCCGGGCGGCTTGACAGAAAAGACCATAGCCCCATAAAATACACTTAGAGGTTTTCTGGTTATATAAAAAATCCCCCTCAATCCCCCTTTAGGAAAGGGGGAGGTTTAGTGGCTTTGCTTATATTCCCCTTTTTCCACAGGAGGAGGTTTAATTGTTTGACCTGCATTCACCCTTCTAAGTTCCCCCCTTTTGTAAAGGGGGGTCAGGGGGGGATTTAGATACCCTTAGTTTAACGCTCTTACTCAAAAGAGAGGAGACTAAGTATGCTAGTTCTGGTTACTGGTAGCAGCGGCTTTGTGGGCAATCAGGTCGTCGCCGAATTGCTGACCCGGGGGCACCGGGTGCGCTGCCTGTTGCGCCCCGGCTCGGAGAAAAAATTAACCACAGTCAACCAGGTGGAGGTCGCCCCAGGGGATGTCCTACACCCCGACACCCTGACCTCGGCCCTCAAAGATTGTGATGCGGTCATCCATCTGGTCGGGATCATCCGGGAATTTCCGGGCCGCGGGGTGACCTTTGAGCGTTTGCATCAGGACGCCACCCAGCACGTGGTGGAGGCCGCCAAGGCCGCGGGGGTGCGGCGTTATTTGCACATGAGCGCCCTGGGGGCCCGTCCCGCGCCCGCCGACCCCTATCATCTCACCAACTATTTAGCCGATGAGTATGTCCTGGCTTCGGGCCTGACCTATACCATTTTCCGGCCTTCGGTGATCTATGGCCCCGAAGACCAGTCGATCAATCTGTTCGTCCGCCAGATCAGGACCTGCCGGGTGG
>JAQVHY010000116.1 GCA_028695935.1 Desulfobacca sp.
CCAGATCATCAAACGCCGGCAGGAGCTTCTGGTCGAAAAAGCCGGCATCCATGCGGATGATGATGGGAATAGCCGCCCCCTAGTGTTTCCGGATAAACTTGACGGTAGGGCTGACCATCTTGAGGGCGGTATCCCCATGGTTGCTGTGCTTGCTGCCACCCCGAAACACCGCGTCGATGATCAGGCCCCCGCAGGTCAACTGCAGGGGCTGAAAGCCTTTCGCCTGCTGGTACGTAGGTTCGACGCCATGACGCTTCTGGGCTTCATCGTTATCCATGACCATGGTGTCCCAACCCAGCTCAATGACCTGGGGTTGGTGCAGCCGCAGCCGCCAGAGGAACAGCTGTTGCAGCAAGGCCCGGAACAGCCAAATGCGGTACCACGAAAAGGCACGCCAAGCATAAGTAAATCTGTATGCTGCTGAGATATCTTATAAAAAGGCTCAAGCCGCCTCTGCCTGACAACGTCTCCGAGGTGGTTTCAACTTTATCAATAGTGTTACCCGTGTTACTTTTAGCAGCCATAGCAATACCGTGTGATAACCTCCCACCCGTGGGGTTCGCTGGAGCAAGGCCTCTAATAGTTTATTGCTAAATAATATCTGTATGTTATCATGAATTTTGCTGGCACTCAAGCTAAAAATCGATCATTTTAGGTTATTATCCCCTGTCGCCGAGAAGATCCCTTCCTTTCAGGTAGGGGATGATAGACGACTTAACCTGGCGTTTGCTGGTGTTCAATGTACTGCTTAATAACAGATATCGGGGCACCGCCACAAGATCCGGCAAAGTAGCTCGGAGACCAGAGCATGCCTTTCCAGTAATGCCTTTCGAGTTCCGGGAATCGTCGGCGTAAATGCCGGGACGATACTCCCTTAAGGCTGTTAACCAGCTTGGAGATTGCCACTTTGGGAGGGTAGTGTACCAGAAGATGGACATGGTCTTCTTCACCCTCAAATTCTACAAGCCCGGCCTCGAAATCCCGGCAAACTTTTTCGAATATATCCTGCATAGCTTTCAGAACCGCTGGGGTGAAGACTTTTCTGCGGTACTTGGTTACGAACACGAGATGCGCATGCAGGTTGAAAACGCAATGTCGCCCGGTGCGGATATCGGTTGATTTTTTCATAGACCAATGATATCATAACTCCATGATTTTACTCGAGGGCTATAAATTCAGATTAAAGACCAATATCGAATATGAAGGTCTGTTCCGAAAATTTTGCGGCCCCGGTCGTTTTGTATGGAACAGGGCTCCTGGTACTACAAAAGGCCTGGCTGGGAAGCAAGACCCCGCTTCTGAGCTCTCAAGACCTGGCAGGCCTGCTGAAACTCTTGAAAAACAGCTCTCAGGTGGAGCCGCAGGTCCTCAAAGACCTAGACCGGGCACGGTGGGACGGTCTCAAGAAAGCCAAAAGCAGACATGACCGCCTTCGGTATCCCCAGGGATTCAAGATAGAAGGCGACCAGGGAGCACGGAAACCTTTCCAGGGAAATAATTGCCAAGATAGTCAAATAATCAGATAAATTACCGGAGGTATAACTTTTTCACCGAGATAAACCCTTACCGCTTTCTAAAAGGAGGTCGCGCCAATGGAATTATTTACCCGAAATGAATTAAGCATCCTGACGGAAGCCCGGGAAGGACCGTGTGTCTCGATCTTTATGCCTACCCATCGCATACCCTCGGAAACCTCCCAGGATCGGATCCGATTAAAGAATTTACTGCGCCAGGCCCAGGAGGCTCTGCAAAAGTATGGACTTAGGGCTTCCGAGGCCCAAGCCCTGCTGGAGCCTGCGGAACCACTATTAACCCAACTGCCTTTCTGGCAACGTCAGAAAGATGGATTGGCGATGTTTTTGGCCCCCCAATTCTATCGGTACTACTTGCTGCCCGCTCCTTTAGAGGAATTATTGGTGGTCACTGACCGCTTCCATCTTAAACCCCTGCTGTTATTGCTCAGCGGCGATGAAGGGTTCTATATCCTGGCTCTTAGCCAGAATCAGGTCAGAGTCCTGCAAGGAAGCCGGTTCCGGGTCAGCGAAATTGATCTGGCCGAAATGCCCCAGAGTTTGGCCGAGGCTCTCAAATATGACGAACAAGAAAAACAGCTCCAGTTCCATACCGGGGCCCCGAAAGCCGGGGCCGATCGGGCCGCCATATTCCATGGTCATGGGGTCGGCACCGATGATGCCAAAGACCGGATTCTGCGCTATTTCCGGCAGATCGATAAGGGGCTGCAGGAGCTCCTGCGGAACCAACAAGCGCCGCTGGTATTAGCCGGAGTTGATTATCTCTTACCGATTTATCAAGAGGTTAATTCCTACGGGAATCTGATCGACCAGGGGATTATCGGTAATCCCGAAGGACTGAGCGCCGAAGAATTACACGCCCAGGCCTGGGCCCTGGTCAAGCCCTACTTTGAACAGAGTCAACACCAGGCCGCGGCCAAATATCAGCAACTGGCCGGGACAGGCAAGACCTCCAAACAAATCAGAGAGATAGTTCCCGCGGCCTATCACGGCCGCATCGAAACCTTATTTGTTGCCGTCGGTAAGCAGCAATGGGGGACCTTTGATCCGCAGGGCCACGCGGTTGCCGTGCATCCCGAGCCGGAGCCTGGCGATCAGGACTTACTGGATCTGGCCGCGCTTCATACCTTGTTGAAAGGCGGCAGCGTCTTTGCGGTCAAACCTGAAAATGTTCCCGATGGCAGTTTGCTGGCGGCAGTATTTCGCTGCTGATAGATGTTTCAATAGACCTCTTAAGAAAAGAGACAAATAAGCTTTTAGAGGTGAAAAGATGATAGGAAAAGCTAAGAAAAAACGCCCTCAAATTGTTCTGCAGGATGGGAAGCCTTCAGCGGTAATTCTGGATATTGATGAATATCGAGAAATGTTGGAGCGTCTGGAGGATCTGGAGATGCTTCAAAAGATGAAAAAGAAGTCCCTCAAATTCAGGCGGTTAGAGGACTTCCTGAAGGAGTACAGTCCGGGTGTATTAAGTCTATCTTGAAAGAGCGGCGGAACGTGACCTCAAGCGAATTCCAACAGACCATCTTAAAATAATCGTTCTCGAAATTAAAGCCCTGGCTGAAAACCCAAGACCTATGGGGTGCCGGAAGATTACCGGATTAAAAGGCGATTGGCGGATTCGGATCGGAGCCTATCGAATAATCCATGAAATCGACGATAAAGAAAAAGCCGTTAAAGTAATGCGAATCAGACATAGGCGAGAAGTGTATCGTTAGAGAGGAATGGTGTCTTTGGGTTAACAAAATAGGGAGAAGTCTTAGAAACTCTCTACGATGTTTTGGTTTCATGGGCACGCCAGGACGAGCGCGATGGCGCGGTGGGAAAAACTCAAAGCTAAACTGACCGCAACAGCGGAGAGGGTGCGGACGTGTCACCTTTGCCCCTAAACTAGGCCATTAAAATGCCGACGACTGAGGCTATCCAGAGAAAAATCAAAACTGCTCAAGATCTGCAGTCGGTAGTGAAGACCATGAAAGCCCTGGCGGCGGTAAATATTCGTCAGTACGAGCGGGCTGTGACCTCAGTGAACGAATACCATCGTGCTGTTGCTCTGGGATTGCAAATCTTGTTGAGGCATCGGCCCGAAGCAATGCACGTGGCCCTTGACTCCATGGCCAGGCTGGGGGCCCTGGTGTTTGGCTCTGATCAGGGTATGTGCGGCATGTTTAATGAACAATCACTCGCTCTTTGAGATTTGTCAGGAGCCCCCGGGGAACACCAAGTCTACAGCCCATAACTTATCTGGCTGGTGTTACCGGAGATTAGCGGTCAACTTGTTTACGCCTGCCAACGAGGAAATAGGGACGGTTAAGGCGTTGATTAGTCTTACCTATGATTAATTTCCATGCTCTACAGGGCAATTCACTGCTCATCGAGTAATGACTTTTGTCCATAGTCTGGATTTACATATCTTACTGGTCTGGTTAACTTCTTGAGTTTTTGTTCCTCTGTGGCGCGTTTGAGCCAGGCCTTGGCTTGTGATTTATCAACCCCCAGGGTTTCGGCAAGTTGGTTGACGGTCAACTGGCCTTTTGAGCGCAATATAACCGAGATTGCCGGCCATACCTGATGATCCCAGACATCATCAGGATCAGGTTGATGTCCTGCGGGGGCCGACTCATTGAGCGGGATAGGTTTTGGGGATGAGGCCTCGGTTTCCGCGGTATTAACGGCGCTGGTTTCCGTTCTTTCGATAACCTCCACTTTTTTCTGGATAGCTGCCTGCTGCAGCAGGTCTTGCAACCCTCTTGCCGATTGTAGTACTTCCGTCTCATCCAAGGAACAGCCGCCTTCTTTGATGAGCCTCTTGTTACCAGACGAGACACCAGGCCCGTGGCGCACTAACAGGGGGACCCAGTTATGTCTCAAATTCTCCAGGGCACCCGCCCAAGTGCCGCCTTTATCGATTTCCGTGCAGACGACCAGGGCCCAGTCCGATAAGGCATAAATTAGCTTATTCCGGGCCATGGCATTGCCTATGTGAAAGTGAGACTCCGGAGCGGAAGCGGAGATGAGCACCAATTGTCCATCACGGATGGCCTGGCGGTACTTGCCCGAGACCGTAGCTCTCCCTAAATTATCCGCAAGAACGCCGACGACCGTGCCTCCCTGGCTCAAGGCGGCCAGCATCGCCTGTTGATCCACTCCCTTGGCACCACCTGAAATGACTTGTATATCCTCCCGAGCACCGCGCTGGCCAATTTGGCGGGTAAATTCCAAGGCCTGGGCATCGGCATGCCGGGAACCGATTACGGCTAACCCTCCTCTGTTTAAGAGATCCTGATGCCCGGCGCCAAAAAGTAACGGTGGCGATTTTTCCTTGAGTTGATCTTTGAAACGCCTGGGGTAGTCCAGATCGCTCCGACTCAAGACCCAGAGCCCTTGGTTGGCCCAATGCTCCACCGCCAGTGCCAGGGCTACACCTCGCTCCAATAACCGTACGGCTGCTTCAGCCTCTTTAAGTTGATCAAGCGACTGACGCAATTTTGCCATTCCCTCGGGGTGGAGCAGATCGCCCGGGCGCAGGTGCTGATCACGCAGCCAATTCGCCAGACGATTATATTGCGGGACGGTGAGCGGCTTCACGCCAGCATGGGCTTGCCCGGCAAAGCTGCTACACAGCAATAAAACCGCCTGGGTGTCCGGGCTGAGGATATGGCTTACATCAGACATATCTCACTCCGCCGCCGTGGTCAGCGCCAGGGCCACCGGAAATACCTGACCGGCCCCAGCCTCTCGCAAAAGGGCGGCCATGACAGTCATTGTCCAGCGGGAGTCCACCATGTCATCGACCAGGAGCACCGGACCGGTTGGCGTCCGCGCTTTATTGACGGTAAAAGCCCCGGCCAGGTTATGAGCCTGCTGGTAGCTGTTTTGCATTTCCTTCTGGGGGCGGGTAGGCCGTATTTTTTCTATACACGGGACAAAAGGCAGGGCCAATGCTACAGCCACCCGGTGCGCCAAATCGGGGACCAGGTTGCGGTGGTTTAGGGAAGGCACGCAAGTCACCCAGGTCGGGAACGGTGTCGGTTGCCAATGCTTTTTTATCATCTCCACTACCGCAGCTACCAACTCATCGGGAAAATGCCCAGACACCTGCTTGCTCTGTTTCACCTGTTCTCCCCAGCCAGCATCTCCCCAAAGACAAAGGGCGCGTCCTTCTGCCATCCGCAAATTATCCTTAATATTTCCTCGCCATCCTTGGGCTATTAAGGCGTCGCCGGGCCATTGCCGCCGCGGCTCAATCACCTGATAATTACGTCGCAAAAAATCTATAGCCCGATTGGCTATGCCCAAGTCATAGCTCTCCGGTAATAAGGGTTGCCCCACACAGGGCGAACATCGCCCGCAAGGCGCGGCTTTGGGATCATCAAGTTCCCGTCCCAAGAAGGCCATCAGACAAGACGTGCTTCTCAAATATTCCCGCATCCTTGCCTGCTCTTGTCGACGGATCTCGGTCAGGCGATGTATCTTGGCCTCATCCGGAATATAGTTAAGGGCCGTAGCGTACCAGCGGGGTCCGCGCTTTACTATCGGCGCCGGGGTTTCTACGGCGAGAAATTTTAACACCTTTTCTATCTGACCACGCCTTAAATTTAAGCAGCCCTCTAGTCTGGGCAAGCTAAGTCCGTCCTCTGCATCATTCAAAGCCGTCAAGACCTCCCGGGTATGCCCTTCGGGAGGAAAGGCCGTTCGTATGAAATAGTTGGTAATATCCTCATCCTCGGTGCCGCTGAGCAGAATACCGTAAGCCTCATCCAGGGCACGACCGGCCCGGCCTACCTGCTGATAATAATGTACCACTGAACCGGGACGCTGAAAATGGATGACAAAGCCCAGGTCGGGTTTGTCAAAGCCCATGCCCAGGGCGCTGGTGGCCACTAGCGCCTTGATGCGATTGTCGAGCAGCTTCTGCTCCAGAGCCATCCGGCTGACGTTATCCAATCCGCCCCAATAGGCAAATGCCTCTATTCCTTGTGATTGCAGCCAGTTAGCCAGCCGCTGCGCATCTCGAATGGTCAGAGTGTAAATAATGCCGGACCCGGGTAGAGATGGCACCTGTTCGGCCAGCCAGGCCATCCTGGCCGCCTGGCTGGGAAGATGAATATTCTGCAAGCGCAAACTGGCACGGGCCAGCGGCCCGCGTAGCAAGACCAACCGTGACCCCAGTTGTGATTGAATATCCTTAACCACCCGGTCATTGGCGGTCGCGGTAGTGGCCAGTACCGGGATATTGGGCGGCAATGCCTGCAAAATCCGGGTAATGCGGCGGTAATCCGGGCGAAAATCATGCCCCCAGTCGGAGATGCAGTGAGCCTCATCCACCACAAACAGGCCGATGGCACGGGCCAGCGGTATCAGCACCTGTTCGCGAAACTCGTCATTAGCCAGTCTCTCTGGCGACACCAACAGGATATCCAAGTGGCCTTCCAGGAGACGAGCCTGGATCTCCCGCCATTCCTCCCGATTGGTGGAATTGATGGTCGCGGCCCGAACCCCCAGGCGCGCCGCCATCTCAACCTGGTTGCGCATCAAGGCCAGCAAGGGGGAAATTAATAGGGTCGGCCCCTTACCCTGATCCCGCAACAATCGGGTGGCCAGAAAATACACCACACTTTTGCCCCAACCGGTGCGTTGGACCACTAAAAGCTGCGACTTATCCCGGACCAGGGCGAAGATCGCTTCCCATTGGCCAGTGCGGAAAGTGGCCTGGGGCTGGTCCAGCGCCTGGCGCAGCAAAGTTAAGGCAGGTTGCTTCATAATGAGGTTCTCATCCAGATATGACCCGATTATAGCACATGAGGACCTCGGGGCTAGCGGGATGATGGTTTTCGGGATTTTGCGGGCTACTTCAGAGGGTAGCCGACCGGCACGACCGCGCAGGTAATCCCCCTTTTGGCCAGCGCGGCTTTGCCCCGGACGGTTAAGTCACTGGTGAATTGGAATTGATCACGACCGTCAATCGGGTAGGCCTTGAGCCGATAATGGGTCCCCCAGGGTTTTTCGGCAACAATGACCGTAATCGGCTGCTCCAGGTCAAGATAGGGGCTGGCCAGCGCCACATCGTATAATTTTTGCCGCACCAACCCGGCCTCGTGGTTAGGATGCAGGTAGAAATCGGCGACACACAACAGGCTGCGCTTCCCATCATTGGAATTGTAAATCCGGTGGTCCCAAATCTTTAGATGGGGAATGGTGACCACCGTATCGTCCGGGGTCACCATACGCAAAGCTCTTAGACTCAGAGATTGCACCTCGCCATAAGCCCCTTCGATTTCCACCCAATCACCGGGACGATAGGGGCGCTCGTAAATAGCTACAATGCCAGCAAACACACTGCTGGCATAGTCTTTCAAGGCAAAGCCCAGGGCCAGGCCGGTAGCTCCCAGAATGGCCACCAAATTTTGAAAGGAGGGTTTGATAACCAAGGGGACAATCAGAATAATCGCCACCACCATAATCAGCAGACGTAATATCGGTGCCAAGGGCATAAAATACATCCGCAACCGGCCCGGGACGCGATCCGCCAGTTTGGGGAACAGCCGTTCAATAGCCGCGATCAGCAACCAGGCCGCGGCCACGATCAGGATAATGCGGACAAAATTAATCTGGCCGAGGTCATAGATTACTTGGGTCAATGCCGTTTTGCGGTCCATGCTATACTCCTAGGTAGCTAAATAGCCGCGACCAGATAGCCCTCTCCCTCTAAAAAGCGACGAACGGCAGGGTAGGCCAGGGGAGTTACGCGCCAGATTTCTTGCTCTGTTGCCACCAACCCGACATGGTCTAGATAATATAGAGTTTGCCTGACTTCGGATGAAGCATAAGGCAGTAATTCGGAGAGCACCGGAGCGGTCAGGCCGTTATGCAGCAGGAGCATCTGGAGGATAAAGATTAACTGGCAGCGATCGGTTTGGGTAGGAATAGCCGGAAATTTAAGCTGCGACCAGGGTTTTACCCAGATGGTCGGGATCTCTTCACCATCATTATCTTGAAGAGTAGTCTCGTCGATCTCGGCTTCGGGAGCCAGGCGCAAGCTATGACGCCAGGCCGCCCAAGCAATCCCCGGCAGGCCAAAACTAAAGCTCGCCAAATAACTCAGGAAATCAGTTACTTTTTTGGCTTCCTGATTATCGCGGTCGCTGGGCCCAGGCGCCGCGGACGGTTCACCCTCTGGGGTTGAGGCCTCCTTAAATAGCGGCAGCACCGATTTACCATAATCGGCCTGGCGAAACCCAAAACCGGGGCCGCCGGCGCGACGGGCCAGGGCATACAACCAACGCCCGAGTTGTTCCGGACCCAAGGCTCCTAAGGTTAAGGGATAGGAAAACGAAGAGTTAATATTTATAGCCTTGCTCAAAAACGCCCAGGCCCAGCTATCGCAACCCATGACATAACGACGACGGCGGCTGGAGAGTCCGTCCAACAATCGTCGGAGCAGCGTCAGACCGTCACAATGTCGCAGGTAGCAATGTTCCAGGTTAGGAATTACCACCGGGGCCTGATCAGCACTTAGCACTTGCCCTAACCATCCGGTATCCTCGGCCAGTATCTGTTCCACCGAGGGGGGATCGATGAGACGCCACTCGATGTCTTGAGCCCAATGACTGATGATCTGGGCACTGCCGCTATATGGCCCGCCCACGACGATCTGACCCCAAGGTTCAGGCTGACTGGCAGACAGCCAAGTCTCCAGATTTGCATTTAAGGCCGGCACCGCCTCCCGCCAATCCGGGACCGGGGCGGCCCGATCCAATAATACCTGGGGCACCAGATTAAGTTCGGTCTCGGTTAAGACCGGCTCTCCGGGTGTCGGTGCTCTACCCAGCCATCCTTTCAGACCAGATATGCCGGTGCGAATCGTTTCTTTGGTGGGGGCTTGCGGTTTGGCATACTGGTCCAGGGGGATAAATTTCCAGATCGGGTTTGACTCTTGCTGATTAGATGAACGGATCGGGTTCATTAACCTGTTCTCGGTTCTTTCTGGTCTGTCAAGGCCGTAAAGCCCGAAACAATGTCAAGCAGTTCCTCGGTAATCGACATCTGGCGCTGGCGATGGAACTGGGCCGTTAATTCTGCCAAGCGCTCTTCAATATTGCGCTCGGCTCCCTGCATGGAAGCCAGACGGCTGGACTGTTCGCTGGCCAACGACTCAGCCAGAGCCTGATAGATAGAAACAAACAAATGTTCACGGATCAGGGCCGAAAGGCCATCCTGGCCGAGGGCTTGTGGTAAAACAGGATTATCCGGTTGATATTCTGACTGGCGCGCCAATCTTCAACAGCAATGAGGATTTCCTGGACCAGCGGCGTGATGCCGGATACCCCTCCCGGTACCGGAAAAGACTTCCCGACCGGCTGGCCGGCGGTTTCCAAACGCTCGGCCACCCGACGCCCTACCACCAGGCAGAACCGGTTTTCGGGAGCGATCATCAGGTTGTCCATGCTTTCCAGGGTGTGGGAAACGATCTGTTCATCACATATGCGCCGTGGAGACTCCGGCATTCATGCCGGAGAGGAAACGGCGCCCATCCTTTCTACTAAAAATGTCCTGGCTGATTCCAGGAGTTGACATTTTCGGGCCGGAGCAGAGCTATGCACTTTGGTCCCGTTTAGCTTCCGTAAGTCAAAGTATCCTGTGGTTCTTCTCCCGAAGACAAAGCATTCTTGACCCTTCCAAAGAACCCTGTCAAACCTTTGAAAACCCAATACATATCTCGGAGCAGTGTTCTTGATGTGGCTACACGCCCCCCTGAATAGCTTCCGGTTGCACTTCCTGACCTGCTTAACGGACAGATACTCAGCCGCTCTTGTTTGACCGTTGCCGCCAGCAATCACAAATGCATCCGATATATGAGACTTGGGAAGACCAAGAGCAATCCTTCGGCTCTTGGTGATAT
>JAQVHY010000117.1 GCA_028695935.1 Desulfobacca sp.
GCGGATCGAAGCGATGGCCCCGTACCGACTCAGTGCCGTAGAACAACCGGTAGCCAAAGAGGATTTTGAGGGTCTCCAAAAGGTCAGCGCTGCCGTAGAAATCCCCATCATTGCCGATGAGTCTGTGTGTACTGCGGAGGATGCCCGACGCCTGATTGAGATGCGGGCCTGCCAGATCTTCAACCTGCGACTGTCCAAGTGCGGCGGCCTGGTAAGCACCATGAATATAAAGAAGATGGCCGAGAAGGCCGGGATTAAATGCCAGCTCGGTTGTCATGTGGGCGAGACCAGCATCCTGGCTGCCGCCGGCCGCCATTTTGCTCTGAGTACCAATCATCTGACCTACGTGGAAGGCTCATTCGCGCCCTACCTGTTAACCAAAGATGTGGTGAGCCAACCGGTAGTCTTTGAAAACGGCGGCCTGGCCCGTGGCCTTCCCGGTCCGGGATTGGGGATTCAGGTGGAGGACCACATCTTGGAGGAGTTAGCCGTCTCCCGCGATACCATCGGTTAAGACCGGAAAGGAGATTGAGGTCTTATTCTTAAGAACGAGCCGGAGAAGTGCAGCTACTCCTCTCGCCCGCCTAGGGGTGTTTTGGGCTCAGGATTGCGGGGCCAGGGCTAATCTCGCGGCAATCTTCCCATAATCGCGGATTGGGTAAATACTCTGCTGGCCTCATTTCCGGCCTGAGAGGAGCGAGTTACCCGCCGGAAAGCGGACCGGAGAGCCTGGTTATCGCGGCACCGATCGGACCTACTAACAGCGGGGCTAACATGGCAATCAATTCCGGGAGTTGCTCTAACGGGTTTAAAGACAAGCTATGTTTCTTGAGCCATTCCTGGCTCTCCAGGCCTTGCGTTTGCTCAGGAGCAGCGGCGATGAGTGCTGCGGCCCGTTTGCTGATACTCCAGGCCGCGGGAATATAAAAAGTGGCGATGAGCAAAGAGAAGGTCGCTCCCCAATACAGGGCCATGGACTCGGAAAAACTAATTACATGGTTGGCTAGGGGCTTATTCAGAACTAAGGCCGAGGGCCAGTGCAGCCAAGCAACCATATGTAAGACCCCGGTCACCAGCAAGGTAGATACCATGCCAATAAACATCTTTAGTTGGCGCATTTGGTTAACGGCTAAATAGACGTCTGACTTTTTAAGTTCCGGTGTTTCCGACAAGAGACAACAGCCAGTGACCAGCGCTAAGCTAGCAACCATACTGGTCAAGACATTTATGCCGGAGACCAAACCCTTTATCGCCCTAAGTTGGAAATCCGTATAGTATTGGCTGGCCGTCAGGGTATCGAAGGTGAAGAAAAAGATGTAACTGAATTTAGTCCGAAAATAGCCGCTATAGGCCAGATGCCCCAGCACTCCTGCGGCAATCAGGGTGGCTACCGCGACGAAAATTAACTTTTTGGGGCCCGTAAGGGATTGGCGAATAATGGCCCCGCAAAAAATACTTACCGCTATCAGAGCGGAATAAAAAAGTAGAACCGTAGTTCCCCAGGTCAGACGCGCCCGGGCTTCCAGGAAAGGGTTAATCAATTTCTGCTCAGATATTAACAGGCTTTTGAGTTCCGCCACCAGTTGATCAATGTTGAAAGCCACCAAGGAAAAGACAATATTAGCCAATATTAACAAGGCCAGGGGCAACAGGACAAACCGCAGGGCGGCGAAATAGTTTGGTCCGCTCTGGGCAGATTGATCCTGGTGGTTGACCTTTGAAGTCATAGCGGCTAAATAATTTGCAGCCCCAGCATTTTTAAAAAGCCTTGACTCATTAGTTTAATTATCCAGGTAGCGCCCCCAGGGGCAAGGCAGGTGAGGCTTATCCTGGGTCTTTTTCTCGCTTTGCCTGGTATCTTTAGCAGACAAATTTAGCATAGACCAAGGTCCCGTAAAAATCAACCGGACATTTTAGGTGTTATTAACCCAAAGCAAAACTAAGGTTGACTATCCTGGCGGGTCTGCTAATATTAGACGTTGATGTCCGATAATCAGGATCCGGACGGCGAGGCGGTAGTCATTACTCCCCGCCGGGGGCGGAGGGAAGCGTCAATTCCGCTCCGGGTAGTAATGACTTTTGTCCGTCAGGATTATCAAGATCTGTGCGGCCTGGCCGGTACCCCAGGAAAAACCCGAGAATTCGCTGATTGCCCATACCGGGAAGGGGTGTGGTGCGGACGGCCGCTGACCATTGTGGGACCCGCGCCGGGGGCCCCTTATGCCGTATTAGTAATGGAAAAATTGATTGCCCTGGGGGCCCGGGCTATTCTGGGGCTGGGGTGGTGTGGCTCTCTGCAGGCGGACTTGAAAGTCGGCGATTTAGTGGTACCCGACGCGGCCCACAGTGAGGAGGGCACTTCGCCCCATTATCCGGTGAGCGAGCCGAATCCTGGGCCAGATCCTATTTTATCTGGGCTTCTTAGTCAGCAATTGCACCGGAGAGGTTATGGCTTTCACACCGGAAAAGTCTGGACCACGGATGCCTTTTATCGAGAAACCGTCCACAAAGTCAAATCCTACGGAGAGCAAGGCATACTAGCGGTGGACATGGAAATGTCGGCGCTGTTCACGGTGGGGCAATTTCGTCGCGTCGCGGTGGCCGGCCTGCTCATTGTTTCAGATGAATTGGCGGGCCTGACTTGGCGTCACGGATTTCGCCAGGCCCGCCTACATCAGGCCCGACAGCAGGCGGCCCAGGTGGCTCTGGACACCCTGGCTGCCTGGGAAGGTGGCCATGATTAATCCTCAAGCGCCGCATTTACGTATCCTGGCCATCGATGTCGGCGGTGGCACTCAGGATATCCTGCTCTGGGATTCAGCCCAGTCCCTGGAAAATGCCGTCAAGTTGATTTTGCCCGCCCCCACCCAGATAATCGCCCGGCGCCTTCAGCGGCTGACCGCGGCCCGAGCTGAGATCTGCCTTACTGGTCGTCTCATGGGTGGAGGGCCGGTAAATAAAGCGATTAAAAGGCATCTATCCGCAGGGCTCAAGGTCTATGCCCAGACCGGCCCAGCCCTAACTCTGGGTGATAATCTGGACCGCGTCAAGGAATTGGGTATCGAGTTGGTGGACCAACCCCCTGAGGGGGCGATACCGGTAGTCCTGGGTGACGTCGACCTATCCGCCCTCAATCGGGTGCTGGACGACTTCGAGGTTTCTCCACCCAACCAATATGCCCTGGCCGTGCAGGATCATGGTTTCAGCCCACAGCTCAGCAATCGGCGCTTCCGTTTTCAACATTGGCAGGCTTTTTTAAGGCAGGGGGGACGATTGTTAGATCTGGCCTACAGCTCTCCGCCGTCTTATCTAACCCGGATGGCGGCCGGTTTAGAAATTCTACCCGGCGCGATATTAATGGATACTTGTACCGCGGGGATTAGAGGGGCTTTGCTCGACCCCGAGGCCCAGGCCCATCAAGACACCGGCCTGGTAGTGGTTAATATTGGCAATGCTCACACCTTTGCAGCGCTGGTTCAGAAAGATCGTTTATGGGGCCTCTATGAACATCATACCCGGTTGTTGACCCCAGCCAAGTTAGCCGACCATCTCAGCCGTTTTCAGGCGGGAACCCTGTCAGACGAGGAAATTTATCAAGATCAAGGGCATGGCTGTACGATAGACCCGGATTATGCTGCCGTCGCGCCATTTCGATTCACGGTCATTACCGGGCCGCAGCGTCGGTTAGCCCAGAGTTTCCCGGCCCATTTTGCCGCGCCCTTTGGCGACTTGATGCTTACCGGTTGCTTTGGCTTGGTGGCGGCTTACCTTGAATTATCCGGGCTTCACCATAATTATGGAATTAGCCGATAAAGATTATAATCCAGTAATGTCAAACGCTGAGCTTGGTCCCTGGGTTGAGGCCGAATTTGCCCATCTGACCTTACCGGCGGCCTGGGACCCGCAGAGAAACCGCCGGCGCGTGAATATTACCCAGGAGGGATCATTTCTGGAGATTGATTTTTGCCAGGAATACTTAAACCCTGAGCCACGCTGGATCTTGCGGGCCCGAATAAATCTGCTGTTTGATCAGCAGGTGGCGATCATTACCTGTCTCCATGTGATTCCGGCCCTGCGGTCCCAAGGGGTAGGGCGTCAACTCCTGGCTCGGGTAGAGAATCTGGTCCGTCAGCTACAAATCAGCCGGATCTTAATTGATACACCCACCCAGGCAGGCTGGGACTTCTTTAAATATCTTGGCTATCAAGAACTAGAGTTCAGATCAGTGATGATCAGTCACGGTCAGATTTATTCAGTCCGATTGGCAAAACTGCTCAATGCATAATGGGGTTTGAGAATGGAGATCCGATTTTGGGGGACCCGGGGTTCCATTGCCGCACCTGGCCCGCTGACCGTTGAATATGGCGGTAATACTAGCTGTGTCGAAGTCTTACTCCACGGTGGCCCGCGAGTGGTGATTGATGCGGGCAGCGGCATCCGTTCCCTGGGGGATGAGCTTTTAAAATCGGGCCAGCCGGTGCACCTCTACTTACTTATTACACATAGCCATTGGGATCATATCCTGGGATTTCCGTTCTTTGCCCCGATCTATAGTCGGCATACCAAAATTTGGGTTGATGGCTGTCCTCGTGGCTTTTGGGGGCTGGAAGCCGTTTTTGATAGTCACCAGGCCAACGGCTTTTTTCCGGTAGCCTTTAATGAACTTAAGGCTCAGATCCAACCTTTAGGGATAATTCCGCACCGTCCTCTGAAGATCGGAGATGCGGTTATTGAGGGCATCGAACTCAATCATCCCCAGGGTGGCATGGGTTTTCGCTTCCGAGAGAAAGACCATACTTTTGTATTTTTAACAGACAACGAAATTGACCCCCAAGCGCCGCCGGGCAAGCAGTTAGTCGATTATGCCCACTTTGCACAGGGTTGTGATTTACTGGTCCATGACGCCCAATACACCCCGGAAGAAATGGCCGAGCGCCGGGGCTGGGGGCATTCTACCTATCAAGGGGCAGTTGAGCTGGCCCTGACCGCGGGAGCCCGCTGCTTGCGCCTTTTCCACCACGATCCGGCCCGCACTGATGCTCAAATCCAGGAGATTGTGAGCCGGGCGCGAAAATTGGTGATTGCGAGACACGGCCACCTGGAGGTAGATGCTGCCCGAGAAGGAGAGGTTATTGCTTTATAGAGTTTTAGACCCGTAGCCCTTTAATACAGTTTTTGGTTTTCTGTTAAGATAATCAATTTAATCAATGGCTTATATTATTATTTTGTTGCATTTGATTGCAAAATTTAAATAAATCCTTGCCGATCTAGAATCACCAACCAAACTTAGTCGAACTGGGCAACCCCCGCTATTTCAAAGGATAATTTAACCATGACCACCAGCGCAGCCCCCATCTTCCCAGCGGCGCCGCTCAACGACTGCGAATATGCTAAATGTTTCAATATTTTCAAGCAGATTTCTAGTGAATGGCAAGCCATGCAGGATTGGCTAAGGGAGGATTTTATCCCCCATCGGGACTGGACCGGCCCGCTAGCAATTCTGAGTATCGGCAGTGGGACCGGCGATTTTGATCTGCAACTGATGTCCCTGCTCTTGCCGCACTGGCCGATTCAGACCTATGTGGCGATTGATCCAAACCTCAAACATAATCAGGTATTTCAGGCCAGCTTTAGGGAACGCCATCTGGCCATCCCAAATTTTCAGATTCTGTCCCAAACCTTTCCTAGCCGCCCTTTGCACCAGAAATTCGATCTCATCCATCTGACGCACTGCCTCTACTATGTCCCCCAACGCCAGGAGGCCATTCTGGGAGCGGTCGAATTGCTCAAAGACCAGGGCTGTCTGTTAATTTTTCATCAGACACCGTTAGGCATCAATGAGATCCAACGACATTTTCTGAAACGGGCCAAAGGACAGGCGCAGGAGATGTTTTCCTCGCGAGACATTTATGTATTGTTGAAAAAATTGCCGATTTCTTTTAAATTTGATATTGTTGACGGAGTTCTGGATATTTCCGCCTGTCTGGACCCGGAATCGCCCCAGGGCCAGCAACTAATTAATTTCTTTCTAGAGTGCCGGGCAGATACCTTGCCCGCGGCCTTTCGGCAAGAAGTTATAAAGTTCATTAGAGAGATCGCTTTTGAAGACCAAGGGCGCCCGGTGATCTTTCATCCGGTAGGGGTTTTTAGCATAACCAAACCGGATTAATGAGGGTTAGATGCGGTTGCTCATTGAAGTTAAGCAGATTAAAGGTCACTGCCCGGTTTACCAGGTCGGGGACACCTTTGTCCTGGAGGAGGGTTATATTCTTGATCCAGGGGTCAGCAGTCGCATCTGTATGCACTCCTTGACTTCGCTTTTGCCCTATTATGTCGCCCTGGCCCACGGCGTCAACCCGGTGGCTTTGGGTCTTAGCCCCGGGGACCCAGGGGTAGCCTATGTGCAATGTCTTGATCCTTGTGAAACCACTGGCGGCGGGACCGTCCTATTTGCTATTACTTGCCAGGATTGAATCCTCGGTCAGCAACTAATTCCCAATTCAGGTAGATTAAGAGCCTTGATATCAGTGAAGAAATGATAAACATTGTATTGATCGGTTACCGGGCTACCGGCAAAACCACGGTGGGCCAACTCGTGGCCCGATCCCTGCACCGACCATTTGTGGATCTGGATCAGATCTTGGAACAAGAAGCCGGAGAAAGCATTGCTGACCTGGTAGCCCGCGACGGTTGGCCGGAATTTCGCCGACGGGAAAAAGAACTGGTAGCCCGTTATGCAGAACAATCAGGACTGGTACTGGCCACCGGCGGCGGGGTGGTAATTGACGCTGAAAACGTCAACCGGCTCAAGCAGAAGGGCTTGCTTATCTGGCTGGCCGCGGAACCGGAGATTATTCAGAAACGATTGGCCCAGGACCAGGCGGAAGTTGCCCGTCGGCCCGCCCTGACCAACGGACAGACGATTGCCGAAGTGGAAGAAGTCTTGCGGACTCGCCAAGCCCTTTACCAGACCGCGGCGGATGTGGTGATTTCCACTTCAGATTTGTCAATCGACCAGGTGGCCAGCCGGATAATCGCCGCGGTCCGTTATCAGGAGAGGGTAAATAGTGGGCGGTAATAGCTTTGGTCAAATTTTTCGGGTTACCACCTGGGGGGAGTCGCACGGAGCGGCCCTGGGCGCGGTGATCGATGGCTGTCCTCCGAAATTGCTCCTGTCCGCGGCCGATATCGAAGTCGAACTGGCGCGGCGGCGGCCTGGCGGCTCCAAATTTACCTCCCCCCGCAAAGAACCGGACCGGGTGGAGATCCTGTCCGGCGTGTTTGAGGGGCGCACCAGCGGCACGCCTATCAGTCTGATCGTCTATAACCGGGACGTCAAAAGTGAGCCATATGAACCCCTGCGCCAGCTCTTCCGGCCCGGGCACGGTGATTTTACCTATTGGCGCAAATACGGCGTGCGCGATCACCGGGGCGGCGGCCGCTCCTCAGCCCGGGAAACCGTCGCACGGGTGGCAGCCGGAGCCGTGGCCCAAAAGCTTCTGGACCAAGACGGCGTTCAAGTCCGGGCTTATACCCTGGAGCTGGGTGGGGTCCGGGCGCAGAATTTCGACCTGGAGCAGATCTGGGAAAATCCTTTTTTCTGTCCGGATGCTGCGGTAGTAGAGGCCATGGCGGCGCGGGTGCAGGCTGTCCGGGAACAGGGCGACTCCCTGGGCGGGCTGGTAGAAGTGCGGGTCCAGGGCTGTCCGGCGGGCTTGGGAGAGCCGGTGTTCGATAAATTGGACGCGGTCCTGGCCCAGGCGGTGATGTCGGTCGGTGCCGTTAAAGGAGTGGAAATCGGCGCCGGGTTTGCCGCGGCCCGGATGTTGGGTTCAGAGCACAACGATCCTCTGACCCCGTTTGGCTTTGCCAGCAACCACGCCGGGGGCATCCTGGCGGGAATCTCGAATGGCGACGAAATAATTGTCCGGGCCGCGGTCAAGCCCATCCCCTCCATCGCCCGGTCACAACAAACCATCGATCTGCAGGGCCAACCCCAGACCATCAGCATTACCGGGAGACACGATATCAGTGCGATTCCCCGGATTGTGCCAGTCATTGCCGCCATGGTGCGGCTGACCCTGGCCGACTTTCTTTTACGACAGAGGACCATCATATGAGTATCAAAGTAGGTATTGTTGGCGGCCAGGGCCAGATGGGCCAGTGGTTCAAACGATTTTTTGAGGAACAGGGGCTGGAGGTCCTGGTAACCGGCTCCTCTACCACGCCATTTTCACCAGAGGTGGCCCGACAGGTGGATGTGGCGATAATTTCGGTACCTATGCATATTACTGAGCAAACCATTCGCGACATTGCGCCTCATCTCCGCCCCGAAGCCCTGCTGATGGACCTGACCTCCTTAAAAAAAGATCCGATGACCGCAATGTTGCAATATTTTCCGGGCGAAGTAGTCGGTACCCACCCCCTATTCGGACCAGGTTTGCAGAGTATCAAAGGCTCGATCATGGTTTTATGTCCGGGGCGAGGTGAGCGCTGGTTTAACTGGCTTAAGGACCTACTGTCCCAGGCCGGGGCCATAGTGCAAATCACGACCCCGGAGGAACACGATATTATGATGTCGGTGGTCCAGGGCTTGACCCATTTTGTGCTGATTGCCATGGGGACCACCCTGCGCACCCTGGGCACTAAAATCAATGAGTTGGATGATTTTGCGACCCCCACTTTTCGCAAATTATTTGGCCAGGTGCAGCACCTGTTTAACCAAAAATCTGATCTCTATGCCTGTATCCAACTGCGCAATCAGGCCAACCAGGTAATCCTGGCGGCGTTTGAGGCCGCGGTGGCCGATATCCGCCGGATTGTCGCCAATCAGGATGCTAACGGCCTGATCAGCCTTATGGAAGAGAACCGCCGCTTTTTTAACGGCTTTCGCTTAGTGGAGCCCCGGCCCCCGGAGCAATGAGGGGCATGGTGATCGCCAAAGATATTAATATAGGGTGCGTCCTACGCACCATTCTTGGTTGAGGAAGGATTCTATGCTGGAGGTTAAATACGTCCGGGAGCATCTGGCGGAGGTCCAAGCTGCTCTGAAAAATCGGGGGCAGGAACAATCTTTAGGGGATTTTGTGGCCCTGGATGAAGCCCGCCGCCAACTCCTGGCCGAGGTCGAAGCCCTGCGCCATGAACGCAACACCGCCTCCGAAGAGGTCGGCCGTCTCAAAAAGGCCGGTCAGGAGGCCGGCTTGCTGATCAACCGGGTCCGGCAGATCAACCAGCGGATCAAAGAGATCGACCGCGAACTGCAGGAAAAAGAGGCCGAAGTGCGGGCCATTCTGCTTAATATTCCCAACTTACCGCATCACTCGGTGCCGATCGGCGCTTCCAGCGACGATAATCCGGTAGTTAAACAGTGGGGAGAGCCGCCCCAGTTCGACTTTACCCCTCAATCGCACTGGGAAATCGGGGAGAAACTGGGCATCCTCGATTTTGAACGCGCCGCCCGCATCACCGGCGCCCGCTTTGCCCTGCTCAAAGGGGCGGGGGCCCGGTTGGAACGGGCCCTGATTAATTTTATGCTGGACTTGCATACCCAAAAGCACGGCTACCTGGAAGTCTTGCCGCCCTTTATGACCAACAGCGCCAGCATGCTGGGTACCGGCCAGTTGCCCAAATTCCAGGAGGATCTGTTCAAGCTGGAAGGCTGGGATTATTATCTGGTGCCTACCGCCGAGGTGCCGGTGACCAACATCCACCGGGAAGACATATTGAGCGAAACCGAGCTGCCGATCTATTACACCGCCTATACCCCCTGTTTCCGCTCTGAAGCCGGGTCCTATGGCAAGGATGTCCGGGGTCTGATCCGCCAACATCAATTTAATAAGGTAGAACTAGTCAAATTTACTACCCCGGAAACCTCTTACGACGAACTGGAAAAACTTTTACAGGACGCCGAAGAGGTCCTCCAGGAACTGGGGCTGCCTTACCAGGTGGTGACCCTGTGTACCGGCGACCTGGGGTTTGCCGCGGCCAAGACCTACGACATCGAGGTCTGGCTGCCGGGCCAGGGCCTATACCGGGAGATCTCTTCTTGCAGTAACTTTGAAGACTTCCAGGCTCGCCGGGCCCAGATCCGCTTTCGCCGGGCGGAATCCAAAGGCACCGAATTGGTGCATACCCTAAACGGCTCCGGCCTGGCGGTGGGCCGCACCCTGGTAGCTATCCTGGAAAATTATCAGCAGGCCGATGGTCGGGTGGTGGTGCCGGAGAGATTACGGCCCTATATGGGGGGATTGGAAGTTATTAGCGCTTGAAAGACGGTTTTCTGTGAAAAAGACGGTTTTCTGTTTAAAATAAAGTTTTCTGTTTTCTGTTTTCTGTTTTCTGTGAAAAAGACGGTTTTCTGTTTAAAATAAAGTTTTCTGTTTTCTGTTTT
>JAQVHY010000011.1:0-8445 GCA_028695935.1 Desulfobacca sp.
GGCGGCGTGATCGCGGTAGTTGAGCCCCAGGGCGACGATCTTGCTGGGCTGACAAGGTGCCAAGAGACGCGTCTCTGTCAGCCCGATGGCGTCGCCGCTTTCGTTTAGCCCGTCAAAGGGCGGCTGTTTAAGGGGCCAGATAAGGTCATCCCTGAGAATCCCATACAGGCTTTTCCCTTGATAGGCAAATCGGACTATCCGCATCGATTATTTCAGCCCTAGCACATCCTGCATATCATAAAAACCCGGAGGTTGGGCCACGATCCACTGGGCTGCCCGCACCGCGCCCCTAGCAAAGTTATCCCGGTT
This sequence comes from Desulfobacca sp., assembly GCA_028695935.1. GTDB lineage: Bacteria > Desulfobacterota > Desulfobaccia > Desulfobaccales > Desulfobaccaceae > Desulfobacca_B. Next base: position 310 of record JAQVHY010000011.1, read on the forward strand.
ATGGGCCCGATGAATGATTTCCAGGCGTTCCCCGACCCCACCGAAGATCACCGTGTGCTCGCCGACAATATCCCCGGCCCGGACGGTTTGGATGCCGATTTCTTCCGCGGTGCGTTCGCCGATCAGACCATGCCGCTCATAAACCCCCACTTTATCCAGATTGCGGTTAAGGCTTTGGGCGATAAGCTGGGCCAGCTTCATGGCGGTGCCGCTGGGGGCATCCTTTTTCAGGCGATGGTGGGCCTCGATGATCTCCACATCATAACCGGAGCTTAAGACCTGGGCAATATCCTGGACCACCCTGAACATCAGGTTGACCCCGACGCTCATGTTGGGGGCCAGTACCACCCGGGCTTTCTGGGCCAATTGCTGAATCTTTGCTACCTGAGCCGCGGAAAACCCGGTGGTGCCGATGACCATAGCCTTGCCGACCGGGGCCGCTTCCTTCAGGTGGCCCAGCGAGGCCTCGGGATGGGTAAAATCTAAGATTACCCCCCCGGCCTCGAGCACCTCGGTCAGACTGCCGGCGATCGGCAGGCCCAGGCGGGGCAGCCCGACTACTTCCCCGACATCCCGGCCGATGGCCGGATGCCCCGGCTTTTCAAAGGCTGCGGCCAGGGTAATGTTCTCTGCGGCGTTCAGCATATGAATAATGCGGCCGCCCATACGCCCGGCCGCACCTGCAACTATGGCCTTAATCATTTCCGCTCCTATATGTTACTGTTGGTATAACCCACCTAAAAGGAAAGATTTGTACGGCTCGCTTTCATCAATTTACACTTATTATCTCGTTGTGCCTGGTGCTATGTATTAGCATTCATCTTCTTCTGGAAGAATCGATGCCAATTCATCTTCAACATCCAGGCCATATTGTGCCGCTATCTTGGCGGTCTGAACCCCAAATACACCACGCAATTGACCCAATGCATCATCAAATACCACGCCCGGCCAAAGCTTATATTTGGAAGCGAAATGGAAATCCCTGCCGTTCCCGTCGTACACTGTATTTAAGAACTTCCTACAAGCAGCTCGCATAGCTCGTAAGCTTTCATCCAGTTCCTTTTTTGAACCAATCTTCGTAAGCTCTTCTGTTAGAAAATCTCTTATTTTAAGCACAGAATCGACACAATGGGTATGTACTTCCATTGTGTATGGAGCATATAATACACGGCGGTCTTCAAGGAAGGTGATAATCCTCCGAGCAATAGCGCAATCAGCTTCCGGTGGATTCCATGACACGCCGAAAACTGGGCAGCTGATTCCTGTGAGCCTGCTAATAATTTCTTTAAACTTCATGACCCCAAATTTTCTTTATAACAAAGTGTTTCTAGTCCTTCCTATTTTATCAATCCGTACTTAACCATCACCTGCCGCAGTTTGTCCTCATTGGCGGCGGACATGGAGCACAATGGCAACCGGACTTCGCCGGTGATCCTGCCCATCAGCTTGAGGGCGGTCTTGGCGGGCACCGGGTTGGTTTCAAAAAACATGGCTTCCATCAGGGGCAACATTTTATAGTGCAACTGCCGCGCCCGGGCTAAATCTCCGCCCAGGAAGGCATCGCACATCTGAGCCATATCTTTGGGCGCCACATTAGAAATTACCGAAATCACCCCTTTGCCGCCCATGGCCATCAGCGGCAAGGCGGTGAAATCATCGCCGGACAGCACGGTGATTTTGTCGCCACAGAGCTGGAAGACTTTGGCCCCTTGCTTGAGATCTCCGGTCGCCTCTTTGATCCCGACAATATTAGGAAATTCCGCCAGTCGGGCCACAGTTTCGGGCAACAGATTGAGGCTGGTGCGCCCCGGCACATTGTAAACGATGATCGGAATTTTGGTGGCCTCGGCCACTTTTTTATAGTGTTGATACAGACCCTCTTGAGTCGGTTTATTGTAGTAAGGAGTAATCATCAGGGCCGCATCGGCACCGGCGGCTTGCGCGTGTTTGGTCAATTCCAGGGCTTCGGCGGTATTATTGGAACCGGAACCGGCGATTACCGGCACCCGTTTGTTCACCTGGGCGATGCAGATCTCTACTACCCGTTTATGTTCCGCATGGGATAGGGTAGCGGACTCCCCGGTAGTGCCACAGGGCACGATGCCATGGGTACCGTTGTCGATCTGGAATTCAATCAGTTGCCGGTAGGCCTCTTCATCTAACTGGCCATTCTTAAACGGCGTTACGATGGCCACAATAGCCCCTTGAAACATGTCTTTCCCTCCTTACTGCAATTCTTCAGTCCATAACTCGCCCTGGTACACCACCAGGGCCTCTCCTTCTAAGCTGACCGCGGCAAAACCGTTCTCTTGGCGATCAAAGAACACCTTCAGGGTTTCCCCACTACGGGGTCGCACTATAACCGGGGAACTTAGGTCCTCCAGGTGGGCGGCGATCAGGGCCGCGGCCACCGCGCCGGTCCCGCAGGCCAGGGTTTCGTCTTCCACCCCTCGTTCATAAGTGCGCAGGGCAATCTCCTGGGATCCCCGGCGATCAAGGAAATTGACGTTGGTGCCCGCCGGCTGAAACAGGGGATGATAGCGGATGGCCCGTCCCACTTCCACTACCGGCGCGGCTTCCAGGTCCGACACCATGAGGACCACATGGGGCACCCCGGTATTGATAAAATGTCCGGTCCAGGCCTGCCCCGGCAACGGGATCGTCAGATTAAGCTTTAGATCCTGGGGCGCACCCATCTCTAGTCTGACCTGACGGCCCTTGACCTCGGCATGGATCAGGCCCGCCAGGGTTTCAAAGGCCAGTTTTTCTCGGGCAATGCCATTGAGCAGGGCAAAGCGGGCGGCACAACGTCCGCCATTGCCACACATCTCGGCTTCGGAGCCGTCGGCATTGAAAAACCGCCACCCGAAATCTACCTTAGCGGAAGGCTCAATAAAAATCAAGCCATCTGCTCCGACCCCGATTTTTCGGGCACAGACCGCGCGGACAAACCCGCAGCGCTCGGCTTCGGCCACCACCGGGCGGCGATGATCGATCAGGACAAAATCATTGCCACTGCCGTGCATCTTCCAGAACGGGATATGCGCCATGAACGATATACCTCAATTACCGGGCCGGCCCCGTCAGGAAGGGCGGAATATGTTCCCCCCAGATCAGGTGCTCATAGGTCTCCCGTTCCCTGATAACATAAAACTCGTCCTGATGCACTAAAATTTCCGGCAGGCGGGGCCGGGAATTGTAATTCGAGCTCATGGTAAAGCCATAGGCCCCGGCGCTCATCAGGGCGACCAACTCCCCGGGCTGAAAGGCCGGCATCAGACGATCCCGGGCCAGAAAATCCCCTGATTCACAGATCGGCCCCACCAGCGAGGCCACCATTTCCGGGCGGGTTTTTTCCACCACGGGCTGAATCGCATGGTAGGAGCCGTACAGGCTGGGGCGGGCCAGGTCGTTCATGGCGGCATCGACAATAATAAAATGCTTTTCCTCACTTTCCTTGGTATAGAGCACCCGGCTGACCAGAATCCCGGCATTACCGACAATCACCCGCCCCGGCTCCAGGATCAGGGTACAGTTCATCCCCTGTAATTCTTCCCGAATCGCCTGACCATACTCCTGGGGATGCGGCGGCGTCTCTTGATCGTACTGGATGCCCAGGCCGCCGCCGAGATCCAGGTAACGAATATTGATATTTTCCTGCTCCAGCCGACCGATCAACTCTTTGACCCGTCTTAAGGCCTCGATAAACGGCTCTAATTCCGTCAGTTGGGAGCCGATATGGCAGTCCACCCCCACGACTTCCAGATGGGGCAACTGCTGAGCCAGCCGATAATCCTCCACCGCCCGGTCGACGTTGATGCCGAATTTATGGCGCTTCAGACCGGTCGAAATATAGGGATGAGTCTGCGGGTCCACATCGGGGTTAACCCTTAAGGCAATGCGGGCCGGTTTGCCCATCTGCCCGGCAATCTGATTGAGAGCCAGTAATTCCTGGGTTGATTCGATGTTAAACAACAGGATATCCTGCTCCAGGGCGTAACGGAGCTCATCCGGACGCTTCCCGACGCCGGAATAGACGATTCGAGAAGGATTGGCCCCGGCCTGCAAGGCCCGGTACAACTCCCCGCCCGAGACAATATCGACCCCGCCCCCCAGGTTGATGAAAATACGCAGAATGGCCAGGTTGGAATTGGACTTGGCCGAGAAACAGACCAGGTGGGGGATTCCGGCAAAGGCCGTGTCAAAGACGCCAAAATGATGGCTCAAAGTGGCATGACTGTACAGATAAAAGGGGGTGCCGACCTGAGCGGCAATATTTTGCACCGCCACCTGTTCACAAAACATCTCCCCGTGCTGATAATGGAAATGGTGCATGTTAGTTAACCCAGTTAAATGATATCCTTAATAAAGGATTTCGATGGCTTCCGAGGGCGGGCTTTCATTGGCCCGGGGGGAATTGTCCACCGCGGTGACATAGTAATAATATGTCCGACCTTTTTCCAGCGGCGCATCCACAAAATAAGCTTTGGTCAGCAATTTCGGGCTGACTTGGCGAAACTCCGGCTCGGTTACCGCCCGGCGATAAACCCGGTAGCCCGCCACATCCGGTTCCGCACTCGCAGCCCAGCGCAATTCCATTCCCTGACGTGTGGGCACCCCTACCAGATTCAGCAACGGCGCTGGGGCGGTAAGGTCTTGGGGGCGGGCCCGCTGTTCCGGGGAGTCCAGGCTCTCCACATAATCCTCGCCTAGCTGACGCACGGCGCGCACCATATAGGTATATTCCACGTCGTTTTGCACCGCCACGTCTTGGAAATGCGCCTCAGTTAGCAATACCTGGTTGGCCACGGAAAATTCTTCCTGGGGGGCCTGCCGATAAACTCGGTAATTAACCGCTCCGGGTACGGGCTTGCCGTCCGCCAGGCGAGTCACCGGCTCCCAGTCCAGGGTCACTAGGCGATCCCCGGCGACAGCCCGCAAACCTGTCGGGGTCTGGGGCAAGGTATCCCAATTGTGGGTTAAAATTGACGAAGCATCCCCTAAGTGGACTTGCCGATCATAGCCCACCACTTGGTAATAATAGCGGTAGCCGAGCTCCAAATCGGTATCCTGGTAGATCACGGTTTCGCCGCGTACCTCCCCGACCTGGGGATAGGCCAGATCAATCTCTGCCAGTTGAGTAAGCGGCGGCGGACACAGACTGGGGGGCCGGTCAAGCGGCTCATGGACCCGCAAGAGGCGGAAACCCTGAATCTCGCTTAGGGGCTGACCCTCAATATTAACCTTAGGGATAAGCCATTGCAGCACCAGGCTGCGCCCCTGCTGACGCACGGAAAAATCCCGCACCGCACCGGGCACCAGGGAATCCGGCGGGATGGGCGGCATCTTCTTGCCACAGGCCGCGATCCCGCTTCCGACCAGGATAAGCAATATTAAAGAAGCTATATAACGTAATGGGTTCTTTATCGGCGTACTCATCTAATATTATTATATTTTCTAATCAGCCGGATCTAGCCCCAACTCCTGCTCGACTTTGGCCAGCATCTCGGATACCCGCTCCGGAGCCGTGCCTCCGGGCGAACGCCGCCGGGCCACGGCCTGCTCCACCGTCAGCCATTCAAACAGGTCGGCTTCGGCCTGGGGGGCAAACTGCTTGATCTCGGCCAGAGTCAAGTCGGCCAGGTCTTTCCCCTGGGACTCGGCAAAACGCACCGTCTGGCCCACCTGGGCGTGGGCGGTGCGAAAGGGGACGCCGCGGGTGACTAAATAGTCGGCCATATCGGTGGCGGTCAAAAAACCGCCGGTTAAGGCCGCGGCCAGGCGTTCGGGGCACACGCTAAGATGGGCCAACACCCCGGCCATGAGCCGGACGCTGGCCTGCACCGTGTCCACCGTGTCAAACAACGGTTCCTTGTCCTCCTGAAGATCGCGGTTATAGGCCAGGGGCAGGCCTTTTAAAGTGGTCAGCAGGCCCATCAAGTGGCCGAAGACCCGGCCGCTTTTGCCGCGGATCAGTTCCGGCACATCCGGGTTCTTTTTCTGGGGCATGATCGATGAGCCAGTGCAGTAGGCATCGGCGATGTCGATGAAGGCAAATTCCGCGCTGGACCAGAGGATCAGCTCTTCGGCCAGCCGACTCAAATGCACCATGATCAGGGCGGCGCTGGCCAGAAATTCGACCACGAAGTCCCGGTCGCTGACTGCATCCAGGCTATTTCGGGTTACGGCCGGAAAATCCAGCAGTTCCGCGGTATAAGCCGGGTCAATGGGGAAAGTGGTGCCGGCCAGGGCCGCGGCCCCCAGCGGCAGAACATTGATCCGGGCCAGGGCATCCTCCAGACGGGCCTGATCACGGCGGAACATCTCGTCATAGGCTAAGAGGTGATGGGAGAATAAAATGGGCTGAGCCCGCTGCAGGTGGGTGTAGCCCGGCATGATCAGCCCCAGGTGCCGCCGCGCCAGTCGGGCCCCACTACGTCGGAGCTCCGTTAGGGCGCTGTTCAACTCCTGCACCTGATCCCGCAGATAGAGCCGCACATCCAGGGCTACCTGGTCATTGCGACTGCGGGCGGTATGCAGTTTGCGGCCCACTTCCCCGACCAGGGCGATCAGCCGCTGCTCAATGGCCATGTGAATGTCTTCGGCGGCCGGGTCAAAGACGAACCCCCCGGTGTCAATCTCTTGCTCAATGGCCTTAAGGCTGCGGATGATGGTTTCGGCCTCCTCCGCAGCCAAAATCCCCTGTCGGGCCAGCATCCGGGCGTGGGCCATGGAGCCGATAATATCATACCGGTACAGCCGCCGGTCAAAATGCAGGGATGACGTAAATTCTTCTACCCGTGTATCAGTCGGAGCGGCAAAACGCCCCTGCCAGGGTTTTTGGGTTCCTTGGTCAGACATATTTTTTTACCACAGAGGCACGGAGACACAGAGAATCTCTGTATCTCTGTGCCTCTGTGTTTAATAAGTTGTTTCCTTTACCAGCGATTTAGCAAAGCCCGAATCTTCAGGCGCAGGGCGTTCAACCGGATAAAGCCGGTGGCGTCGCTCTGCTGATATGCTTCGCCTTCCTCAAAGGTGGCCAGTTCCGGGCGATAAAGGGATTTCTCCGCCTTGCGCCCCACCACCATGACATTGCCCTTGTATAATTTCAACCTGGCGGTGCCGGTAACCTCGACCTGAGTTTCGTCGATCAGTTTCTGCAAGACCCGCATCTCCGGCGAGAACCAGTAACCATAGTAGACCAGTTCGGCATAGCGCGGCACCAGGCTATCCCTCAGATGCATGACCTCGCGGTCCAGGGTAATTGATTCCACTGCCAGATGCGCAACCCGGAGAATGGTGCCTCCCGGGGTTTCATAGACGCCCCGCGACTTCATGCCGACATAGCGATTCTCTACCAGATCCACCCGACCGATGGCGTGTTCGCCTCCCAGGCGGTTCAGGTGGGCCAACAGCGGGGCCGGAGTGAAGCGCACCCCATCCACCGCCACCGGGTTGCCGGCCTCGAAGTCAATCTCCAGATATTGCGGCTGATCCAGGGCATCCTCCGGGGCTTTGGTTAAGAGAAACATTCCGGCCGGAGGCTCGGCCCAGGGGTCTTCCAGGATTCCGCCCTCGTAACTGGTATGCAGGAGATTTTGATCAATGGAATAGGGCTTTTCCGGGGTCACCGGCACCGCGATGCCGTGGCGACGGGCATATTCAACCAGATCAGACCGCGAGCGGAAAGGCCACAGCCGCCAGGGGGCAATGATTTTCAGCTCCGGCGCCAGGGCCTGGTAGGACAATTCAAAGCGCACCTGATCGTTGCCCTTGCCGGTCGCACCATGACTGACCGCCGTGGCCTCCTCCTGGCGGGCGATCTCGACCTGACGCTTGGCGATCAACGGTCGGGCCAAGGAAGTCCCTAAGAGATACTGGCTCTCATAGATGGCGTTGGCCCGTAAGGCGGGAAACACATAGTCGCCGACGAACTCCTCAACCAGATCATCCAGATAGACCTTAACCGCCCCGGTTTGCAGGGCCTTGTCCTCGATCTCGTCGAGATTCTCCTCTTGGCCCAGATTAGCGGCAAAGGCAATAATCGGACATTGGTAGGTTTCCTGCAGCCACTTTAAAATTACCGAGGTATCCAAGCCCCCGGAATACGCCAAGACGATTTTGTTGATTTCA
>JAQVHY010000011.1:8545-41769 GCA_028695935.1 Desulfobacca sp.
GAAGCCTTGGCCGCGTCATAGGCCCGGATCGATTCCAACTCTTCCAATTCCTCAAGCAGCTGGTAGTAATCAGAAATATCCAGGACCACTCCGACCCGCTTCCCGGTATCATCGACAATAAAATGTTCTTTGAATTCACTCATCGTTAATTACTCCTGGTCGCTAGCCCATCAGCCATTCCAACAGCGCCTTCTGGAGATGCAAGCGGTTTTCGGCCTGGTCCCAGGCGGCGGATTGCGGGCCATCGAGTACCGCGTCGGTAATTTCTTCGCCGCGGTGGGCGGGCAGGCAATGGAGCACGATGGCCTCGGGCTTGGCCTGTTGCAGCCGTTCGGCATTGACCTGGAAGCGGGCGAATTGCTGTCGCCGTTCCTGGGCTTCGCTCTCCTGGCCCATTGAGGCCCAGACATCGGTATTGATCACCTCGGCGTCCTGGACCGCCCGGTCGGGGTCATCCGAGAGATACACGGCCCGGCCGCGCCCGTGAGCCTGAGCCAGCAACGCCGCATCCGGCTCATAGCCACGAGGACAGGCCAGGTACAGGGCAAAATCCAGGCGCAAGGCCGCGGTAATCCAGGAATTGGCCATGTTATTGCCGTCCCCCAGCCAGGCCACCTTGAGGTCGGTGACCCGTCCGAAACGCTCCTGAATGGTCAACAGGTCGCTCAATACCTGGCAAGGGTGGTGCGTATCGGTGAGGCCGTTGATCACCGGTATGCTGGAGTGACGGCTCATTTCCTCCACCATCTGCTGCTCATAGGTGCGAATCACCACCCCATCAACGTAGCGGGATAAGACCCGGGCGGTGTCGGCGATCGGTTCCTGCCGGGATAGTTGCGTATCTGTCCGGCTGAGGTAGATAGTGCTGCCCCCGAGCTGCGCCATGCCGGCCTCAAACGACACCCGGGTCCGGGTAGAGGGTTTGTCAAAGATCATCGCCAGGGTCTTGCCCAGGAGCGGCATATGATTGTGGCCCTGTCGGTGCCCCTCTTTCAACTCCAGCGCCCGCCGGAGCAGATTTAAGATCTCGGCTTTATCTAAATCCAAAATAGTTAACAGATCCCGCTTCATCTCATACCGCCTTTAAGGCCTCGGCCAATATGGTCAGAAATTGATCGATTTCGTCCCGGCTTACCACCAGCGGTGGCAGAAAACGTAAAATATTACCCTGAGTACAGTTGATCAAGGCCCCCTGCTCCCGACAGGCGACCACTACCGGTCCACCGTCGCGGTCCAGTTCCAGGGCCAGCATCAGCCCCAGCCCCCGGACTTGTTTGATCAGATCATATCGGGCCTGGAGTTGTTGCAGACGGTTTTTAAAATATTCGCCTTTTTCCCGGACCTCGGCCAGAAAGGTCGGCTGCGAGATGATATCGAGCACGGCCCCTGCCGCCGCCGTAACTAGTGGCCCCCCGCCAAAGGTGCTGGCATGGCTCCCTGGACCAAAGGCCTGGGCCACCTGGTCGGTGGCCAATAGACACCCGATGGGCAGGCCGTTAGCCAAGGCCTTGGCCAAGGTCATAATATCCGGGGCAATGCCAAAATGTTGGTACGCAAAGAGGTTACCGGTACGGCCCATACCGGTCTGCACCTCATCGAATACCAGTAACAGTTCATGCTGGTCACAGAGCTGGCGCAGTCCTTCCAGATAACCCGGCCCCGGCATCTGCACCCCACCCTCACCCTGAATCGGCTCCACCAGGATGGCCGCGGTGTGGGGATTAATGGCCTGTGCCACGGCCTTAAGATCATTGAAGGGCACGAATTCAAAGCCCGGCATCAGCGGGGCAAAGCCGTGCCAGAATTTTTCCTGGCCGGTCGCCGACAGGGTGGCCAGCGTCCGGCCATGAAAAGAGTTGTGCATGCAGATGATCTGGTAGCGCTCGGGGCCGAAGCGCTCAAAGGCATAGCGGCGACAGAGCTTGATCGCCCCTTCGTTGGCCTCCGCGCCGCTGTTACAGAAAAAGGCGCGGTCGGCAAAACTCAGATCAGTTAAACGCTCGGCCAATTCGATCTGGTTAGGGATATGGTAAAGATTGGAAACATGGACCAGTTCCTGCACCTGGCGATTGATTGCGGCGCTGACCTGCGGGTGCACATGGCCCAGATTACATACCGAGATCCCGGCGATGAAGTCCAGGTATTCCTGGCCCTCCACATCCCACACCTGCACTCCCTGACCCCGGACCAGCACCAGGGGCTGGCGGGCGTAAGTCGGGATCAAGACCCGCTGTCCACGTTCCATCCAGTTCTGACTGGTTAAATTTATTGTACTTTCCTGATGTTCCTTTTGCGTTTGTACAGTGGCCATAAGCTTTTCCAATGTTATTAGATCAGTTTTAGAAAAATCAAGGAGTTAGTCTCCATGAGCCTCAAATAAGCGCGGGGCTTGCCACTTCAGGCGGAATTCGCTGATCCGTCGGGCCGCCAATCGGACATATTGTTCTTCTAGTTCATAACCGACATAATCCCGTCCGGCTTTGAGCGCAGCAATGGCGGTTTGACCACTGCCCATGAAGGGGTCCAACACTACCTCGCCTTTGAAGGTGTACAGTTGAATTAAGCGATAGGGCAACTCCAATGGAAAGGGCGCGGGGTGGCCTACCGACCGGGCCGGCTCGGCCGGAAAGGTCCAAATACTCTTGGTAAATTCCAGAAAATCGTCTCTAGTAATGGTGCTTTCCCGTTTAAATGGGTTCTGCCGAGAAAAAGTCCCCTTGGAAAATACCAGAATATATTCATGGACGTCCCGCAAGGTCGGATTAGCCGCCGACCGCCAACTGCCCCAGGCCGTGGACGGACTGGCGCTGGCCGCCTTGTTCCAGATGATCTCGCCCCGCATCAGCAAACCCAGGTCCTGTAAATCCTGGGCAATGCAGGCATTAAGGGGCACATAGGGCTTGCGGCCCAGGTTGGCGATGTTGATACAGGCCCGGCCGCCGGGCACCAGAACCCGGGCCACCTCCTGCCACACCCGTTTCAGGAACTCCCGGTAGCCGTTGAGCGTCAGGTCGGCATCATATTCCTTGCCGACATTGTAAGGCGGCGAGGTCACCATCAGGTGAACGCTGGCCTCGGGTAATTCTTCCATTAGTTCTGAAGTCTTACAAAAGATTTTATTTAAACATTCTTCCGGGATCGGGTTTTCCAAATATTCCAACTTCTGTTCCTGGGGTAAGCCGTCATATAATTTACTGGCATAAAAGCGACTGGCATCATGGCCAATGCGGCCCGGTGAACCGAAGGCACTGGTCTGGGTTCCTGATCTCTTGGTTCTGTTCCGCATCAATAAGCCGCTAGTTAGTATCCTTCCGAAATCTCCCCCGCCCCTGGTGGGAGGGGGCTGGGGGAGGGGGGCGTTAATCTCAACATATTGAGTTTATATAATATTTTTTCACCCCCACCCTAATCCTCCCCCATCAAGGGGGAGGGAAAAGCAGGTTTCCGGATTGATATAAGTTAAGCCACAATTTCCGTGCCAATGCCCTGATCGGTAAAAATCTCCAACAGGACGGCATGCAGCACCCGTCCATCAATAATATGCGCCTTGGCCACGCCCGCGGCGATGGCCTCCAGGCAGCAATTGACCTTGGGAATCATACCGCCCTTAATGATTCCCTGCGCGATGCCCTCCAGGACCAGTTCCCGGGTCAGGGTCGAAATCAACTGGCCGTTCTCATCCAACACCCCCGGCACATCGGTAAGCAAGATCAGCTTGCTGGCTTTTAAGGCCGCGGCAATCTGGCTGGCCACCAGATCCGCATTGATGTTATAGGTTTCGCCCCCCTCCCCTACCCCGACCGGGGCGATGATGGGGATAAAATTGTGAGCTTGCAGGGTCTCGATGACCGCGGTATCGATGCTGGTCACCTGGCCGACCATGCCGATGTCGATAATTTCTGGCGGCTCCTCCTGGCCGCGCGGCCGATGGAGGTGCATCTTTTGGGCCTTGATCAACTGCCCATCCTTGCCGGTTAAGCCCACCGCCCGGCCCCCGGCGGCATTGATCAGGTTGACGATCTCTTTATTGACCTTGCCCCCCAAGACCATCTCCACCACGTCCATGGTCTCGCCATCGGTGACCCGCATGCCGTCCACAAACTGGGACTTAATGCCCATGCGGTTCAGCGTTTGACTGATTTGGGGGCCGCCGCCGTGCACCACCACCGGATTGAGCCCCAAATATTTCAGCAAAGTGATATTCTGGGCAAAGCCCTGCTTCAGGCCCTCGTCTTTCATGGCATGGCCGCCGTACTTGATGACCAGGGTATGCCCCAGAAAGCGCCGCATGTAGGGCAGGGCCTCGATGAGAATCTGGGCTTTATTAATCCATTCCTGCATTTTTTTAGTTTCGAGTTTCGAGTTTTTAGTTTCGAGTTGAAAGGCAAAAAACTAAATTTTTACAATTAACATTCATTGGGCCGGACCTCCGGATCTCGAAATGATGTTGATTTTTTGCTAAACAAATTCTTCTCTCAAAACTTGAAACTCAAAACTTAAAGAATGTAACGGCTCAAATCTTCGTCGGCGATCAGGTTGGCCAACCGTTCCTGGACATAGGCCGCGCTGATGGTAATCTTGGACTTGCCCAGATCCGGGGCGTTGAAGGAAATATCTTCGACCAATTTCTCCATCACCGTATGCAGACGCCGGGCCCCGATGTTTTCGGTACGTTCATTGACCTGAGTGGCCAGGGCGGCAATTTCCTTGACGGCGTCCGGCTCAAACTCCAATTCGATGCCCTCGGTGGCCATAAGCGCCTGGTACTGCTTGACCAGGGCATTTTCCGGTTCGGTCAGGATGCGTTCAAATTCCTCCTGTCCTAAAGACTGCAACTCTACCCGGATGGGGAAACGGCCCTGCATCTCCGGGATCAGGTCAGAGGGCTTGGAGATATGAAAAGCCCCGGACGCGATGAATAGAATGTGATCGGTCCGCACCATGCCATGTTTGGTGGTTACGGTGGAGCCTTCGACAATGGGTAACAGGTCGCGTTGCACCCCTTCCCGGGACACATCCGGCCCCCGGGTCTGGTCGCGGCCGACGATCTTGTCGATTTCATCGAGAAAAATAATGCCGCTCTGTTCCACCTTGCGGCGAGCCTGCTCGATCACCCGATCCATGTCGATGAGCCGTTGGGCCTCCTCTTGCACCAGGATTTCCCGGGCTTCACAGATCTTGACCTTACGCCGCTTGGTTTGGGCCGGAAACAGGTTACCGAACATCTCTTTGAAATTGATGTCCATTTCCTCCAGCCCGGCGCTGGAAAAGATTTCCACGATGGGCATGGTCCGCTGTGAGACCTCGAGATCTACAAAACGGTCATCCAATCGCCCATCTCTAAGCAAACGCCGGAGTTTCTCCCGGGTCTGCTCGGCGTCCTCCGGTTTGGGAACCTGGGCTTCGGTCTCCGAACGCCGGGGGCTGGCGGGCAGCAACAGGTCGAGCAGGCGTTCTTCGGCCACTTCCTGGGCCTTGACCTTGACCTTCTCACGCTCCTCAGCCTTGACCATATTGACCGCCAGTTCCATCAGGTCGCGGATCATCGACTCCACATCGCGGCCTACATAGCCGACCTCAGTGAACTTGCTGGCCTCGATCTTCAAAAACGGCGACTGGGCCAGCTTGGCCAGGCGTCGGGCGATTTCGGTCTTGCCGACCCCGGTGGGGCCGATCATAATGATGTTTTTGGGGGCAACCTCATCGCGCAAACCCTCGGGGATCTGCTGCCGCCGCCAGCGGTTGCGCAAGGCAATGGCCACCGAGCGCTTGGCGTCGGCCTGGCCGATAATGTATTTGTCCAGCTCCGACACGATCTCCCGCGGCGTCAGATGGTCGCCGCGTATCCGTAATGGTCGTCTCATCAATTCCATAATAATATGTTAAGCGCCAATTATCGCTTATCCTCTCTAACTTTTGCTAAACCTGGTAAATTCTAAAAGCCCGAAGGCTTGTCTAGTTTCCATCCGGAAACCCATGGTTTTCCTCTCCCTTGATGGGGGAGGGTAAGGGTGGGGGTGAAAAATATCATATTATCTCAATACCTTGAAATTAACGCCCCCTCTCCCCAACCCCCTCCCACCAGGGGCGGGGGAATTTCCGGATGAATACTATCTAAAGTTCTTCAATGACAATCTCGGTATTGGTGTAAATACAGCACGAGGCGGCAATGGCCATGGCCTCTTGGCAGATTTGCCGGGGCTCGAGTTCGGTATATTTAAACAAGGCCCGGGCCGCGGCCAGGGCATAAGGTCCGCCGGAGCCGATGGCCATCAGGCCGTCATCTGGTTCAATAACATCGCCGTTGCCGGAGATCAGAAAGGTGTTGTCGGCGTCCACCACCAGAAGCAGGGCCTCTAAGCGGCGCAGGATACGGTCGGTGCGCCAATCCTTGGCCAGTTCGACCACGGCCCGGGTCATGTTGCCCTGATGTTTGTCCAACTTGCCCTCAAAGCGTTCAAACAGGCTGAGGGCATCGGCGGTAGCCCCGGCAAAGCCGACAATGATCTTGCCATGATAGATTTTACGGACCTTTTTGGCCCGATGCTTCATCACCATCTCACCCAAGGTCACCTGGCCGTCACCGGCTACCGCCACCCGGCCACCCCGCCGCACTGCCAATATCGTCGTTCCCTGAAAGGATTTATTTGCCTCGGGGATGGGCACGATCATACACCTCCATCAGATAATCCAGATTAATATGGAGATACCTTTGGGTGCTGGAAAGCTGGGCATGGCCCAACAGTTCCTGAACGGCGCGTAGGTCGGCCTTGCCTTCCAGCAAATGGGTCGCAAAGGTATGTCGCAAACCATGCGGCGTCAGGGGTTGCAGCAACCCGGCCTGTCTGGCCCATTTTTCCACCAACCGGGCCACACTGCGGGTGGTCAGCCGTCCGCCCCGATAATTCAAAAATACCGCCGGTGGCTCAGATTCGCCTGGCTGTTTCAGATACAATTCCGGCCGGCGCTCCAGATAGGCGACCAGCGCCCGCCGGGCCGGTTCGCCCAGGACGGCCAACCGCTCCTTGCCGCCTTTGCCCCTGACCCGGACCCGGCGATGCTCTAAATCCATCTCAGCCAGATTCAGGTTGACCAGTTCGGAGACCCGCAAGCCGCCGGAATAAAACACCTCCAAGATGGCCCGATCGCGCAGCTCCAGGACCGTGGCCCCGGATACCTCCTCGAGCAGATGAAAAACTTCATCAATAGTCAAAAAACGAGGCAGATGACTGTCTAACTTGGGGCCTGGGGCCAGGGCCGCCAGGTTTTGGGATAAGACTCCTTGTCTCACCAGGTACTTGCAAAAAGTGCGGAGCGCCGCCAGTTTGCGGGCTACCGAGACCTTTTGGTTGAGGCGATGGCGATGCGCCAAAAAAGCCCGTAAGTCCTGATAAGTCAAGCTGGCCAAGGTCCGGGGCGGTTCCATCCCGGCCAGGAAATCCAGAAATTGTCTCAGATCGCTCTGGTAATTGCGGATGGTATGGGGCGACAGGTGACGCTCGATGTGCAGATGACGGATAAAATCTTCCAAATAGGCCCACATTAAACCTGACTCCGACCGGTTGATCACGAAAATTAAAATTTTCATACTATATTATCATACTTAAAAAATCAAATTTTAAAAGAGCCAGGTTAGGAACGGTCCCCATTGACACAACTCTTAAATGCAGCCCAGGTGGTAAACAAAACAGGCGACTCCCGGTCGCCTGCTTTAGTGAAGCCCCTAAAGGTGGGGAGGCCGCTGATTAATAGGTAAAAATTCGTATATGAGTAGGAGATTCCAAATACTTGTCTAATTCGGCCTGAAGCTGCTGACGTTCCGGATTATGATGCCAGGCCTCCCAGTCGGACGGGTTTTCCCAGCTACTGATCACCAGATAATAGTTGGGGTCATCGAGGGCGTGTAAGGTTTCCCCAGAGATATAACCCGGTTGCTGCATGGCCTTGACCCGCAGCATCCTTAATAATCTGACTATTTCAGTGACATTTCTCCCCTTAATGCTTCGTTCCATGAACACCTTGATCATGAGCCCGCCCTCCCCATTGATGATGATTAACGACATTCAGAGACCTTTAACTGAAAAATAAGGACGGTCAGACCGGGCGTCAAGGAAAATCTGGTAGTGGCGGCGAAACCTCTTGTTGGCCGCCCGGCACCTGTGGTAAAATTATCCTGGAGTAGGATTTTATGACCGATTTACAGGAATTACGGGCGGAGTTGGAGCGCCAGGAGGACGCTTGGCTGTCGCCTTACGCCACTCGCAGCCGACAGGCTATCCGTCGGCAATATGAAGAACGGATTGATTATGGCCACCGGCAAAATTTTGCGGTGGACACCGATCGCATCCTGCATTCCCGGGCTTACACCCGTTATATTGATAAAACTCAGGTGTTTTACCTGATTGATCATGAGCAGATCAGTCACCGGGTCCTACATGTGCAACTATTGTCTAAGATTGCCCGGACGATCGGTAAATTTTTGCGTCTCAACGAGGATCTGTTGGAGGCCATTGCTTTGGGGCATGACATCGGCCACCCGCCTTTTGGCCATGATGGTGAAGCTATCCTCAGCCGTCTGTGCCAGGTCCATGGCATTGGTAGTTTTGTTCATAGTGTCCAGGGGGTGCGCTTCTTGGATCAGGTGGAAAAAGGGGGGCGGGGGCTCAATCTCAGCCTGCAAGTGCTGGACGGTATACTCTGTCACGATGGGGAAACGCATATGGAACGGCTGGCGCCGGACCGGGAAAAGACCTTTGCTCAACTGCAGCGCGAAATCGAACTGAAACTGGCCGATCCCAAGGTAAATCTCAAGCCCATGACCCTGGAGGGCTGCGTCGTGCGTCTGGCCGACACCATCAGTTATATCGGCCGCGATCTGGAAGACGCCATCCTGTTAAACCTGGTCCAGCGCCAGCAATTACCGCCGCTGGCGCAGACCCGGTTGGGCCAGACCAATGGGACTATAGTTTATACCCTGGTTGCCGATCTGATTAGTAATAGTTTTAATAAGAATTATGTGTGCTACAGTCCGGAAGTCGGGGAGGCGCTGCGCCAGCTCAAGGAATTCAATTACCAGCGTATTTACAATAATCCCCGCATCAAGGCCGAGACCGGTAAGATTGAAGAGCTGTCTAACGCGCTGTTTGAGCGCTGCTTGCAAGATCTCGAGCAGGAGTATCAGGAGTCACCGATCTGGATGGATTTTCTCGCCCCCATGGCGCCCAGTTATCTGGAAGCCAGTCGTCCGGCGGAGATAGTGCGCGACTATCTGGCCTCGATGACCGATGCCTATTTCCTCCGGCAATGTCAAGAACTCTTTTTCCCGCAGCCCCTGCCGGCGCGTTTTGCCTGAAGCGGCCTGGCTTCCAGGGTATAACGATGCGGGTCATGACCTTTAATTTGCGCTTTGAAACGGCTCAGGACGGGCCTTATCAGTGGAAGTATCGCAAAGAACTGGTGTTGGAAACCATTTGGGCCTATCAGCCGGACCTGCTGGCCACTCAGGAATGTACGGTGCCGCAGTTGGAGTATCTGACTACCTATCTTACCGGTTATGTGCCCTTTATCGGTCATCGCCAGATCGACCCGACCTGTCAATATCCCACTATTTTCTACCGGCCGCAGCAGATAGTGCCCGGTCCGGGCAGGGAGTTTTGGTTATCCAAAACCCCCGAGGCGCATCGTAGTAAAGATTGGGGCAGTGCTTTTCCCCGGATGGTAACTTTTGGCCAGTTTCGGCGAGTAGATCAAAAACAGTGGTTTTATTTTGCCGATACCCACCTGGACCATATCTCCGAACCCGCCCGGCTGATGGGGGCGCAGATCATCCGGGAGCATTTTACCCGGCTGGAGCAGCCGACGATTTTGGCGGGAGATTTTAATGACCGGCCCGGGTCCGAGCTGCATCGTCTGCTGGTGGCGGACGGCAGTCCGTTTGCTGACACCTGGATGTTACTGAATCGCTCCGAAACCGGGGTTACCACCCAACATACCTTTAGCGGTGAACGGTTCGGCCACCGGATCGATTGGGTGCTGATTACGCCACCTTTCCGGGTGCAGGAGGGTGTCATTGTCACTTACAATGTCAATGGCCGCTATCCCTCCGATCATTTTCCTTATGTGGTGGATTTAGAATATGGCTAGACTGGTAAAAAATTTTGATAATCACTTTTTTTGGGGGCGAGGGTGAAAATAGACAGTGCAGTTAGTTTAGTTTTCTATTAGAATTTTAATCCCGTTGATGAAAAAACCTGATTGCACAAGGCTTACGGATTTAATAAGGGAAACCTAACCTGATCAGCCATCGCCACTGGAACCAGATTAAAGGCATCCACCGATTGACCAGGGCTTACGGAAAATCGATGTCTGCTGGATAGAACCAAGGCGGACAGCTAGGGGGGAGAAATGGACCGCCGCTTTAACAAGAGCTGGTTATTAATCTGCTTTTTGTTGGCCTGGGGGAGTGTTGCGAAACCGGCCCGAGGGGACCTCGAGGCCCTGCCGGTCTACCAACAAATCACCGGAGGGACCGAGGAATATCTGGTCAAGAAAGGAGATCAATTACCCCGGATCGCCCTGATGACGGGGGTGCCCCGGCGAGTATTGGCCCGCCATAATAATTTAACCCAAAAACACCGGTTGCGTCCCGGAATGACCTTGACCATCACCAATACGCGCATTTTACCGGCGGAATTAGACCATGGCCTGATCATTAACATACCGGAAATGCGGCTTTATCATTTTGACCAGGGGAAATTTAAACGCCATTACGCCCTGGCCGTAGGGAAGCGGACTTGGGAAACTCCTACCGGCGATTTCGAGATCATCAATAAGGTCCGGAATCCGACCTGGCTGGTGCCGCCTTCGATTCAGCGGGAGATGGAGGATAATGGGCAGGTGGTGTTGACTTCCGTGCCGCCGGGACCGAAAAATCCCCTGGGCCCGTTCTGGATGGCCACCTCGGCCCCGGGAGTGGGAATTCATGCTACCCCCCGGCCCTGGACGGTAGGTCGTTCGGTGTCGCATGGCTGCATCCGGATGCTGGTCGAAGAAATTGCCGAGCTGTTTGAGCAAGTTGAGGTCGGCACGCCGGTAAAAATTATCTACCAGCCCTTCAAAATCGCCGTGACCCCGGATCAGCGGGTCTATCTAGAAGTACACTCAGACATCTATCGCAAAGGCCTAGACCCGATCTCCGGGGTCGAAAACCTACTCAAAACCTACCAACTCGGCTCTCTGGTAGATTGGAAGCGCGTCTATGAGGTCATCAGAGATCGAGAGGGGGTGGCGGTGGAGATCACCAAAATACCCCCAGACACTACGGTGGTCGGCCAAAACGTTCCGCTGGGCAAGAAAAAAACTCCGGTTTCGAACTTGCCAGAATCTTGAAAAAACGATAGCATTAATCACAGGTGATTGGTTAGAGTGTCCGCTCCGGACCAGCATCATGTCTGGGAGGGACATTTGCGGCCACTCGGCGGTTGCCGGGGCACCGGCGATCATGGAGAAATAGTTTAATATTCACAAGTAGTTAAAGGCTTATGGCTTCAACCCCGGCGGAAATCAAGGAAGAGAATCGCAGACTGGCCTATCTGCGATTTTTGGTCGACCAGGCCTTGCAACTTATCCGCTCCGGGGAAGTTAGCCGGGAGCAGGCCGTAAATATGGTGACCAATATCAGAAGTCAAGCCCTGACCCTGTTCCCGGGCAAGGAAGCCGTCTTTGAGCTGATTTATCAGCCCCGGTTCCAACGAGCCATTACCGAAACCTTCCGATTACATTAAGAATCTCTTAGAATAAGGAGTGTTAATCATGATCCCCCAGTTGAAGATGTTTAAGATTATGGGAGTCGGATTGCTGGCCCTGGTGCTGTTAGGGGCCCCCGGAGCCGTGGCCCAAAGTGCGCCTCGCGCAGACCATGCCCAGCTTTATCAGCGCGCCGTGTCACTTTTGGATAAGGCCCAGGAGAAGTTAGACGGCAATTTTACCGCGGAAGCCAAGGCCATGGCCAAGGAGGCTAACTCTCTATTCGCCACTTTGCAAAAAGAAACTCCGGGGGAGATGTTAAGCCAGGACTTAAGCCCCCAGGAAATGGAGCAAGAAGCCCTCAACCGGAAGCTGGCCGCTGATTCTTATGCCCAGGGTGATCAATTAATGCAGTCGGCCCAGCAAAAAGAAGCCCAGAGCAAGGCCTTGGAACAGCAGGGACGTGAGGATGAATCCGTCCAGAAACTTTCCCAAGCCAAACGGGAATATGATCAGGCCCATAAGATGTATGTTAAATCCCAAATCTATAATCTGCGGAATCAACAAATAGCTTACAGCTTTCTCAAAAAATGAGCTAGCGCAGACACCGGTACAACCCATGTTCCGAAAAGCTATTTGAAATTACAGCCATTTTCTATCCAACCTCAATGCCACTGACTATAACCTTTTTGAGGATTAAGGAGATTGATGATGGATGCCAGCCGAGAGCTGAAGGAGCAGTGGGCACAACTAGGCCCCGTTGTTGACCAGTTAATTATCATGACCGGGACGGCGCGCGACGCCTTTAACCGGCATCACCGGCAGTTGGTGACCGATCTTAATCAACAACAGGAGGATTTGGCCCAGAAAATCAACGCCGTCGGCGGTCAGTTAGAAAACCTGTTGCCCAAAAAATCCGGCAGTGAAAAGTCTGCCTTATTGCAACTGCATAGTATCCTGTCACATCTGAGCGTGATCGGTGATAATCTGGCCCAACTAAGCGAGCCGCTCCAGAAGAAGATCCAGGGGGCGGTGCTGTTCTCCGATAAAGCAGTGGCTCAGACCAATTATCTTTTTGATCACCAGGCGGGGATATTGCGCTCTTTGGTGGACATTGTCCATACCGATAATGCCTATCTGAAGAAATACGTGGTCGAAGAGGGCCAAAAAATGCTCCAGGCCTGCCTGGAATTCGCCACCGAACACGAGGCTCGGCTGATCGAGGGCCTCTGCCTGCCGCAGGCCGGGCCGATTTTTTTGGCCATTCTCGACCGCATGCGCACTATTACCCAACATGAATCGGAGATTGTCAATATCTTGACAAAGAAATCCTAAGTTATTAGGGGGATTAAACGCAACCTAATTCAGATGCCGGTAGTGGTAATTTTTGATCGCCGCGGGCTTGTGCCCGGCCGGATCGCAAGCTAACTAGTGCCCATTCGAAAACCTGCTTTTCCCTCCCCCTTGATGGGGGAGGGTTAGGATGGGGGTGAAAAAATATTATATCATCTCAATATGTTGAAATTAACGTCCCCCCTCCCCCCAACCCCCTCCCACCAGGGGCGGGGGAGTTTCCGGATGAAAGCTAACTAATTTTGCGGCACTAAATCGCTCGGTTCAGGTAGAAGGCCGGTTACCGACTGATGTCCAGCGGTGCCCCGGTTTCTTCTTCGATAGCTCTCAGGAATCGGGGCCAGTTGATCAGGTGCGCCAGTTGTTGGGTGTTAATCAGTTCCCGGGCGTGCAGCAGCATATCGGGAATCTTATGATAGACATCTTCGTGCACCTCAACAAAGATGCGACCCTGGCGGAAGCCGATTTTTATCGGTTGATAGATAATTTGCACCGGGGTGCCGACCGGGGTCAGCTTGAATAATTCGGCAATGTCCTCGGGGTAACATCGGATACAGCCGTGACTGACCAGCCGGCCGACGCCATGCGGATAACAGGTGCCGTGGATGCCGTAATGCGATAACCCCAGCCAATGGCTGCCGACCGGATTTTCATCCCCCGGCGGCATATAGGACATGCCATATTTTTTCCGTAGGGAAACGGGGATGCGCCAGCCGGGGTTTTCGGACTTCGAGGTCACCCGGAATTTTTGGAAGGGGGTCTTAAAGTCCATAACCCCGATGCCGATGGGATAGGTTCTTACCTGACCTTGTTCCGGGAAAAACCGGTAGAGCCGCAATTCCGCGGCGTTAATGATGATGCCCTGGGGACCATTTACCTGGGGAATAATCCAGCGGGTAGGGATCTCGAGGTTCTGATCGTGGGGCAGATACCAATGGTCCAACTCCAGATGGTAGCGGGCTAATTCCCAAAATCCCAGGTCATAACGCCGGGCAATAAAATACATATTGTCGAATCTGACCAGGGCATGAGTCTGGTGTTCGCCAATCACCGTGCAGGCCTGGGGATCAACCCCTCCTGACGTTTGGGGCAGGCGATAGGTAAACGGCCCGGCTGACCAAACCGGGCTCGCAGTCCAAATGGTGCCCAGTAACACGGTCAAGAGGGGGAGTAGCTTGAGGAGGCTCATCAAACGTCCTTAAACAATTCGCGTTCCTTCAATATAAGCTAAAGTGGACCGGCCTCAAAGAGAAAAAATATGAAACGCCAACGGGGAATCCATAAACCAGCGGCGACCCAGAGCGAGTCGATACCTGACCCCCTGGTCCTGCCTATAGAAGACTGCCTTGATCTGCATACCTTCCGCCCTGCCGAAATCAGCGAGTTAATTCCGGAATATTTAGAACTTTGTCAGCAACAGGGTTTATTAGAGGTTAAAATTATCCATGGCAAGGGCACCGGGGCCTTAAAGGCTCGGGTCCGGGCCATTCTGAAGCGGCATCCCTTGGTAGCCGATTTTATCGACGCGGAGCTGCGGTCCGGCGGTTGGGGGGCTACCTTAGTCTATCTCAACTCGGAGTCTAAACCATGATCCTGGACGTTCATACCCATATGTTTCCGGACCCGGTTATCCGCCACCGGGAAGATTTTTTTGCTGATGAACCAGCCTTTCGCTGGCTATATGAATCCCCTCGCGCGCGTTTGATCAGTGCCGCCGAACTGGTGGCGGCGATGGCCGACGAAGGCGTGGAGCGCTCGGTCACCTTCGGCTTTCCCTGGCGGCAGGAGCGTCTCTGGCGTCTGCAGAATGACGCGGTGCTGGAAGCTATGCACCGTTACCCCCAACAACTTATCGGCTTCTGCTGCGTCAATCCGCTGGAGTCCGGGGCGGCTCGGGAGGTGGAACGCTGCCTGGCCGCAGGTTGTCGCGGTGTCGGCGAATTGGCCTTTTATATTGAGGCCCCAGGCTCGGAGATCGTCTCCGCCCTGGCCCCGATTGCCGACCTCTGCCAGGGTTATCATGTTCCCCTGATGCTCCATACCAATGAACCCATCGGCCACTCCTACCCCGGCAAAAGTCCGGTGGGCCTGGAAGAGATTTATGCTGTGGTCCGGGCCTTTCCAGATCTGGAGCTGATTCTGGCCCACTGGGGGGGCGGCCTGCTGTTCTTTGGGTTGCTCAAAAAAGAGGTGTTGGAAGCCTTTAACAACGTCTATTTTGACACTGCTGCCTCTCCATATCTTTACCGTCCCTTAATTTACCGGTTAGCGGCCCAGATCGTCGGACCGGAAAAGATTCTGTTCGGTAGCGATTATCCCTTGCTGCCGCCTTCGCGCTATCTGGCCGAAATGCAACAAGCCGGGGTTAGCGCCGAGGTTCAGGCCATGATTACCCGCCAGAATCTGGAGCGTTTATTAAGGCTCTGAGGGCGAGCCATTAAGGCCGTTTCTGTAAATTTCTCTATAAAATAGATATTTGAGTTGATATTTCTTAAAAATTGCTTTAATTTGGTTAATCAGCACTATAGATAATGGTCCTGAGGCGGGTGGGGGTGAAAAATATTAGAGGCTCGCATTAATGTAGAAAATTAACTCCCAACCCCCTCCCGTGCTGGAGAAAAATGAGTTTTTGGACGATTACTAGATTAGTGTCCATCCGGAAAACCACTTTTCCCTCCCCCTTGAGGGGGGAGGATCAGGGTGGGGGTGAAAAAAATTATATGATCTCATTATGTTGCAGATTACCTCTCCATCACCCCAACCCCCTTTCGCGCTGGGGAGGGAGGAGTTTCCGGACGATTACTAGCTTAGGATTTCCCCCAGACTATGATTCCGATGATCGGAACTTGTTTTTGGTCGGGCTTAGCGCGATGATTTAGCGAAATATTTTTGAGGATTGGGTAAGGATTAAATAATGCAATACCGATCTGACTTTCTGGTCATCGGCTCCGGTCTGGCAGGTTTGAGTTATGCTCTTAAAGTTGCCCCCTATGGTACGGTCAACCTGGTAACCAAACGGGGGATTATGGATACCAGCACCCGTCAGGCTCAGGGCGGCATTGCCGCGGTGTTGAGTCCGGAAGATAGTTTTGATCTACATGTTAAAGATACCCTGGAGGCCGGGGATGGGTTATGCCATCCGGATATTGTCGAACTGGTGGTCCGCCAGGGACCGGAACGCATCCGCGAACTGATTGAGATGGGCGCCCATTTTGATCTGCGCAGCACGAGCGCAGATAGTTATGATCTGACCCGGGAGGGCGGGCATTCCAAACGCCGGATCATCCATGCCCATGACATGACCGGCGAAGAAGTGGAGCGGATTCTGGTCGATCGGGTCTTAGAGCACCCCAACATCAAGGTTTTTGAGAATCATATTGCGGTTGATCTGATCACTCGTCATAAGCTCTTGCGACGGGGCGCGATAGTCACTAATGCCGAGGAATCATGCCTGGGAGCTTATGTCTTAAACATTGACCGCGGCGAAGTCGAAACCTATGTGGCCCCGATCATTTTACTGGCCACCGGCGGGGCTAGCAAGGTCTATCTCTACACCAGCAACCCGGATATTGCCACCGGGGACGGGGTAGCCATTGCTTATCGGGCCGGGGCGCTGATCGGTAACATGGAGTTTGTGCAATTCCATCCCACCTGTCTTTATCATCCCCTGGCCAAGAATTTTCTAATCTCCGAAGCCGTGCGCGGCGAAGGCGGGATCCTGATCGATAAACGTGGCATCCCCTTCATGGAAAAATATCATCCTCTGAAGGACCTGGCCTTTCGGGATGTTGTCGCCCGGGCCATCGACGAAGAATTAAAAAAGAGTGGTGATGACTGCGTTTTTCTCGATATCAGTCATAAGCCGGCGGATTTTTTGCGCTCCCGCTTTCCCGGCATCTATCAGAAGTGTCTGGCCCTGGGCATTGATATGACCAAAGAACCCATCCCGGTGGTGCCCGCCGCCCATTATTGCTGCGGGGGCGTGGTTACCGATGCCGTCGGTCGGACTACCATCCACAATCTTTATGCTATTGGTGAGGTCTCCATGACCGGTCTGCACGGGGCCAACCGCCTGGCCAGCAATTCCCTCCTGGAGGCTTTAGTCTTTGCCCATCAGGCCGCCCAGCATTCCAAGGAGCTCTTACCTCAGATGCGCCCGCTGGATCTGTCCGAAGTGCTGGAATGGAACCCGTTCGGAGCGGTGGACAGCGAAGAAAACGTCGTGGTTTCCCAAAACTGGGAGGAGATTCGCCGCTTCATGTGGAATTATGTCGGGATTGTCCGGACGGATAAGCGGCTTATGCGAGCCAAACATCGGATTGACCTGATCCAGCAGGAAATCGATGAATATTATTGGAATTTTTTGATTACCAGCGACTTGGTGGAACTGCGCAATCTCGCCCTAGTGGCGGAATTGATCATTACCTGTGCCCTGAAACGCAAAGAGAGCCGCGGGTTGCATTACAACCTGGATTATCCCCGTAAAGACGAAGTCGATTGGCATCGGGACACCGTGGTCTCCCTGGCCCGATAAGGTGGTAAGATGGCAGTCCACATCCTGTTAGCCGATGATGACCTCCAGATCATTAGTGCCTTGGAGGAATATCTGCAGGCAGTCGGATATCAGGTGCGGACGGTAACCGATGGGAATCAGGCCCTGGCCCAGTTCCAGGCGGAAAAATTCCAGATTGCCATTTTAGACCTGTTTATGCCCGGCCGGTCCGGATTGGAACTGCTCTCCGAGTTTAAGAAGATCTCTCCTGAAACTGAGGTCATCATTTTTACCGGCTATGCTGATCTGGACAGCGCCATTGAGGCCCTGCGGCGCGGGGCCTATGACTATCTCTTGAAGCCGGTGCCTCGTTTGGAAAGCCTGCATGCCTTGATCGAGCGGGCCTTGGAACGACAGCGGCTGTCCCAGGCCAACCAGGCGATGGTCGCGGAACTTACCGCCGCCCGTGAGGCCTTGGCCCAACAACGGCGGCTGGAACTGAAGCGCATCCGTCAGATCGGCGAAGGGTTGAGTAAAGCCCTAAATCTAGATCGGATCATCGAATTGCTCCTGGATCTGATGTGGGACACGCTGTCCTTAAGCGTTGTAGGTCTGAAACTAAGGGCTGGGGATAACCTTCCGGATAAATTTGCCTGCCGTGTCCAGGATGGTTGGGATACAAAAATTCAGCCATATTTGGAGACCTGGATGCAACAAGCGCTCCAGGCCACCAGCCTGGAAACCCCTCCGGTGATGAATGATTCCTCGTCTGCCAAGTTGGCGGAGCAACCCATAATATTCCGCTCTGGCAATCTAGACCGGACGATCCCGGCCCTGATCTGGGCCCCACTCTGGGTTAATCATAAGTTAGTAGGGATGCTGGGCAGTGGCCGGGAATCGGCCTTTACACCGGAAGAGCAGGAAATCTTTGAGATTTTTGTTCTCCAAACCGTCACCGCCTTGAAAAACCTGGCCCTTTTTGAACAGGTTAAAAACCTGGCTTCCAAGGATAGTCTCACCGGCCTCTTCAACCAACGCTATTTCTGGCAGGCTCTATCCAAAGAAGTGAAGCGGTGTCGGCGTTATGGCTGCCCACTGGCTCTATTGTTTCTCGATCTGGATAACTTTAAGACGATCAATGATCGTTATGGCCATACGGTGGGGGATAAGATTTTGCAGGAGCTGAGTGCCCGGTTACAGGATTTTGTTCGGTCCACGGATTTAATCTGCCGCTACGGCGGCGAAGAATTCATTATCATGTTAATCCAAACGTCTAAAGACCAGGCGGCCATATTGGCCGAGCGCCTGCGACAAAAGATTACTGCTGCCCCGATGAAAATCAATGACCTGGAAATCCCCTTAACCGTGAGTATCGGCGTAGCTGGTCTGACGGATCAGATGGAACCTGAGGAATTGGTGCACCGGGCCGATAGTGCGATGTACTGTGCCAAGCAGAGCGGGCGCAACCAGGTGATGGTGGACTAACTGATCAACTCTAACACCTGGTGACCACGCTCTTTTAAGCTTTTAATAATCGGTTCCAGGTCACATTTATCCAGACGGAAGGAATAGGTGTGCTGCTGACAGCCTTCCAGTCCCAAGCCGACATTGATCACCTTGCCCCCGGCCTGGTGAATGAGCTGACAGGCCTCCTCAAAAGCCCCCGGACGATCAGCTAGGACCAGATCAAGACGGGAACTGCGCCGCAATACGTCCAGCATATATAAAAAGGCGGATAACAGATCGGCTACGGTTAGGACCCCCACCAGCTTACCCTTTTCCAACACCGGGACGCCGCCGATCTTATAATCATGCATCAGATGGGCGGCTTCATCCACGCCGGTCAGGGGGGTAACGGTAAGCGGATCCGTTACCATGACGTCCCGCACCGTAATCTTCTCAATCATGGCCGCCAACAATACCTGTTGCAGATCGCGAGCCGTGACCCAGCCCACAAATTTTTCACCATCTACCACCGGCAGGTGGCGGATGGAATGTTGCTGCATTATTTTCAGGGCTTGGTGGACGCTGCTGTCCGGAGCGACGGTAATCGGTTTGCTGATCATGATTCTGCCCACCCGCATGATTTTCCTCCCTCGCTGAAGCTCTCAAGCCTTATTAAATCAATAGATCGTAAGCTATCGTAAGCTTAGGTAATATCTAGTTCAAGTAGTAGCCCTCCGGAAACCCATTTTTTCCCTCCCCCTGGATGGGGGAGGGTTAGGGTGGGGGTGATAATTAATTATATAATCTCAACATGTTATAATTAACGTCGCCACCCAACCCCCTGCCGCCAGGGGATGGGGAAATTGCGAAGGAAAACTAATTAGTAGCCAGTACCGTTTGTAAAGTGGAGACGTAATGCTCGGCTTCGCCGATATAGGTCGCCATATTGGCCCGATGGTTGGCCAAGATGCCGTCTTTGGCGGCATTGGTAATCAACCAGGGGTGCAGTTGGCAGCCCGCGTGTAAGGCATGCACAGCCTCCTCTAGGAGCTTGTGAGAATTTTTTTTCAGCAACTCCCGACTGAAATCTTCCCGGACCGCCTCCAATATCTCGGACATGCCTAAAGCTACCCCTTGGGAATAATAAAAGTAATTGTCACAAACAAACCAGGATACCGTACTGCCGTCGGCTTCTTTATCCTTAATCAGGTTATGGAAACAACTACCCAAAATGTCTTTGTAAGCCATCATCAGGGCGATAAGATTATCGACTCGGGGATAGAATCTGCTGCGCTTGTTTTTTAGGTCGTCAATATACTTATGAAGGTCTTGAATGGCTTCCCGATATTTTCCCGAGGCGGAGGGGAACCAGTATTTATCGGTACTCACCATGAAATAGTTCATGGCCTCATTGAGATGGGGGTTATAGGCCTCGGTCAAGGCAAAGCGGCTCATATTTTCATTCAAGATGACGGTAGTCCGCCGGGCCACTTCCAACACCCCGATCTGGCGGTTATTAACGTTGTCGGTTAAGCGCAGCATGCCAAACAGGATGGCATTCGGCCGCCAGCCCAGCCAGGTCTGATTGACCTGATCGTCCATAATTTTGATCACCGCGTGGGTAAAAGCCTCGCCAATCACCGGCTCGATACTGGGCGGGGCAGGAAACGGAGACTCGACCGGGGGGTGCTGGGAAGGAGGGATGGCCTGGTCGGTTGGCCTAGTGGTCGGTGGCTCTGGTTCGGATGCGGCTTCTGGGGCCGAGGCAATTTCTGTTTCCGGGGTGGGGGCGGCTAGAGGTTTTTCTACTTTAGCATAAGGAGGGACGACCTGCTCAGAAGTCAATGGTATGGAGCGTTTCATCTCGGAAATAGAAAAGATTGCGGCCAGAAAAGCAATAATGATCAACACCACGATCAGGAAACGTTTTTCTTTGAGCCACTTTAACCAGGAGGGCGCAGGCTTAGGAGCCCCCGCCGGGGTGGTAGCCGGAAGCCGGGTGTCCTCGGGTGCAGGATCAGGGGTCATAAAGGTCTCACCTCAAAGAAAGGTTGGCGGCGATATCGCAAACTGGCCGTCATCTAGTCTTAATCAGGCTTTAAAAAATCTCGGCACTGAAAATATAGATCTGAGTATCCGGTTCCTTCCAGGCCTCAGAAGGTAAACCGGCCTTACGGCAAGTCTCGCGCAGAAAAGTTTCCCGATTCCAGTGGTATTGGGTGGCTACCTGCGGGAGCAACAGCCCGGCATAGGGCCTCTTGACGATATACAATCCATGTTTGCCCACCTCAATGGCTTCGGGGGTTTTAATCTCCTGAAGAGGGGAGAGCACCGAGATCTCGATGTCCACCTCCGGGAATTCTTGAGAAGATAGGGGTGGAAAACGCGGATCCCGGAAGGCCGCGGCCAACGCCATCTCCTGGATGGCCTGGGCCAGCGGTTTGATCGGTTCGATCAGGCCGATACAACCCCGCAGTTGGCCCCGCAGGTGCAGAGTGACAAATGCCCCCCGTTTCTCCTGCAGGACCGCGGAAGTCGGAGGCAGGGAGGGCAGGGGCTGGCCTTGCAAAGCCGCCCAGATCGCCTCCCGCGCGATTTGATGTAAGGTCTGTTTGTCCTGAGGGCTGAGTGCCATGTCTTTCTCCTTACCCTGCGTTGGATAAGTTAACACTCCCAAACTTATCACTCCCCATAAGCCCAACAATAACCACAGATAACGGCATGACGGCATGATGTGCCTCATGAAAACAGTGGAGCAGAAGAAAATCGCTTCCGCAGATTACCCCAGGGTTGCCATAAGCCGCATGATTTAAAGGTTTGGAAAATCATTTAGTCCCACGCCGGTTAACTTTGGGAAATTGCTGGTGGGCTTGCTAATTAAACGCCCAAAGTTGTGGCGCAGCTCCAGAAGATGTTCTCAGCCTTCCTTAAGTATCCATCATAGCGAATATTTTTTACTGCTGTCAACCGGAAAACCGCGGCGCTAGTCAGCAAGTATCTATCCGGAAACCCATTGTTGTCCTCCCCCTTGATGGGGAGGATTAAGGTGGGGGTGAAAAATATTATATCATCTTAATATGTTGAAATTTACGCCCCCTCCCCCCAACCCCCTCCCACCAGGGGCGAGGGAGTTTCCGGATGAAAACTAGCTAACCATTCCCAGGCTTACTGGCCGTCTGAGTCAAGATTTGCCTGACCCGGGCCGGTAGTTCAATGGCCTGCCACTGCCGATTGATGGATACCAGATTGGCGGTCCCGCGGGCCAGCAAATCCTGCCCGCCGGCCGGGAAAAACTCAAAGGCAAAGATCAACGCCCGGGGCCGTAATTCCTGAATTCGAGTTTCGATGACCAGCAGGTCGCCATAGCGCGCCGGCCGCAAGAAGCGGCATTGCGCCTCCACAATAGGTAGGCCAAAACCTTCTGCCACATTGCGAAAGGTCTCTTCCGGCTTAAGTCCGAGGGCCCTCAGGTATTCTTCGATGGCGCGATGGCAATAGCGAAAATAACTGACAAAATAGACGATACCGTAGGGATCTGTATCGCCAAACCGGACCCGTACCTCAGTGCGATGCACAAATTGTTGCCTAACCATCTGCTACCCTACCCTTTGCTAGGCCAGGGGTGAATACTGCCCCTGGTGGTAAAATAGTATTTTCCGGGCTATTGTATCACCCCTGCCGCGCTCTTTTCAATCTAGAGATCGGTGCCCGGAAAATATTTTCCGCCCTGATGATTTTCTGAGTTTAAATTCCCTTGACAATCTAGTATAAAATTTTGATTGACTAAAAAATCTTGGGAGTGGCTGAGCACGCTAAGCGGAACCGGCCAGCAACTTAGAGGTGGAAAGCGCAGCGACAGGGGCTGTGACCGAGATAAAAAAATATAAGGTTAACTTAGAGGCATTATAAGATAATCTGAAATTTGTTTTAAATTTAGAGCCGAGCTAGATCAGAATCAGGCATGGGGCCCGGGGGTGACTAACCCTAAAAAGCCTCATATTGCTTAATGGGAAAGGAGTTTAAATTATGAAAGCCGTGGCTGAGCGGATCGCCGAACTCCAGGCCAAAGAGGCCGAGATCAAGGCCATGGGGGGACCCAAGGCGGTAGACAAACAGCACCAGACCGGTAAGCTCACTGCCCGGGAGCGTCTGGATCAGTTCTTTGATCCCGGTACTTTCCGAGAACTGGACATGATGGTGGAGCACCGCTGTATTAATTTTGGCATGGATAAGATGAAAATCCCGGCTGACGGAGTGATCACCGGATTCGGACAGGTTAACGGTCGTCCGGTCTTTGCCTTTGCTCAGGACTTTACCTCTCGGGCCGGGACCTTGGGAGAAATGCATTCCCGTAAGATCTGCAAGGTCATGGACCTGGCCCTGAAGGCCGGGGTCCCTTTTGTGGGCTTCAACGACTCGGGCGGGGCACGCATCCAGGAAGGGGTGGACTCCCTGGCCGCCTACGGGCAGATCTTCTATCGTAATGCCATTGCCTCCGGAGTTATTCCGCAAATTTCCGGGATTATGGGTCCCTGCGCCGGGGGGGCGGTCTATTCTCCCGCCATGACCGATTTTGTCGTCATGGTCAAAAATACCAGCTACATGTTCATCACCGGGCCGGATGTTATCAAAAGCGTCACCGGGGAGGAAATTACCTTCGAGGACCTGGGCGGGGCCATATCCCATAATGTTAAAAGCGGGGTAGCGCATTTTGCCGCGGAATCCGATAGCGATGCCATCCACCAGATAAAACGCCTGCTCAGTTTTTTGCCCAACAACAACATGGAGGATCCTCCCGTCCAGCCTTGCAGCGACCCGGTCAACCGTCAGGAACCGGCCCTCGATGCCATCATCCCTGATAACCCGCGGGCCAGCTATGACATGAAAGACGTTATCCGGGCCATCGTCGATGATGGCGATTTCTTTGAGCCCCATGCCCTCTATGCTCAGAATATGGTGGTGGGTTTTGCCCGACTCAATGGCCGGCCGATCGGCATTGTCGCCAATCAACCGTTGGTGCTGGCTGGCTGCCTGGGTGTCAACGCCTCCGACAAGGCGACCCGGTTTATCCGGTTCTGTGACGCCTTTAATATTCCGCTGTTGACCATTGCTGATGTCCCCGGCTATTTGCCCGGGAGCGACCAGGAATGGAGCGGCATCATCCGGCACGGGGCCAAGCTGCTCTGGTGTTATTCGGAAGCTACCGTCCCTAAGCTCACCCTGATCACCCGTAAGGACTATGGTGGCTCTTATCTGGCCATGTGTTCCCGGGATCTGGGGGCCGATATGGCCATTGCCTGGCCTACCGCGGAGATCGCGGTGATGGGGGCTGAAGGGGCGGCCAACATCATCTTCCGCCGCGAAATTCAAGGGGCCGAGGATCCCGAAGCCAAACGCCAAGAGAAGATTGAGCTATATCGGGAATTGCTCTACAATCCCTATATTGCCGCGTCGCGGGGCTATATCGATCAGGTGATCGTGCCTCGGGAAAGCCGTCCCCGGCTGATTGAGGCCCTGGAAATACTGTGTACCAAGAAAGAGAATCTGCCGCCCAAGAAACACGGCAATATTCCGATGTAACGAAAGAGGTCAGTATGGCTCGCCGAGACAAAGTGCTGGCGGCGGTTACCGCGGCCATTCAGGCATATATTCAAGATGAAGAGGCTATCTTAAGGGCCCAGGCCACGGCTCCCGTGGCGGCCGCGGCTCAGCTTCCGGCTACCCTGCACAATCTGTGGGGCCTGGCGGGCCGACAAGCGGCCATGCAATGGCGCGTCATGTTGCAGCGGCGCAGTTTAAGATAGGCCCTTAGCCCCGGCTAAGTCTAAAAAAAATTTTGAGAATATTTTAGGAGACTAGACATGGCAGGTAAAAACCCGATCAAATTTACTGATACTACCTTTCGGGATGGTCATCAATCCTCCCTGGCCACCCGCATGCGGACCGAAGACATGCTTGACATGGCGGAACGTATGGACAATATAGGCTTCTGGGCCATGGAGGTCTGGGGCGGCGCCACCTTTGATGTCACCCACCGGTTCTTGGCCGAAGATCCCTGGGAACGCATCCGCACTCTGAAAAAGTATATCAAGAAGACGCCCTTTATGATGCTGTTGCGGGGCCAGAACCTGGTGGGCTATCGTCATTATCCCGACGATGTGGTCTTTCCCTTTGTAAAATATGCCGCCGAATGTGGCATCAACATCTTTCGGGTCTTTGACGCCTTGAATGATATGCGCAATTTTGAGGCCTCCTTCAAGGCCATTAAGGAATGCAAGAAGGCCGGCCTGGATGTACACATTCAGGCCGCAGTGTGCTTCTCCTTGACCCAGCGCCGCATGGGCGGGGAAGTCTATACCAAGGACTATTATGTGGATTTTGCCAAACGCTCGGTGGATATGGGCGCCGACTCCTTCTGTGTCAAAGATATGGCCGGCATGATCTCCCCTTACGACGCCTACGATCTGATCAAGACCCTGAAGGCCACCATCGACATCCCCATCGAACTGCATACCCACTATACCAGCGGCCAAGCCTCCATGGCTTATCTCAAAGCCATCGAAGCCGGAGTCGATGTGGTCGATACCTGTCTGTCGCCCTTTGGCCTGCGGACCTCACAGCCCGCCATCGAGCCGATTCTGGTGTCGGTGGAGAATACTGATCGGGAATCGCCGCTGGATCTGGCCACCCTGATCGAGTTAGTCCAGGATCTGGAAAAGGTGGCCCCCAAGTATCGGGATTTCTTGGACACCAGCAAGATGGCGGTGATTGACACCGGCGTGCTGCTCCACCAGATTCCGGGGGGGATGTATTCCAACCTGGTGTCGCAACTCAAGCAGGCCGACGCCCTGGACCGCATCCTGGAGGTGATGCATGAATTGCCCCAGACCCGGAAAGAGCTGGGATATCCCCCGCTGGTCACCCCGACCAGCCAGATCGTCGGCATCCAGGCGGTGCAAAACGTGCTCTTTGGACGCTACCAGATGATCTCCGGCCAGGTCAAGGATCTGGCCTATGGTCTGTATGGCAAAACTCCGGCCCCGATGGATCCGGAAGTGCAAAAACTGATCCTTAAAGGCTACGAGCGGGGCGAAGAGCCCATTACCTGCCGGGCCGCCGATGTCCTCGAGCCGGAATTGGCAAGGGCCCAGGAGGCCACCAAAGGGCTGGCCAAAAGTATTGGCGATGTGTTGATTTATGCCCTCTACCCCACTACCGGGTTACGATTCTTGAAGTGGAAATATGGGGTGGAACCGATCCCTGAGGATGTCAAGCCCATTAGTATGGAACAGATCAGACTGGAAGATGAAGTTATCAACAAAATCAAGCAAAAAAACCTCTTCCAGCAGGTCAAAGACTACCTCGACAGTCTGGACCGGCCAGCCCCGGAAAAGGGCGAGGGGATGCGGACCTTCAACGTCTTTGTGGACGGCGAATATTTTGAGGTGGAGGTGGAATGCACTTCTGGAGCACCAGTAATTACCGCCGCGACCGCCATGCCCCAACCGGTGGCTGCGCCCCAGCCCGCGGCTGTAGCCCCCAAACCGGCCCCGAGTGCGGCTCCGGCTAAACCTGCCCCGGCCGCGGCTCCGGTTGCCGGAGTGGCCCCCGGCGAAGTGCCTTTGCGTTCACCGATGCCCGGCATGGTGATCAGTTACAGTGTCGGCGTGGGCGATCAGGTCAAGGTGGGCGACCCCATCTGCATCCTGGAAGCTATGAAGATGCAGAATAATCTACCGGCCCCGGCCAGCGGCACGGTCAAGGCCATCAATTACGAACCCGGCGCCTCGGTGGCCAAGGATGCCATTTTGCTGGTGATCGCTACCTAACCGGACATGCCTGGCCTCAGGCCGGGTTGCCCAAGGTTGCTGTCGCCTCCCGAGGGTTCTCCCCGCGGGCCTCGGGAGGCGAAGGCTCCAAGATCTCGATCTCGGTAATTTTTTCCTCACCATCTACTGCCACCCGGAGGTCTCTTTCCACCACCTGCCCGGATTGGTCAACAATCCTTTGCTTGGGAAATACGTATAACGATTCCCCCATTCCGGCTTCCTTATTAGTGGGCGGCCCGAGCCGGGCGATAGCCTTGGCTAAGGGATCACCGACGTCTAGGAAATCCTCAGGATACATAGTCCGGTGCATACGATGACATTCCAGCTGATACTGCTTTAATTCATTACTCTGGACGGCACTGCGAATCAAAGAGGTGCACAGCTTCCCTACCCCCAATCCGAGCTGTACCGGGGTACAGCCGGTCAAGATCCCGGCCAGACTAATTATCATTATCTGATGATACCACTGGGGCATGAGTGCTCCGCCCTTAAGGGTTGGGTTGGGTTGGAATGTTGCATTAAGTGACTCTGCAATTTAAGTGCCTGATTAAAAAGCCACGCCATTGTCTGGATAACATATTGATTATTATGAAAAATAATCTTATAAGGACCGAAATCGGCCAGAATTTTGGACTCTGAGCCGAGCAAGGTTTGCCGCCCGCTTTCAGACAGATAAGGATCGATTTTCCCGCTTCGGGCGACGGCGAGGTAGATCGTTTCTCAAAAATCCAGGTTTCACGGTCAATTTTAGGGTGTGTTTATCAATCTGAGAAGAAAATCGGTTTGTTAAAAATGGTTTTCTATATAACTAATTAAATATATTAGCTAATCAAATTATCGTCTGTTTGGCATTACAGTTGCAGAATTATCTAAGCATATACCTGATAAAGGAGGTAAACCAACCATGAGCTGGATAAAACGTTTAGCAGTGGTTATGCTCATAAGCTTATTCCTGGCGGGCTGCGCCGGTCAGAATCCTTATACTTATCAAGGGGCCGGGATCGGCGGGGCCTTGGGCGCGGGCACGGGAGCCTTGATTGATAGTAACAATCGTTGGCGGGGAGCTATGATCGGTGGGTTGGGGGGTGCAGCCCTGGGCGGCGCGGTTACCGAAATCAGCCGCCGGGCCGCGGAAGATTCCATGCAGCGTCAGAACTATTATGACAACCAGTCTCAGAGCCAGTATTACCGATAAATCGAGGCATACTGGGTGATGGCCGGGTGTTGTTAATGTCTGACTTCGGCTCGCCGGTATGGAGCTATCAAGAGCTAGCGCTGGCAGCGATAGATCTTACCGATCGTAGTTTTGTAGTTAGCTATGGGTTTGAGCTTGACCCCCTGGTGGACTCGATCCGCCAGGTAGGGCTACTTTACCCGCCCTTAGTACGCCTGCAGGCAGACGGCCGCGGGCAGGTGGTCTGCGGTTTAAAACGCCTTCTGGCCCTGGACCGCTTAGGCCGTAAGCGAATCTCTGTCCGGGTATGGCCGGAGACCACCTCCCCCGCCGTCTGTCTGTTGGCGGCCTTGCACGACAATGTCTGGAGCCGGGGGTTTAATCTGGTGGAGCGGGGTGAAATGATTACCCGCTTACTGCGCTATTGGGATCGGGATACCGTCACCCGGAAGTTTCTACCCCGGTTGAACGTGCCTCCGGCGGCCAAATACCTGGAGCAGTATCAGCAACTGGTCAGACTGGAGGAGCCGTTCCGAGAACTGGCCGCCCAAGACCGCCTCGGTCTGGGGGTGGCGGCTAGCCTGAGTCACTGGCCTGCCGTCGATCGCCTGGCCCTGCTGCCGTGGCTGGCGCTGGCCCCTTTAAGTTACAGTAAACAGGTGGAGATGGTGGAGCACCTTAACACCCTCAGCCGCCGAGAGAGACTTAGTCCCCAGGCCATTCTGTCCCGGCCGGCCATTCACGGGCTTTTGGCCGATCCCGGTCTCAGGCCCCTGGAGAAGGTCAGCCGGGTTCGAGAGCAGTTG
This sequence comes from Desulfobacca sp., assembly GCA_028695935.1. Classification (GTDB taxonomy): domain Bacteria; phylum Desulfobacterota; class Desulfobaccia; order Desulfobaccales; family Desulfobaccaceae; genus Desulfobacca_B. The sequence goes on from JAQVHY010000011.1 coordinate 37,391, forward strand.
CGGCAATGGTGTTTTCCGCGCTACAGCGCTGCCCAACAGCAATTTGACACCTACCTCAAATCCCTCGGTCTTTACCAGCAATCAGATCTGCGGCTTCAGCCCACCCCGGCCTTTGAAGGAAATACCTTCAGATTGGAACTGCAGTTTGACCATCCCCAGCATCTGGCGGAGCGTCTGCGCCAATTACTAGAACTCACCGAGCGCGAGGAGTTTCAAGCCTTAACCCGCCTGTAATGTTCCAAAATAAATGGCAGATGGAAATCTATTCCCGACATAGATATTGACAATTGAAAAATAGTAACCAATAATATAAATAGATTGTTTAGCCTACCTATAAGATAAAATAACCAGGTCTTGGAATCCAAATTTTGGGGAGCACAACCCAAGCCTAAGAGCTAACGGTCCGCCTAAAATTAAGGTCAGGGGAGATCGACAGCCGCCTACGGGCAAGGTGATGAGAATCTAAAATACTAGTTTTGCCTAATCCTAGTGCGTTCTTACCGTCAACGACACAACATACAATGTTTACTCCTCACTTATTCACGGTAAAAAGCGCTAGCCAGTGGGAAGGAACTACATGGATAACGATGGGGTCCCCAACCGGCTCCTCCATGAAAGTAGTCCATATCTGCAACAGCATGCGTATAATCCGGTAGATTGGTATCCCTGGGGACCTGAGGCTCTGGCGCGGGCTCGCCGGGAAGATCGTCCCATCCTGCTCAGTATTGGCTATTCTACCTGCCATTGGTGCCATGTCATGGCCCATGAGTGTTTTGAGAATCCGCAAATTGCTAAAATAATGAACGAGCGCTTTGTAAACATCAAGGTCGATCGCGAAGAACGTCCGGACCTGGATGAAGTCTATATGAACGCCGTTCATCTGTTGACCGGTCGGGGGGGCTGGCCCCTAACCGTGTTTTTGACCCCAGAGCTTAAACCTTTTTATGGCGGCACCTATTTCCCTCCCGAGGATCGGGGGGGGCTGCCGGGGTTTCCCTGGTTGCTCACCGCCCTCAGCGAAGCCTATCAACGTAAGAAGACCGACATTAATATCGCCGCGCAGAGCTTGAGTCAGAAGATCAATATTATCGGGGAGATTAGGGAAGCCAGGCAGGAACCGACCCTCGAGGCCTTGGAGGCCGCCTACCAGAAAATGATCCAAGATTTTGACGCGGTTCATGGCGGTTTCGGCTCGGCCCCGAAATTTCCACCGTCACTGGACCTGGACTTCCTGGAGCGCTGCTACTACCGCACCGGTGACGAAGCTTGCCGGGACAAACTAATCCTGACTCTGACCCGGATGGCTCGGGGTGGCCTCTATGATCAGCTGCGCGGCGGTTTCCATCGCTACACCGTCGACAGTGTCTGGTTGATCCCCCATTTTGAAAAGATGTTGTATGATAATGCCCTGCTGGCCCGGCGTTATCTGGAGGCCTTCCAAATCACCGGCGACCCCTGGTTCGCTCAGATTGCCCGAGAAACCTTAGATTATGTCCTGGCGGAAATGACGGCCCCGGAAGGCGGCTTCTATGCTGCCCAAGACGCGGATAGCGAAGGGGAAGAAGGCAAATTTTTTGTCTGGACGCCGGAGGAAGTCAAACAGGCGGTAGGCCCTGAGTACGCCCCAGTGGTAATTGCGGCCTATGGGGTAACTCCCGACGGCAACTTTGAACATGGCACCAGCGTTTTGCATCAACCCTTCTCCCGGGCCGAATTAGCCCAGCAATTCTCGATGTCAGAGGAAGAACTCGAAGACCTTCTGGGGCATTGCCGGAGGCAAATGTTAGATTTCCGGGAGACCCGGGTCCGACCGCACCGCGATGACAAGATCATCACTGCCTGGAATGGCTTGATGATCTCGGCCATGGCCTACGGCGGCCAGGTCTTGGGAGATGAACGTTACCGCCGCGCCGCCAGTAAATGTGCCAACTTCGTCCTGGATAAGCTTTTACAAGAAGAAAACTTAAAGCGCATCTGGGCCCAGGGTCGGGCCCGGCATCCCGGCTTTTTGGATGATTACGCCTGCCTGGTGGCCGGATTGTTGGACCTGTTTGAGACTGATTTCAACCCAGACTGGCTGTTGCCGGCGATCTTATTATCCGGCCTGATGGACGAGCGCTTTTACGATCCGGAGCAGAAATATTTTTTCTATTGTGCCCATGATCACGAGCAATTGATTACCCGCCCGCGTAACTTTTTTGATCAGGCCCTGCCCTCCGGGAACTCGGTGGCGGTCCATAACCTGATCCGCCTTTACCGGCTTACGGAGAATCCGAGCTATCAAGAGCAGGCGGGGGACGTGCTCTCGCGGTTTCAAGGTATAATCACTGATAATCCCCGCGCCTTGGCTTATCTGTTGTCAGCCCAGGAGTCTTATCTGGCCCCGACCCTGGCTCTGACCCTGGTGGGCGATCCCGCGGATGAAACCATAACTCAGATGTTGGGCGTGATCTACCGGCGTTATCTCCCACATCGCCGCCTGGTGCTGAAAAGTCCCCAGAATTGCACTGCCCTGGCCGGACTGGTGGCCGCGGTCAAGGAGTATGAAGCCCTGGAGGGCAAACCTACCGCCTTTGTCTGCCATGGATTTACCTGCCTGGCCCCGGTGCACACGGCTGCCGAACTTGAGGCCCACCTGGATAACTTGCCCCGACCGTAAGCCCAGGTTGGCGGCTGTAGTTCACCTTATTGCTTATCCATTCAGATTACGGGCAAATATCAAAGCTTTCCCGGCAGGTGCGCTACGACCTGCGCACTAATCCATATCATGCAATATTTACCTAAAACTCCCCCGCCCCTGGTGGGAGGGGGTTGGGGGGAGGGGGATGGTAATTTTAACGTATTGAGATTATAAAATATTTTATCACCCCCACCCTAAACCTCCCCCCTCAAGGGGGCGGGGAAAGCGGCTTTCCGGATGGGCTCTAATTAGGGATTTTACCCTCCCAGGGCCTTAATAACGGCCTGACAGAACGCCGGCAAGTCTTCCGGTTTGCGGGAGGTAATGAGGTTGCCGTCCACCGCCACTTCGGCATCGATAAAAATGCCCCCGGCGTGCACCAGGTCGTCTTTGATGGCAAAAAAGGCGGTCACGGTTTTACCCTGGACCACTTCCGCGGAGGCCAACATCCACCCGCCATGGCAAATCGCGGCCACCACTTTACCCTGGGCGGCCATGTCTTTAACCAGGCGGACCATCGCCGGATAGCGGCGCATAATATCCGGGGCATAACCCCCGGGAATGATCACGGCATCAAAATCCGCGGCCTGGACCGCGTCGGCGAATTGATCTACGGCCACGGGATAGCCGAGTTTGCTGGTATGTTCCGGGGCACTGCCGGAGCCGACCACCACCACCTGGGCCCCCGCTTCCCGGAAGCGCAATAATGGATACCAGACTTCCAGTTCCTGGTAGAGATTTTCGGCGAGGATAGCGATTTTCTTACCTGACAGACTCATAGCTCCTCCTCTGCGTGGTTTCAAGTTTCGACCATAAACTAAAACTACCAACTCAGAAATTAACCACCTTGCGAATGGCCCGACTGATCCGAAAGGCGTCGGGCAGATAATGTTCTTCCAACTTTAACAGCGGAAATATGGTATCAAAGCCGGTAACCCGTTCGATGGGGGCAGCCAGCGACAGAAAGGCCTTTTCATTGACGCGGGCGATGATTTCCGCGCCCAGCCCCGCGGTCCGGCAGGCCTCATGGACTACCACCCCCCGCCCGGTTTTTTGGATAGAATCCACCACGGTGGCGTCGTCCATGGGCGATATCGTCCTAAGATCAATAACTTCCACGCTAATGCCTTCTTCGGCGACTGCCTCGGCGGCCCTCAGGGTTTCCCGGACCATGGACCCCCAAGCTACCGCCGTGACCTGGTCGCCGGACCGGACAATCTGGGCCTGGCCCAGGGGCACGGTGAACTCCCCGGCCGGAACCTCTTCGCGGATGGCCCGGTAGATGCGCTTCGGTTCCAAAAAAATCACCGGATCCGGATCCCGCAAGGCCGAGATCAACAGACCCTTGGCATCGTAGGGGGTGGCGGGGATCACTACCTTGATCCCGGGGATATGAGCTAAGAGGGCTTCGGTGCTCTCCGAGTGGTGCTCCGGGGCGTGGATGCCGCCGCCGTAGGGCATGCGGATCACCAGGGGCAAGGAGTAACGCCCTCGCGTGCGGTTGCGATAGCGGGAGATATGGGAGATGATCTGGTCCAGGGCCGGATATAGGAAGCCCATAAACTGGAGTTCGGCTATCGGCTTAAAGCCCCCTACGGCTAGCCCCAGGGAGGTCCCGACGATCGCCGCCTCAGCTAAGGGAGTATCGATGACCCGCTCCGGGCCAAACTGAGCCTGCAAGCCGTCGCTGACCCGAGAT
>JAQVHY010000118.1 GCA_028695935.1 Desulfobacca sp.
AAAACCGAAGCCGCGGCTAGCGAGAAGGCACCCGAGGTTAATGAGGCGGCGGAAAAAGCCGAAAAAGAGCCAAAGAAGAAAAAGCGGACCCGCAAGAAGAAAAAAGCGGCCGCTGAAGCCGAGTAAGCTAATGATTGACCAGCAGTTGGGGGCTTTATATACCTCATAGACTTTTGGTGGGCTATTAACGTTAGGCCCCGTGGGGCAGACTGGCAGGCGGCGATCTGTTACAGTCGGCGCCATTTATACCTCCATTAAATTCCTGGCCAAGCATTACCTTCATTATTCAGATTAATAATCTGTGGATATTTGCTCCAGCAAGCCAACCAGGAGGCGGACCAAAAGTGGCTCCGCCTGCTGAACTACTCGGATAACTTCGCTAATCTCAATCGGGGCCATGGCGTCGGGTAGATTAACATTGGCGATCACCGACAGTCCTAAAATCCGCATCCCGGCATGGAGGGCGACGATCGCCTCAGGAACACTCGACATCCCCACCGCGTCGGCGCCGATTAGACGTAAAAATCGGGTTTCCGCCGGAGTTTCCAGACTAGGCCCTTTAACGGCTACATATACTCCCTGTCGCAGCCGCAAGCCGAGCTGCAGAGCAACCTGTTCCGCCAATTCCCGTAACTGCCGGTCATAGACCGCGCGGCAATCCGGAAATCGTAGCCCCCAGTCATCCACATTATAGCCGACCAGCGGATTATCGCCTAAGAGATTGAGGTGATCGCTGATCAGCATCAGATCCCCGGCCTGAAACAGCGGGTTGAGACCGCCGGCGGCATTGGTAATGATGAGCAACTTCAGGCCCAGAGCGGCCATGACCCGCACCGGAAAGGTTACCTGGGTTAAAGCATATCCTTCATAGGCGTGAACGCGCCCCTGAAACACTAATACTGCTTTGCCACCCAGACTGCCGCTGAGGAGTTGCCCGGCGTGGCTGGGGCCGGTAGGGCGGGGAAAGTGGGGAATTTCGGTATAAGGCAGGCTCAGCGAGACGCTCAGATGTTGGGCCAGGCCGCCATAACCGGTCCCCAAGATAATCCCTACCTGGGGCCGGACCCCCAGGCGCGACCGCAAGAACGCCGCACATTCGTCAACTTGCTGCCGATAACGTGCCATAGACTCCACCAGATCCAAAATTTTTCCTCCCTGGGGCCGAAGGTAAGTGGTCTCTCAGGTTAGCTATGATGAAACCATTCAAAATGATTTGATGTTTAGACCAAGAAAAATTTCTGGGCAAAAGCTAAAAAATTTGTTAACTTAGAATAAATAAAGCGCCTTCCTCCGGCTGTCAATCTTTTTATCAAGGGGCCGCGTACCAGCTACGGCAGGACGGAACAGCGGGGTGGGAAGCCAAAGGGCCCTAAGGAACTTAGGGAAAGTTATTAATTTAATTTATTTGCAAATCGGTTGATAAGCCTATTTATATCAACCTACGACTTATATAGAGAATAAAGATCATGGCCCGACCGAGAAAATCCCGCTGGGTAGAGAGCGAACCAAATGTCACCTTTTTCAAGCCGAAGGGCATTCCACTCCGGGGATTGGAACAGGTGGTAGTTAGTGTGGATGAACTGGAGGCCTTGCGGCTGGCAGATTATTTGGGCATGAATCAGGAGGATGTAGCCCAGGGACTGAACGTTTCCCGACCAACGGTGACCCGGATGTTGGCTCGAGCTCATCAGGCTATAGCTGACGCTTTGGTCCATGGTAAAGCCATCAAGATTGAGGGCGGTGAATACCAAATTGCCAAAGAGCGATTTTATTGTCAGACCTGTGCTCATACCTGGATTACTCCTGCCGGTGAAACCCCACCGCGTCTCTGTCCACAATGTCAGGGAGAGGCGATACAGCCTCTGGAACGCAATACTACTTAAGAAAATCTGAGTTTATTATCCGCGCGGGAATATCAGGATTAAAGCAAGGGGTTGGTTTGCCCTGGACCATAAGGGACGTGAGGGTGACGCGGGGAGTTAACATGTCTGAGGCTATGACCTATAGTAAAGCCGGGGTCGACATTGATAAGGCCGATGCCTTTCTAAAGGGTATCAAAGATCTGGTCAAGTCCACTTATCGAACCGGGGTTATGGGTGACCTCGGGGGTTTTGGCGGGTTTTTTCACCTGAATCGGGAGAAATATCAACACCCGATTTTAGTATCTGCCACCGACGGGGTCGGCACTAAACTGAAGATTGCTGTCCTGATGAACAAGCATGATACCATCGGGATTGATCTGGTGGCCATGTGTGTCAATGACATCATTGTCCATGGGGCGACGCCGCTGTTTTTTTTAGACTATCTGGCTATGGGCCAGTTGCAGCCGGAGGTGGCCACCCAGATTATCAGAGGCATCACCGAGGGTTGCCTCCAGGCTCGTTGTGCCTTGATCGGTGGGGAAACCGCGGAGATGCCCGGCATCTATCAGGAACAGGATTATGATCTGGCCGGATTTGTCGTCGGAGTAGTAGAGCGGGATCGCCTTCTCGATGGCTCTGAGATTGCCGTGGGCCATCGCTTGATCGGCATTGCTTCCAACGGCTTACACGCCAACGGTTTTTCCTTGGTTCGTAAGGTCTTATTGGAACCGGGCCAGTTTACCGTCTGGGACGAGATCCCGGAACTGGAAGGACCATTAGGCCTGGAACTTTTAAAACCTACCCGGATTTATGTTGAAACCATCCTAAATCTCCTTCGGGATTTTCGCATCGCCGGCCTGGCTCATATTACCGGCGGCGGCTTGACGGAAAACATTCCCCGAATTTTGCCGAGATCCTGCCAGGCCGTAGTTTATCGCGACCATTGGTCTAGACCGGCCATTTTCGACCTCATTCAACAACGCGGCAAGATCCCTGAAGTCGAAATGTGGCGGACCTTCAACAATGGCATTGGTATGGTAGTGGTGGTGGCCGAAGAATTAGTGACTGAGGTCCTGCAGCGCCTTCAGGCGGTTAATGAGCAGGCCCTGGTAATCGGCGAGGTGGTGTCCCGTAACCCTGATGACCCTCCCCTCATTTACACCCCAGGGGCGTTAGGCAGTCCGTGATTGTGGTCAGCGCCTGTCTAATTGGCATCCCTTGCCGTTATAACGGCGGTCAGTGCCGGTCCGCGGCCCTGGTCCAGCAATTACGCCAGACCCCTTTTCTAGCGCTCTGCCCGGAAGTCCTGGGAGGGCTGCCGATCCCTCGCCCCCCGGCCGAAATAGTCGGCGGCAATGGCTTTGACGTCTTGGCTGGCCGGGCCCGATTGATAAACCACCAGGGGCAGGATGTTACCGGTCAATTTCTGCGGGGAGCGCAGCGCGGTCTGGACTTAGTGCGGTCTCTGGCGTCGCCCCTCTGTTATCTCAAGAGCCGTAGTCCTTCTTGTGGTTGGAGTCAACCCGGAGATAATAACGGCGTAATCGGCGTCTGGGCGGCTTTACTGGCCCAGGCGGGATACCACATAATCCCCGCCGAGGCCGATGGTCGGTAAGCTTAACAAGCTTAATTATTTGACCATAACGCCGATAGTAAGTCTCTCCGGGGTCAATAAAGACAAACCTCCCCTTTAGGAATCGACCTAAGTCTCTCCGCTCGACACACTACGTAAAGCTAACCTATTGTAGCAAATCTTAATTTATTCTGAAGAGGAGCGCGCTGGCGCGTCGCTTTTTCTCGATAAGAGTTCCCGGCGCTAACTTCTCCCCCTATCCTTCCGGAACCCTTAAGGATCGCTAAGCCTGCTAACTAGTCAGGCCACATTCGTTTTTTTCCGGATTACGGCTTCTTGTTCCTGCTTGTCGAAATAAGGCCGGAAAACATCTTCGTCCACCCGCAACATCAGATGGCCACATTCCATACAGATGGCGGTCTTGTCATCGACCCCGCCGAACCGCACCTCTTTGGTGAGGCAATTGATACACTGATATTCATAGGCTGGCATTTAACCCACCCCCCCTCATTGAAAAAGAAATTTGAATTTACCAAATGCAATTATTATGCCATTTTTAGCGATTAGCCTTGAACTCATGGTGTTTCCCTCCCTAATGGAAGATTATTTTGCCAGATATTGATGGTTAACTATTATTAATGAATTTTAATAATCACTATCTGGGAAAGAGGTTATCGAGTCCAAGAATTTAATGATATGCGTTATTATCTGATAAAATAATATATTATGTTGCCAAATGCAATATGGTTATATTTGATTTCTGTTAAAAATGTAGCTTTTGACCCCCGGCGGGGTTATAAAAAACTAGCGGAAAAATTAATTAAAATATAAGCTATTGAATTTCCTAATATAAATATTTTGTCAATTTTTGTTTACACCAGGTCAAAAAAATGAAGGTGCTGCGATGTTAGATTTACAGACCCTGCGACGTACCAAGATTGTTTGCACTTTAGGACCGGCCTGTAGCGGGGAGATACTCCCTCGCCTGATCAAATCCGGGATGGATGTAGCCCGGCTCAATTTTTCTCATGGTAGTCACGAAACGCACTACCAGTGGATCAGCCAGGTGCGCCAGACGTCTCAAACACTGGGGAAACCGGTGGCGATTTTACAGGATCTGGCCGGACCCAAGATTCGCTTGGGGGAATTTTACCCCGAACGTGTCAATTTGTCCCCCGGGCAAAATTTTACCCTGACCAATCGCCCGATTACCGGGGATCAACTTCAGGGGTCGGTTAACTACCCCGAATTGATTGGGGCGGTGCCGGTAGGAGCTAACATCTTGCTGGCCGATGGCAGTATTCAACTACAGGTCAAGGCTAAAACCGACACTGACCTTATCTGTCAAGTGATAGTGGGGGGTAGCCTCAGCTCCCATAAAGGGATTAATTTGCCCTCCTTGGGTTTGCCGATTTCCGCGTTGACCCCTAAAGACCGGGAGGACCTGCGCTTTGGTCTGGAAAATGGGGTTGATCTTATCGCCCTGTCTTATGTCCGGACTCGTCAAGATATTGAAGAGATTAAAGAGCTAATTAAAAATTACGGCTTCGACACCCCGGTCATTGCCAAGATCGAAAAACTAAAGGCCTTGGAAAATCTGGAAGAAATTCTGGCCGTAGCCGATGGTCTGATGGTGGCGCGAGGAGATTTAGGGGTAGAAACGCCTCTAGAGCGGGTCCCGCTGGTGCAAAAACGCCTCATTGAAGCGGCCAACCGGGCGGGCAAGCCGGTGATTACCGCCACCCAGATGCTGGCCTCGATGGTCGCCCATCCCACTCCCAGCCGGGCCGAGGCCACTGATGTGGCAAATGCGATCCTGGACGGCACCGATGCAGTGATGCTCTCCGAGGAGACCGCGGTCGGGCAGTACCCCGTGGAAGCGGTTAAATTTATGGATCGCATCGCGCGGGCCACGGAAGCCAGTTTACCGTACGAGGACTGGCTGCTAACCCGGGCCAGATTTCGCGGGGAGGATATTTCCGATGTGATCAGCTATGCCGCCTGCAAAATCGCCGACGATCTCAAGGCCAAGGCGATTCTGGCTACTACCGCCTCGGGCAGCACCGCCCGACTGATCAGCCGCTTCCGGCCGCGCACGCCGATTATTGGTATTACTCCGCTCATGGAGACCTGGAGGCGTCTGTGTCTGTCCTGGGGAGTGTTTCCGCTGTTAAGTCGAGATCTGAAAAATACCGACTATATGCTTACCCTGGTGAAGGACGAAGCCGCGCAGTTGGACTGGGTGAGCAAAGGGGACCGGGTAATCATTACCGCCGGCACTCCGATTGGCACGCGGGGCACCACCAACCTGATCAAGGCCGATATCATTACCTGAGCCCGGGGGGCTTATAGTTAGTGTCCATCCGGAAAGCCATGGTTTCCCTCCCCATTGATGGGGGAGGGTCAGTGTGAGGGTGAAAAATAACATATCATTTCAACATCTTGAACTTTATGCCCCCTCCCCCCAACCCCCTCCCCCCAACCCCCTCCCACCAGGGGCGGGGGAGTTTTCGGATGGATACTAGTTAGATAATCAAGCTTTACCACTATAAATCTGCCTTAAGCAATTCATCCCAATCGGGAGCTGGAGTATAGCGGACGCCGACGGTCTTTTTGCCATTATGACAGATGACGCCCTCTTTGATCAGCGCCGTGACGTAAAGAAAGGCCCGGGCTTTATTGACTTGGAAAAAATCTTCAAAGTCTTTCAGACGAAACTCCCGGTTATCCAAGGTCTTAAAGAAATTCTGCAGGTCGCTGAAGGTTAAATCAACGTCTACACCGGAGCGTTCCGGTGCGGGTGCAACTGCGGGAGACTTTAGCTGATCGGCGCCAGCGGGATTAACTCTACCTAAGCGGTCCACTACACCCTCCTCCGGTTCCTGGTCGGCTGGATCCGGAAGGGAACACTCCTGTGGGGTTGAAATTTGCTGATCCGAGCGGTGGATGTCGGTCCAGGCCCTTAAAAATTCAGGGGTCAGAAGATCCACCTGGGCCATGAGCTGGCGGAATCCCTGCAGGGTGACGTGTCCTCCTAACTTCTGGACCAAGGCCTTTTTCATCCGACTGGCAAGCCAGCCACAGGGGGGAGTGGTCACCATGGTGATAATCTCTTCCCAAAAGACCCCGGCCACCAGGGTGTTTTGTATCTCGGTAAGATCGGTCCAGGGTTTAGTTTCTGGTCCGGGGGCGGCCAGCGAAAGAGTCGAGCTATTAGGGGTAAGCTTCAGGGGGCTATTCAGAACTTCGACCAGCAATTGCCTGATCAAAACCGCTTGGGCCGGGCTCCCGCGTCGAAGATTGGTGGCGTCCAGGGATGGCATGAGAAAGTTGACCTCCGGTCTATAAACCTTAAAAGATTGTTTAACTTTAAAGACCAGGGGCCCGACAGTTTTCTTCCCAAGATTTAGGAAAACTTGCCTTTTAGAGGAAAAATCCCTAATATGAAGGAATTAGCCGCGAGCTTGGGGAGATGGATAACGCTAAAGATCTGATGACCATCATAGATGCCTGCCTGGCCGGCGAACAGCAGGCCTGGGCGGAATTTTATCGCCATTTTGGCCGGGTGGCCAAGGGCTTGCTATATCGCTGGGGCGGATTTTCCGAGACCGAGATCCAGGATCTGATTCAGGAGATCATGCTCCGGCTGTATAAGGGTGGCTTGGCACAGTTTAAAGGGACCACCATCTATGAGTTTCTGGCTTATTATAAGACCATTATCTTGAATACGGCGCGGACCTATGTTCAGAAACGCGGGAGGCCACCGATCAATCATAACTCTGATCTCCGGTTCGGATACAATATGCCCAATAATGCTAATTTTTCGGACCAGATTGAAGTATGGGATGCCGTCCGGGTCTGGCTGTTATCCCTGCCGCCACCGGAGCGGGAGATTATCCTGTTAAAATTGCAGGGTCTAAAAAATCGGGAAATCAGCCAAAGGTTAGAGATTCCCCAAGGCACGGTGGAATCAAAGTATTTTCGCCTGCTGGAACGGCTGCGCCGGACTATGGAGCCTGAGGAGGCCTAGCGACAAGGCGCTGGTCGGTAGATTTGCCCCGGAGACCTTAACCAAATAGCCGATGTTAATTTATTAAACAAATTTATGAGTCCAGGAAGAATTTATTTTACCTGGCGGTCTTTTTAACAGGCAAGGGAAGAGGTGCTTATGGCTGGCGAGGATTGGCAAAAGTTAATAATTCAGGGGCTGGAACAAGAAAAAAGCCAGGATTGTCCAGATCTGAATCTACTCGGCCAATATCTGGAAGGCCGCCTGAAACCGGGAGAACGCCACCGTCTAGAGTCCCACCTGCAGAATTGTCTTTATTGTCAGAACCAGCTATTAGAGCTCAAAGATTTGCTACATCTGGTGGACCATGGCCCACCATTACCGGCGGCTTGGCAAAAAGCTTGGGAGCAGCAAGTGGTTGGTGTCAAACCTACACGGTGGCGCCGCGTTTCTGTAGCGATCCGGCGGTGGGGGGAGCAGATTTCCCCCGCCGGTAGCCCGCGCTGGTGGCCAGCAGTAACCGTAGTAATGGTAATCTTAGCATTTCTGGCGGGCTGGTATCTGCCGCAACTGCGACATCGACCGGAAGTCTGGCCCAGCATGAATCCTCAGAGTTGGGTCCAGATCGCCTTGCTGGACGCTCAGGGCCAGAAGTGGGGGACGACCTTTGGGGTAGTAATTGGTACCGGGGACGAAGTGGTTGTACCTCTAAGCCAGGTTGCCGGGGCCCAGGCCCTGGAATTAACTTTCTTTGATCTTTCGGTGCAGCGTCTCGATCGGCTTTACACTGACGAAGAACGGGGGCTGGCCCTGATTCCTTGTGACCCAAGATCCTGCCCTGCAATCAAAATCGCCTCCCCCGGCAGTTATCGGATCGGCGATCAGATTTTTGCGGCGGCCACTCCGCAATCCGATGCATGGCAGGCCGGGATCCTGGCTGACCATGACGCCGTGGCTCCTACCCCAAATTTTTCCCCCATAATGGTTATGCAATTGATCTCTTTGGAGGAGCGGCGCTTGCAGGGCTTTTTGCTTAATGCTCAAGGGGAACTTGTGGGACTAACCCTAAGCTATGAAAAGACCGCCAGTTTTGCGCTCCCTTTAGGGGATCTGGGGGAACCGCGCTCCCGGAGGGGGCCCATTCCCGTGGCCCAATTGCCTCCCGCCGGTCATATTGAGCTGGCTTACGATGCTTATCTGAAAGGATTACTGGCCGCTGATGCTCATCGTCTGGAAGACGCCGGCCTTCATCTTCAGCAGGCCGTAGCCCTTAAGCCGGAATTGCTCCCCGCCCGATTTCTATTAGGGACCTATTATTACCGGCAAAAAAAAGAATATGTTAGGGAAATAGACGAATATCAGAAAATTTTAGTTCATCAACCGAACCATCAACAAGTCCATTATCATCTGGCCCAGGCTTATCTTTTTCAGGGGCTTCAGGACCAGGCCCTCCAAAAACTGGAGCAGGCTTACGCCCTGGACCCCAATAACACCGTGATTGCCTCGGAATTAGCCCTGGCCTATATAGGTGCTCAGGAACCCGAAAAGGCCAAAACGGTGATCAATGATCTGCAGCGTACCCATCCGGGCCCGGCGTCGTTATTAAATAATATCATTAGCCAATGTCAACGCCCATAGGGTTTTCTTCATTGTTGTGGCAATTTTGCCAATCTTCCCGCCAAGTATGTGTTTTTTTGTCCACGATATTTTTAATTTAGTTGACCTGCCGACACATTCTTTTTCTATGATGCTTTATTTTCAGGAGATCTGGGGGGCAATGCGGCTGCTGTCTTACATGGCACGTGAATTGCTGAATTAGGAAAAGAGGATAATCATGCAATTACAAAAAACCTTAGCCCAGCGGATCAGTTGTGAAGGTATCGGCCTGCACCGGGGAGAGCCCGTGCGGTTGACTATTTTCCCGGCCCCGGCTAATAGCGGTATCCGTTTTATCCGGGCCGATCTACCGGGCCGGCCCATGATTCGGGCCTCGTACTCGCAGGTAGTAGATACCGCCCTAGCTACTACCCTGGGGGTGCCGGGAGCTACCATCTCCACCGTTGAGCATTTGCTGGCGGCCTTGGCCGGATTAGGCATTGATAATGCTCGGGTGGAAGTCTGGGGTCCCGAACTGCCTATTCTGGATGGCAGTGCGGCTCCCTTTGTCCGATTGTTACGGCGGGCCGGGGTGCGGACTTTAAGAGCTCCCCGGACCTATTGCGTGATTCACCAAGCCCTGGAAGTGGTCGAGGGTGACAAAGCCATCCGGGTGGAGCCCGCTCGGGAACCATGCTTGAGCTATGCCATAGATTTTCCGCATCCCCTGATCGGACGGCAACAGCTCAGTTTTCGGATGCGGTCCGAGAAATTTTGTCGAGAGATTGCCCCGGCCCGGACCTTTGGTTTTCTAAAAGACGTCCAAGCCCTGCAGGCCCAGGGTCTGGCCTTGGGAGGTTCCCTGGACAATGCTCTGGTGCTGACTAATGCTGATCTTCTGAATCCGGAAGGCCTCAGGTTTACGGATGAGTTTGTACGCCACAAGATCCTGGATTTTATCGGCGATCTGGCCCTCTGGGGCTGGCCCCTGCACGGCCATGTCCTGGTCACCAAAGGCAGTCACGCCCTGCATCACCGCTTTTTAGAAGTTCTCTCCCAACAGCCCCAGGCTTGGCGGCTGAGCACCCCAGGTTGGCCGTCGGGCACGCCAGCGGAACCGGGACTCTCCACGCCAGCCCGCTTAAAGCTGGCTCTGGCCTAATTTTATACCAGTTGCCGTTAAGAACCTTTTTCCCTCGATTGTAGGGGCGCAATTCATTGCGCCCTTCAGGGTTTGATAAATCAAA
>JAQVHY010000119.1 GCA_028695935.1 Desulfobacca sp.
CCCCAGGACAAACGTCCGGGTCATATCGGCACAATAACCCTGGAAACGAGCCCCCAAATCGATAATAATCGGCTCCCCGGCTTGGATCGGCCGCTCACCGGGATGGTGATGAGGTCGGGCGCTATTCGGCCCGGAAGCGACGATCGTCGGAAAAGACAAGGCTTCGGCCCCGGATTCCCGCAATTGCCGCTCCACCAACCAGGCAATCTCTTGCTCGCGCAGCCCTTCCCGCAGTTGGGCCCGGACTGCCGCCAGCCCGGCCTCGGTCAGGGCCAGGGCCTGCTTCAAGGTGTTAATTTCCTTCGCATCCTTGACCTCGCGCAGTTCTTCCAGTCCGCCTTCCAGGGCTCGCCATTCTAGCTCCAGGCCGGCCTGGGCTACTGATTCGGTAAGTTTTTGATATTGATAAAAAGTCAGGAAGTGGGCCTCAAAGCCCAACCGCCGACAGCCCAGCCGCTGTAGGAGTTCCGGCAAGACTTTGGCCAGACCTTCGGGATAGATAATAGTCTCAAAATAAGGCGCTTCCTGGACGGCCCACTCCCGGTAGCGAAAGTCAGTCAACAACCAGGCAACCTCCGCACTGAATAACAAATAGCCGCTGGATTCGTTAAGCTGACCGTCCAGAGCACTAAAGCCGCTTAAATAATGACGATTTTCCGGACAAGAGACCAACCAGGCATCACAATCGCTAGCCGCTAGTAACCGCTGCGCGGCGTTCAGACGTTCCAAGAAAATCAGCGAATTCATATTTTACTCACTTTGGCAATATTTCTTTAAAGAAATATTCCAGATCAGACGAAAAGTCAATTGAAGGGCCATTTTATCATAAATTACTCCAAGATAATCGTATCAGCCTAGACCTCCTTGGTTCGGGTCTAGATCCATGGTTTTAATACCCGAGGTGCCCATGAGCGGTTCACTATATGTCAACAAAAAGGTATTGGTGGTGGATGATTTTTCCACCATGCGCAAGATTGTCCGTAATGTTCTGAAACAGATCGGTTTTGAAGATATTGTGGAGGCCGAAAATGGCGCTAGCGCCCTGGCGGTCATACGCAATGAGAAGATAGATCTGGTGGTCACCGATTGGAATATGCCCCAGATGGATGGACTGGAGTTGTTAGAAAATATTCGCGCTAATGATAAGACCAAAGATCTTCCAGTTCTGATGGTAACCGCGGAGGGCATGAAAGAAAATGTCATTACCGCGGTCAAGGCCGGAGTGGATAACTATGTGGTTAAACCGTTCACGGCCGAAACCTTGTCAGAAAAGCTGGAACAGATTTTTAAAAAGCGCGGTATCTGATTCAAAGCCGCCATGGATGTGAAATTTATTAATCCATTTCTGAACGCGACTCTGGAAGTTCTAAAAACCATGGCATTTATGGAGGCCCAGCCCGGCAAGCCCTATTTGAAGACCAATCATTCGGCTCCGGGGGATGTCACGGCCATTATCGGCATTACCGGCCCCATTAATGGCTCCCTGTCCCTAACCTTTAGCAGCACCTGTATCATTAAAATTGTGGACAACATGTTGGGGGAAAACTTCCAGGAGATCAATGATGATATCAAAGACGCGGTGGGCGAATTGACCAATATGATTTCGGGCGCGGCCCGTCGGCGGTTGGAGGAAATTGGTTTTTGTTTTAAAACCGCCATCCCGACCGTGGTTTCGGGTCCGGGTCATCAGATCAAACATATGTCCAAAGGCCCGACTATCGCCATCCCTTTTGATACCTTAGCCGGGGCCTTCACCGTCGAGGTAAACTTTAACCGTTGAAAAAGTTGACTGAAAAAGCTATTCGACTCGGACTTAGCCGATAATTGGATCTCTGGTATTGAAAATTATGAGTGATACCGAACAGAACATTAAAGATTGTTTGGAGCAATTGGCCCTCCAGGTGGTGATGCTGGAGGCTGATGACCTTCCCGGCTGGGGAACTTTTCTGCAACAGCTTGGCCAACTGCAAGGTTTAATGTCCTCGGAGGCCTCCGCCTGGCTTCGGATCATCCCGGAGCATCTGGAGCAGGTCGGCCAACAGATCATCCTCAGCGAGGTCAAATCTATCCAGACCGCCCAGGAACTGATCGTCCAGGGTTTGAATCTGCTGATGGAATGGAGTCGAAACGACGAGTATCATCCCGAGGCCACGGCGGTCCAGGCTTACCAGAGCCTGGCACAACAATTGGCGTTAAGCGAAACCCTGGCTCCGGAGTCGCCCCCCCCACCGGATACGGAAGAGCCTAACTCAGCCAGCTCTCTAGATCTATCCATGGATCAGGAATTAGTCCAGAATTTTATAGCCGAGACCACGGAACACCTGAATACGATTGAAACCGAAATTGTCTATCTGGAACAAGAGCCCGGTGACCAGGAACGCCTTAACGCCATCTTCCGCCCTTTCCACAGCATCAAGGGGGTAGCAGGGTTTCTTAATTTCCATCAGATTCACGCCTTGGCGCACGAACTGGAGACCCTGCTGGATGAAGCCCGGAGTGGCCGCCTGGTTATTTCCGAGACCATTATTTATTTTATCTTAAATGCCGTGGATGTCTTGAAGGAGATGCTTGCCGATGTGCAGGTGACGCTGGAAGCGGCCCAGCCGGTCCGGGTCTTCGATCTGACTCCCTATAAGCAAGGCATCAAAAATTTCTTAGCCGCGGCCGGGCCGGCGGCGTCTCCACCCCGGGAACCGTCTCCCCGACCCTTGGGAGAAATCCTGCTCAACAAAGGGGTAGTTGACGCCCAGACTATCGAAAACGCCTTGGACCGACAGCGGGAACTCAGAGAAGCCAGTAATCTGGGGAAGATACTTATCGAAGAGGGTAAGGTGAAACCACAACAGATAGCCCAAGCCTTGATGCAACAGATGCAAGAACCGGCTCCCGGCCGGGAGGCCCAAGTAACTGCCGCTATCAAGGTCGACGTCCACAAACTGGACTATCTGGTGGATATGATGGGGGAACTGGTGATTGTCCAGACCCAGGTGCAACAGCATCCCCAGGTGCGCGCCCTCCAGGACCAGTCCCTAGTGCGTAATTTTTCGCAGATGTCCCGCATCACCTCTGAATTACAGCGGATTTCGATGTCCCTGCGCATGGTGCCGATCTCCCAGACCTTTCAAAAGATGGTGCGTTTGGTTCGAGATCTGGCCCGCAAATCCAACAAGCGGGTGGAATTACATCTGGAAGGGGAAGACACCGAGATTGACCGCAATATGGTTGAAGCCATCTACGATCCCTTAGTGCATATGGTGCGCAATGCCATTGATCATGGCCTGGAAACCATGGAGCTGCGACAGTCCCAAGGCAAAACGGAAAAAGGGAGTCTCTGGCTGCGCGCCTATCACCAGGGCGGCAACGTGGTTATCGAAATCGAAGATGATGGCCAGGGCCTCAACCGCCAACGTATACTGGCCAAGGCCCGGCAGCAAGGTCTGGTGGCCGAAGCCGAATCATTAAGTCCCACCCAGATCGATCATCTGATTTTCCGGCCGGGCTTCAGTACCGCCGACCAGATCACCGAGGTCTCGGGCCGCGGGGTGGGTATGGATGTAGTTAAACAGGTCATCGAGGATTTGCGGGGCAAAATTGAGATTGCTTCCCAACCGGGACAGGGGTCTAAATTTATCATTCGCCTGCCTTTAACCCTGGCCATCATTGAGGGCATCATCGTGCGGGTCGGGGAAGAACGCTATATCATTCCGGCGGTGGCCGTGCAGCAGACCCTGCGACCCAAGCCGGAAGACTATTTCACCGTCAAGGGCCAGGGCGAACTTATCCGGGTGCGCGATAACCATCTGCCCCTGGTACGTTTACATCAAGTGTTCCAGGTGAATTCCCAATATCACAATCCTACTGAAGCCTTGGTGTTGGTAGTGGAAAACGAAGAAGAGCAGAAATGCCTTATGGTTGATGACATTGTCGGGAAACAGGAGGTGGTGATTAAATCATTAGGACAGGTCTTTAATCAGGTTAAGGGAGTCTCCAGTGGCACCATTTTAGGGGACGGCCGGGTCGGGTTGATTTTAGATCTAGGAGGCTTGTTCAGCCTCGGGAACGGATTTGGCCACCAGCTGGCCCAGAGTAACTAAAAGGGTGCAATATCAAACATAAATAATTTCAACTCGTTCCCCAGATGCGTTTGGGAACAACGATAAAGGCCAATATAGGCTGGTAAACCATTCCCAAAGTCAGTTGGGAATGACCCAGAACCTAAATCATTCAAGGCTATTTAAATTTTTTAAATTAATGGAAAGGGAAACCATGTCTCGTTTCAACCTCAACATTCGTACCAAAATCATGGGTCAATTTTTGCTGATCATCCTGGTGCTGGTCAGCCTGATCTTTTTCTGGATTTTGCCCAGTATGAAGACCGCGGTTTACCAGGAGAAGCAGACTCAGTTAAAAAATTTGGTTGATAGTGCCACCACCTGTATAGAAAGTTATTACGCCCAGGAAAAATCCGGACAGCTCAGCCGGGAGCAGGCCCAGCAGCAAGCCATTCAACGGATCAAAGAAATGCGCTATGGACCGGAGGGCAAGGACTATTTCTGGATTAATGACTTTGGCCCCAACATGATCATGCATCCCTATAAGCCGGAGCTAGCCGGAAAAGACATCAGTAATAATAAAGACCCTAATGGTAAGGCCCTGTTTATCGAAATGGTCCGGGTGTGTCGAGACCTAGGGCAGGGTTTTGTCGATTATATGTGGCAGTGGAAAGACGACCAGAACCGCATTGTCCCCAAGCTGTCCTTTGTCAAGTCCTTTACGCCTTGGGGATGGATTATCGGCACCGGTATCTATGTCAATGACGTCGATGAGCAGGTGGCGGCCTTCCGCAATCAATTGTTAATGGTAATTGTCCCGGTGTTGGTGATCTTGTTGGCACTGCTGATCATCCCCATGCGCGACCTGGGCAAGCTGCGCCATATCATGGCCCAGATCAATACCGCTTCCGATGAGGTCAGCGCCGCGGCCACGCAAGTCTCCAGCGCCAGCCAATCCCTGGCCCAAGGGTCTTCGGAGCAGGCCGCGGGAATCGAGGAAACCTCCTCCTCCCTGGAAGAAATGACCTCGATGACCAGGCAGAATGCCGATAATGCTGAACAGGCCAACAGTCTGATGGCCGACGCCATCCGGGTAGTAGGTCAATCCAATGAGGCCATGCAGGAATTAACCAAGTCGATGGGAGAAATCTCTACCGCCAGTGAGGATACGGCCAAAATCATTAAAACCATTGATGAAATCGCTTTCCAAACCAACCTCTTGGCCCTTAATGCGGCGGTAGAAGCTGCTCGGGCCGGTGAAGCCGGAGCGGGCTTCGCGGTGGTCGCCGATGAGGTGCGGAACCTGGCCATGCGCTCCGCCGAGGCCGCCAAAAACACTGCTAATCTGATTGAAGATACGGTCACTAAGGTTAAAAAAGGTTCGGAACTGGTGGAAAAATGTGGCGATGGCTTTTCGAAGGTGTCGGATAACGCCACTAAGATGAAGGAATTAGTGGCCGAAATCGCCGCGGCCTCGCATGAACAGGCGCAAGGCATCGATCAGATCAACAAGGCCGTCAACGAAATGGATAAGGTGGTGCAGCAGAATGCCGCCAATGCCGAGGAGAGCTCCAGCGCGGCCGAGGAATTGAATGCCCAGGCGGAGCAGATGAAGGGCATTGTCGGGCAATTGGTAGTCCTGGCGGGCGCTAGTTCGGAAAACGGCTATGCAGACAAATCGGGGATCAGGCACTACCTCCGGGCCCGGGTTACGAGAGCTCATCAAGGGTTGCCCGAGTCCGGCTCCAGAGGTGCAGCTCCTCACCCGTCCCTGGTCCCTCACGAGGCGCGCCGTACGGGCCACCCGGCGGTTAGAACTTCTCGATCCGGGAAGATTGTACCGCCTAACCAGGTTATTCCCCTAGATGATGATGATTTTAGAAATTTCTAGAGCTTATTAAACAAGTAACGATACCGGCCTGGAAACTCAGATATAAGCCCCGGACCTTTGGATAACCGAGAATGGGGCTTAATTCAGCAGGCTTTGCCAGGGTAACAGGTCGGTACCCGGTTTTATCTTAACCAGAGGGAGGGAAGCAGAATGGCCGAAGCGGCAGCCCGGATTGACCGGCAGGTCAATACCATGAACGAACGGGAAGGAAAATACCTTACTTTCGCCTTGGGTAATGAAGAATATGGTTTGGAAATCCTTAAGGTTCGGGAAATCATCGGCATGATGGAGATCACTGCGGTGCCTCAAACTCCTGACTATGTTAAAGGGGTGCTCAATCTTCGGGGCCGGGTGATCCCGGTGATCGACCTGAGGCTCAAGTTCGGTCTCCCGGCTGCGGAATATAACGAGCGCACCTGCATAATTGTGGTAGAGGTCAGGGGGTCCGGCGGGTCTATGCAGATGGGTATCGTAGTAGATTCGGTTTCGGAGGTCCTAAACATCATGGGGGCGGATATTGAGCCGACCCCCAGCTTCGGCACCCACATCGATACCGAATACATTTTGGGATTAGCCAAGGTCAAAGGGCGGGTTAAGCTGCTCTTGGATATAGATAAAGTGCTGACTAGGGAGGATATGGCCGGGCTTGAGACCATGGCCGATTAGCTCCATACTTGTCCTCGGCCCGGTCTAAACTAGGGCACAGGCTGAGGCTAAAGCCAGATCTCACCAGCCTATGACTCAAGAACAGATTGAGGTTCAAGAATATTTTTTGAAACCTGGCTATATCTTTATTTACCAAGGGCCGGCCATTATCCGAACGGTGTTGGGCTCAGCGGTATCAGTAGCCCTATGGGATCGTCAACACCAACTGGGCGGGATCAACCATTATATCTATCCTCGCACCAGCAATCGGCACGAAGCCACGGCCCGCTATGGCAATGTCGCCATGCTAACCCTGATCAACTTATTGCTTGAGGAGGGGGCCAACCTGGAAAATCTGGAAGCGCAAATCTTTGGTGGGGCCAGCCGATCGGTTGCCGCGGATGATGCCGGTGAACAGAACATCCAGATAGCCCACCAGATTCTGGCCAAGAAAAATATTCCGGTGGTCTCCGAAGATGTGGGCGGCTTTAAGGGCCGCAAGTTAATGTATAATCTGGCCACCAATGAGGCCGTGATCCTGAAGGTGGACCGGATTCGGGAAAGTGACTGGTACCCATATCAAAATCGTAGTTAAAGGCCGCAACCGGACCAGACCAAAGTTGGAGAACATAGCCAAGTTGAATCGAAAACCGATGACGATGCCTATGGGTATCCCGGGCATCGAGATCTCCGATAGCGACTTTATTAAATTAAGCCGCCTGATCTACCAGCACTCCGGCATTAAGCTTAATGCCAACAAGAAAAGTCTGGTCCGGGCCCGGTTACAAAAACGTATCCGTGAATGTGGGCTGTCCGGCTTTAAAGAGTATCATAAGCGAGTTCTGGAGGATTCGAGCGGGGCGGAATTGATCCACTTGTTGGATGCGATATCTACCAATCAGACCTATTTTTTAAGGGAGGCGGAGCATTTCAATTATCTTATGGAAACGATTCTGCCACGCTGGCAGCAAAGCGACGACCGCAGTCCCAAACACCTCTGGAGCGCCGGTTGTTCCAGTGGCGAGGAGCCTTATACTCTGGCTATGGTGCTCTCGGAATTTTATTCCCTGGCTAAGCTTAGGGGAAAAGTTAAAATTAGCGCTACCGACATCAACTCGCAGGTTTTGGAGCACGCCCGACAAGGCATCTATCCGGAATCGCGCCTCGAGAAAATTCCCTCCGGCTGGGTGAAAAAATATTTCCAAAAGGGAGTCAACCGCTGGGCCGGTTCGGTCCGGGTCAAAGCCGAAGTCAGACAACTGGTGGATTTCTTTCGCCTTAACTTAATGGAGCCCTTCCCCTTTCGGCAGCCGCTGGATATTATTTTCTGTCGTAACGTCATGATTTATTTTGATAAAACCACTCAGGAGCAACTGGTCCAGCGTTTTTCCCAGACGCTCAAGCCCGGCGGCTATCTATTTCTGGGGCATTCGGAAAGTCTGGCTGGGGTATCGCATCGGTTAACCTACGTAAAACCAACTATTTATCAAAAATAGAGAACAGCACTAGATGCAGATTACCGTGGGCGTAGCCGACATGCAGGTTTCCAATAACCCCCAAGCAGTACTGGTAACTCATTCTTTAGGGTCGTGTATCGGCGTGGCGGTCTACGATCCCCAGGTGCGAGTGGGTGGTATCCTGCACTACATGTTACCGGAATCATCGTTGGATGGGAACAAGAACACGAATAAGCCCGTGATGTTTGCCGATACCATCAGCCCCCTATTGTTTAAAGAATGTTATCGCTATGGGGCGATTAAATCTCGGATGATCGTCAAGATCGCCGGGGGCAGCCAGATCATGGACAGCGGTTGCTTCTTCAATATCGGCAAACGCAATTATGCCGCATTAAGAAAAATCTTCCTGAGAAACAATGTGCTTATCAAAAATGAGGATATCGGCGGTTTCTCTCCCCGGACTTTATACCTGCAGATCAGTACTGGCAAAGTCTGGGTAAAGATTACCGGTGAGGGAGAAAGATTATTATAAGTCTTTTAATTTAATGATGAAGATCGATATATCCCACATGCTGCCGGACATTAAAAGCTTACCGCCTTTCCCGGAGGTGGCCCAGAAGGTTATCGCTACTCTTGATGATCCAGAGGTAGGTATCCAAGAGTTGGTGGAGATAGTGCAGTATGATCCCAATCTTACCGCCAATATCCTTAAGATGGCTAACTCGGCTTACTTCGGCTTCCCACGGGAAGTGCATTCCCTCAATCAGGCCCTGCTCTATTTGGGTACCCAGAACCTGTTCAAAATCATTATCGCCAGCGGCGCGACGCGACTGTATGGCCGATGCTGCAATGGTTATATCCTGGATCAGGGCGAATTATGGCGACATTCGGTGAGCACCGCAATTATGGCCAGCGTCATTTCCCGCTGGCTGGGGGGACAGGATGGAGCTCTGTTGTTCACTGCCGCGCTGTTGCATGATATCGGTAAACTGGTGTTAGATTATTATGTCCATGATGCCTTTGCGGAGATCATGGCCTTGGTTAAAGAAGGGAATTATGCCTTTCAAGAAGCCGAAAGAGCCGTCATCGGGGTTGACCACGCCACGGTCGGAGGGGAAATCGCCAGGCAGTGGAATTTCCCGGATAAAATCCGGCTGGCGATTGCCTACCATCATCTAGAGACTCCCGAGGCCCTGAAAAACGACTTGGCGCTATTGGTTTACTTAGCAGATCTGTTGGTAATTATTCTGGGCACCAATCAAGGGGTTGATGGCTTGGCCTACCGCGGCCATCCCCAGGTCATGAAACATTTTGGCCTGCGGGTACGACATCTGGAACAGCTTCTGGCCCTCTTTTGGCCTGAGATGCAGAAAGCCCAGGAATTTTTTGATTTAGATTTCCGGGTATAAGATAATACATTATTTTTTTTAGGAGCTTAGCGAAGGAAAACAAAAAAGCTTTATCATTCGGAGGACAAGACAACTTTACTAAGCGGTAACGCCGGAGCCGGCGGCTCACCCCTTGAGCCAAAATACAGGGACTTTCAGGTGTTAGCGGTTGGCTTCTTGAATAGAGAACAGTTTTTTTTTCAGACAGTCGCTCATGAGCCTTGTGCTTTCTCTAAAAGGATGAGTAGTTGGCTGGCGGGCAGTGCCCACCCCACTCTTATCGGACTCTGAACCTTGAACCTGGGACTTTGAACCTTGAACTTTGAACCTTGAACTTTTAGTAACAGAAGGGTCAGAGATGGCGTTTAACGTGTTGATAATAGATGATTCTTCGACGATGCGCAGTCTGATTCGGAAGATTATTGGGATCGCCGGATTTCCGGTCGGGCAATGTTTTGAAAGCGCTAATGGCCGCGAAGCTTTAGAGATTTTAAACCAAGAGTGGGTGGATGTGATCCTGACCGACCTGAATATGCCCGAAATGGACGGCAAGGCTTTGCTTCAAACCATACGTGGCGAAACAGACTGGAAAGACCTGCCGGTGATTCTTATTACTACCGAGCGCCGTCCGGAGATCATCAGCCAATATAGTCGATTAGGGTTTCAGGGGATTATCAATAAACCTTTCCGACCGGAAACCATTAAGCAGGTACTCTCCGAGATTATGGGAGAACCCGATGTCGCGCCTATTGCAGAATCTGAAG
>JAQVHY010000120.1 GCA_028695935.1 Desulfobacca sp.
TGGCTATCGACCGCGATGACGCCCTCCACCATACTGGACAAGATGGCCTCGTGCTCGTGGCGCTGTCTCAGGATGGTGCGGATGCTATCATCGAGCTGGGCGGCCATATGATTCAAGGCGTCCGCCAGGCTGCCTAATTCATCTGAGGGCGGCACCGGTACTTTGCGACTCAGATTGCCCTGGGCAAAACGGGCCGCGGCCCGTTTCATTTCTTCCAAAGGCCGGGTAATACGCCGTCCCACAAATAAACTAAGGATGGCGGCCATCAAGGCGATTGCCAGCCCTCCTAAAGCTATTTTAGGGTAGATCGATGCCAAGGCCTGGTTAATGGCGGTCACCGGAATGGCGGCCCGTACCACCCCGCTTACCCGGCCCTGCTCCTTCAGCGGCCGGGCCACATACATCATTTCTTGGTCCAGGGTATAGCTTTTTCGGGTTTTGGTCACGGTCTGGCCGGCCAGCGCCCCCTGGATCTCCGGACGGTCGCCATGATTATCCATGAGGGCGGGATCATGGTGGGAGTCACCCAGAACCTGCCCCGTGGGTAGGATAATCGTGAAGCGGGTATGTGTTTTTTGCCCCCAGGCTTTACAGAGGGCATTCAATTTCGCGCCGGAGGTTAGTTCTATCCTGGTTCCCACCTGCATCTCCAGCAGGCTGGCCTGATCTCCCAAATCAATGGCCATCTGATTCAGATAGAGCTGCTCCCAGACCCGGGAAATATACCAGGTAACCGCTACCAGAGAAATAATCGTGATTAGTAGATAGGAAGGATAAAGATGCCAGAGAAGCCGTTTGCGGGCCATGAATTATACCAATTTTTTATTCAGATATAAACAACTAATCATTTAACCCACTAATCTTAGTTTAGATTTCATCCGTAAACACCGAAATTCCCTCGTCACGCTTGCAGAAATAGGTAGAATGTAAAATTTCCGGATGGTCCCTAGACAAATCGTTTCAACAGAAAACAGAAAACTAAAAACAGAAAACTGGCTTATTCCTTAAAGCGGTAGCCGACGCCGCGCACCGTTTCGATATAATTGCCACAGGGTCCCAGCTTTTTGCGCAGGCCGACGATCTGGACATCTATGGAACGGTCCGAAACCGGATAATCGTCGCCGTGCACGCCGTTGATGATCTGGGTCCGGGTGAACACCCAGCCCGGACGACGGGCCAACATGTGCAACAAACGGAATTCGGTCACCGTCAGTTCCACCGGCTGTCCGGCTACCATAATCTCATGGCGTCCGGGATGAATGGATAATTCATGGATGGTTAGCGGCGCGGTATCTCCTGGCGGCTCAATAGCCCGGCGGCGCAGAACGGCGCGCACCCGAGCAATCAACACCCGCGGACTAAAGGGTTTGGTGATATAATCTTCGGCCCCCAGTTCCAGGCCGGCCACGATATCGGCTTCTTCACCTTTGGCGGTAAGAATGACAACGGGAATATGCTGGGTTTTGGCATCATGCTTCAGCACCCGACAGACCTCCAGGCCGTCCACGCCGGGCAGCATCAGGTCGAGTAAAACTAGATCTGGCAACATGCTCCGGGCGGTTTTCAAGCCTTCTTCCCCGGAGGTCACGCCAGTGATGCGAAATCCTTCTCGAGACAGATTATATCTGACCAATTCCAGGATATCTTCCTCGTCCTCGACCACCAAGATCCGTTCTTTCGCCATTAACCATCTCCTAAGTTTGTCCTGGCCAATTTATAACATATACTGTAATAAATGTATTAATATCCGGTTAATTTTTCATCAAATTATTATAAGGCCTCATTTATAATTTGGTTAATCAGTATTCCTCCGGAAACTCCCCCGCCCCTGGTGGGAGGGGGATATATATTTCAAGGCCATGAGATTATCTAATATTTATCACATCATCTTCAAATCTCCCTCATAATTGAGGTGAGAAATATAGATTTCCGGAGGGGCACTAATTAGAAGATCTGGGAGGCGGCGGGGATGGGTGGAACGGCTTACGGGGAGTCTCGGCCGAAATCAAAGACCATGATATTTTTTGATAATCTTAAGCTGGTAGATTACTCCCTTATTTAAGCTGCCCCCCGGCAGTCGGGCCGATTGATAACCCCATGCAATACCCGGCTCAGTTCGGCGAGCCGATAAGGTTTGGGAATGATGCCCTGAAAACCATATTCCTTATAGTTGGCCACCGTAGTTCCGTCAGCATAGCCGCTGGACACAATCGCTTTAACCTGGGGATCCAACTTCGACAATCTCTTGATGGCCTCCTTGCCGCCCATACCCCCGGGGATGGTTAAGTCCAAGATAACCGCGTTAAAAGGCTGCCCCGTGTTTTTAGCTTGGGCATATAATTTGACGGCCTCGGCTCCGTCCCGGGCGCACTCTACTTCGTAGCCGATTCTTTCCAGCATTTTGGCGACCAGCTCCCGGATTATGGCTTCATCGTCCATGACCAGAATTCTACCCTGACCAACCACCGGTCCGTCTGTCACCTTAGTGGTATCCAAGACTTTTTTCTGAGACGCGGGTAGATAGATCTGGAAACTGGTACCCACGCCGATCTGGGAGTCTACGCCGATATAGCCCCCATGATTCCTAATAACCGCATAAGAGGTGGCCAGCCCCAGGCCGCTGCCTTTCTGTTTGGTGGTGAAATAGGGATCAAATATCATGCTCAGATGTTCTTTCGGAATTCCGGTTCCTTGATCAATGATCGAGATCTTGACATATTTACCTGCTCTGAGCGGGAGAGTAGATTTATCGTCGATAGTGATATTTTGGGCGGTCACCTTGATAATGCCGCCGTGGGGCATGGCCTGTTCCGCGTTGATCAGCAAGTTGTTAAGTACCTGGCTCAATTGTCCCGCATCAACCTCTACCGGCCAGAGATGGTCGGGGAGGGCCAATTCACCCCGGACCATGGAACCGATCAAGGCAAAGTTGACCCCATCCTTGATTAATTCGTTGATTAACATAGGTTTTCTAACCGGCAGGCTGCCTTTGGCAAAAGTGAGCAGTTGTTGCGTCAGATCGCTGGCCCGCAGGCAGGCAGTCTCCGCGGCACCCAACCGCATTGAATACTCATCGCGGGAAGGGGCATTGCGCATCGTGCGCGCCAGAGAGAGATTTCCTAAAATACCATGCAACAGATTATTGAAGTCATGGGCAATGCCCCCGGCCAGAATGCTGAGCGACTCCAGTTTGCTGGCCTTAATTAGCTCTTCTTCCATTTTCTTGCGCGCCGTAATATCCCGGGCGATTCCCAGGACCAGAGGCTGACCGCGGAAGTTTACCGGATAACTTCTTATTTCAACGTTGACCTTCCCACCGTAGCGCTGATTCAGGGTAAATTCTACCGGCCCTACCGTCTGACCTTGGGCCACTTGAGCCAGAAGTCCCGGAATCAGTGATCGTTGCTGAGGCTCTAATAGGGGCAAGTCCATGATATTTTTGCCAATCAACTCTTTGCGCTTATATCCCACCAGGGCTTCTGCGGTCCGATTGCCATCAATAAAAGTACCGGCCAGATCATGAAGAAAATAGGCGTCGGGGGCATATTCGAATAACAGCTTAAAGCGCTCTTCTGACTCTTTTAGAGCCTCCTCGGCCTGGGTGCGCTCGGTGATATCCTCATATATGATGAACTGATCATGATTTTCCAGGGTCACGGCGCGGAAGTGGATGATCTTTTGCGAACCGTCCTTGCAGGTTACCGTAAAGGTGCGGGGCCGACACTCACCCAGGCGGGAGTCTTTTAAGTCTTTGATCCAGGTCGAGATTACCTGCTGACGATATAAGCGGTCAGGATAGGCCTTGGCAAACCATTCCCGGCCGGTGGGAATTTCATCCGGGGTGTAGCCAAAGAGCTCGCTGAATTTGGGATTGAGGTATTTATAAACCCCCTGTTTATCGATTAAGCTGATCCCTAAAGGAGACTGTTCCGCCAGGGTCTGAAATTTATGCTTTTCTCGTTTAAGCGCCTCCTCGAAGTTCCGGCGTTCTGAAAGGTCAACATCAATGCAGTACATCAAGGGAGGGCGGTCTTCCAGGCAGACTATGGTATGGATGGAGTATACGGGTACCCGGAAACCGTTCTTGTGCAACAGCGAGAGCTCCCCGGCAGGCATAAGCTCACCTGACTTGGTGGCTCGGGCTCCGATTTCAAGGGCCTGGGCAAATTGGGGCTTTAACTCTGGCGGGATGATCAAGTCTTCCAGGTTCTTACCGATTGCTTCTTCAGCGGTGTAACCGTAGACATCTTCACTGGCCTTGTTCCAAAAACGCACGACCCCGTCAGTCCCATATCCCTGGATAGAAACCCCTGGAATATAATCAATAAGATTACGAAACTTGGCTTCGCTCTCTCGCAAAACCGCTTCAGCTCGCCGGCGCTCGGTGATGTCCTCAATGATGCACAAACCCCCTAAAAACTCCCCGGCTTCGGTATTAACTCGGCTGAATAACGCCCTTAAAGGGGTTAATTTATTGCCGGTGACCGACAGATAATCTCCCTCATACTGGCCTAACTCCCCCCTTAAAGCAGTCATAACCGCGGCGTGCATTGCTTCATCGCGAATTGACTCTAACATATTGAACCCGATTATGGCTGGTTTAGAGGACCCCATGATTTCCACAAATTTGTCATTGCAGGCCACAATAATCCCTTGCTGATTGAAGTGCATGATGCCCAACGGCGAATGGCTAAACAACAGGCGATAACGCTCTTCACTTTCCCGCAGGGCCTCCATGGCCCGTTTATATTCGGACATGTCATTGCCGATACACAGGGTTTCGGTGAGCCGTCCCTGGTCGTCTAAAATGGCCTTGTTAGTCCAGGCGACCCAGACCCGCTCGCCGTTTTTGCGCATGTTTTCATTTTCATTGTTGAGATAGTGCTGCGGGTATTGCGCGATATCGGCAATCATCTGGATCTGATCATGGCCGGTGGTATCAATTTCGGGAACTATGGTGCCGACGACGTTGCGGCCCAAAATCTCCTCCTCCGAGTAGCCAAAGAAGCTTTGGGCAAATTCATTGAAAAAAGTGACCCTGCCGGTGGGGTCCATGCGCAAAATGATGCTGTTGGCATTTTCCACCAATTGGCGATACTTGGCCTCGCTGGCCTGCAAAGCTTGTTCAATGATTTTGCGCTCGGTGATGTCAAAAAAAACGCCGCTGATATAGTCGATCTTACCATCCGGGTCACAGATGATCTGACTGCGGGCCTGAATCCAGATAATCCGGCCTTCTTTATGTTGTATCCGATATTCCCGGATATAAAACCGGTTGGTCTTGAGCGCTTGGATAAAGATTCTCTTGGCTTCCGGCTGATCTGCCTCTAACATGAGATCAGACCATTTTAGTCTGCGGTTATCGAATGCCGCTTTGGGGTAGCCGGTCAGGGCCTCGATCTTGTCATCGAAAAAATCTACCGACCAATCCGGATAACCTTTAAAAACCACAGCGGGAATATTATTCACCAATAACCGATATCGCTGTTCACTCTCCCGTAGCGCCTTCTCAGTCTGGCGGCGTTCAGTGATGTCGCGTGAGATGTTAAATACCATCGGGGTGTCGCCTACCATTGCCCCGCTGAGGCTGACCTCCACGTCAAATATCGTACCATCCTGGCGGCGATGGCGGGTTTCGAAGATCATGCTGGTTTTGGGAATATCCGGAAATTTGGCTAGGATCTCTGCCTTGGTCATCACGGCCTCCCAGTCCCAGGAATGCAGGTTGGTCACTTCCTCAAGACTATAACCCAGCATCTCGGCAAAGCGCTGGTTGGCCTCCAACACGTGGTGGTCCTCGTGGATGATAGCAATACCGTCACGACAGGCGTTCATCAGAGTGCTGTAGCGCAGGGCCTTTTCCTGCAGCGCCGACTCAGTACGCTTGAGTTGGCTGATATCCAAAGCGATTTCAATGGCACCGATCAGTTGGCCACTGTGATCGCGAACCGGATAACCTCGGATGTGCCACACCCGGCCATCCTGAGAAACTCTCTCCCCCTCTTGAGATCGGCCGGTTTGATAGGCCTGGGCCACCGGGCAGGCGGGACAGGGTTGGCCTTGCTCCCCCCATAATTCATAACAATGACGGCCAATTAATTGCTCTGGGGTCAGAGCTACGGACTGCGCCGCGGCCCGGTTGGCCCATAAAATCCGATGTTCCAGGTCCTGATATAAGACGTGCTCGGATACATGATCCAATAACCGGGGTTGGAGGTCTGCGGTCGGAGCCACACTCTCGATCACCTGCGCCTGATCGCTCAGATGGTCAAGCAGACAGTCCAACTGGCGCTCTAACGCATTAATTTCCCCTAAAGCTGAGGGCGGGACATAATAAATATTTTTACAGACCCGGCCCCGGTAAATCACTTGCGGATGAGTAGCCATGAGGCTGAACCAGATTTCCGGAGGGAAATGGCGACGATGATAATAAAAAATTCCCAAGGCCTGATGGTGGGCAAAAAACCGGTTAAGCCGGTTTTGATAGGCCAGTAGCCGTTCACTCTTCAGATTATTGTTTGCTTCCCAGAAAATTTCACCAGTGATGCGCAGCGCCTTATATCCGGACGTCTGGGCCGCAGTGGCCGCGTCCTCCAGAAAAGCTATCATCCGGTCCGGATCGAAATGGCCGTCCTGGTAACCGACTGTAGCCGCCGAAGCCAAAACCAACGCGCCCGTATCTAGGGCCGCGTCAACCTCCAGACCACCTTCCCGCAAGGCATTCAAAACGTTCGACTCATCGCCCGTCGCCACGATATAGAGACATTGTTCACCCCGTTCCCAACCCGATTGTAGAAAGGGGATAACCACTTCCAGGATCTCGTCCGATTGTTCATAGATCAGGCCGAGATGCTCGGGGCTGGTGAGGCGGCTAAGCGCTTCCCAGAGCTGGGTATTAAGTTTAGGCTTTCCTTCCATGGTTAGACCTCTTTATCAGTATGGGGCGAATCAGTCACCTCTGATTCGAATTTTAAGAACCAACGGCCCGGGGTCAACCAAAAGTCTAAAATTTCCGCCTTGTTAAAGGGCCAAAGCGATCCCGCCTGAGGAATTAAACCCTTGGGGAATTCAAATTGGAGGTGGCAACGAGATATTTTCATAAAAAATTATATAATATTATTTATCGATCAAGAACAACAATTTTACCCAGGGTTCGATGGGAAACTTCAAGTTTGGATTTTTTCTGGCCCCCAGGCCGCCCGTTGGTGGTGAAGGAATGTCCAAGGGCTAGAAGTGGTTAGCCCCTCAGGAACAGGAAAATCACTCTCCCCGGCAAGTGATTTTAAAAGTAATGCTTATTATTTATTTCGTCTTATCTTGTCCGATACATTAGCCCTAATCCGACTCTTACCGATTTTAAAGAGAACTCGCTGGTGGTATGACCGGCAATGCCAGTCAGGGGCCGGGGCCAGGATGATTAGCCAGGGGGCAGATAATTTGATATTGGAGTTTTTGTCAATCTGTGATATTAATAAAAGATTAATTTTTTTGGACTTAATTATGGAGATAATTTTCAGCACCAGCTAAATCAGCATGCGTAAGTGGTTTAAAAAAAAGAAACCTGCCAATGTTAGCGGCGAAGCGGTTCCGGCGCCCGAGACCGATGCGGCTGCCGTTTCGGAGGTTGAAACCCCTGAGGACTCAGGCCCACTTGAGGAAGGGATTAAGTCAGACCGGGCCGCGGTAGCTGCCGATGAGCCGTCACCTGAGCTACCGCCGCCGGTCGCGGAGTTTACTATAATTCCAACTGCGGTTGCGGATTCTGAGGTCGAAACCGGTCGCCGAAGCTGGTTTAGAAGAAAGAAAGTCCACCCAGTCAGTCCAGAAGCGGGGCCGGAACCCGAGCCCCGGAGCGAGATTACCGAACCCACCGTCCCCGAGGCATCAGCCCAGTTGCCGGCTGAGGCGATATCCGAACCGGCTGTGGTCAGCCCCCTGGAACCCGAACCCGAGCCCCTGATTTCCGAGGCCGAGACCGAGGCCGCGGTAGAGACGACCGCCCCGGATAAAAAGGGGGTGTTTCGCCGCCTGCGGGACCGGTTGGGCCGGACCCGGGAAGCCCTGGCCCACGGTTTGGATCGCCTTTTCCTGGGCAAAAAAGTAATCGATGCCGAGCTCTTAGAAGACCTGGAAGAGTTGTTAATCACCGCGGACTTAGGGGTGGATACCACGCTGACGTTGATCGACGCGGTACGCGAGAAGGTACGCCGTAAGGAACTGAGCGATCCCAGCCGTCTCAAATCCCACCTCAAGGCGGAAATGGTGGCGCTGTTGCAAACCCCGGCGTCAAACCCGGTGGTCAATGGCCATCCCCGGGTGGTGATGGTGATCGGAGTGAACGGCGTCGGTAAGACCACCACCATTGCCAAGCTGGCCCATCATGACCGGGTGGCGGGCCGGAAGGTGTTGCTGGTCGCGGCCGACACCTTTCGCGCGGCGGCCATCGAACAGTTAGAGATCTGGGGACAGCGGGTGGGGGCCGAGGTCATCAAACAAAAAAGCGGCTCCGACCCGGCCGCGGTGGTCTTCGACGGCCTGGCCGCGGCCCAGTCTCGCCAGGTGGACATGGTTTACATCGATACCGCGGGCCGGCTGCATACCAAAGTCAACCTGATGGAAGAACTGAAAAAGATCAAACGGACCGCTACCCGCCAGATACCTAGCGCTCCCCATGAGGTCTATCTGGTTTTGGACGCCACTACCGGCCAGAACGCCATCAGCCAGGCCCGGATGTTCCATGAGGCTTTAGGAGTGACCGGACTGATCCTCACCAAGTTGGATGGCACTGCCAAGGGTGGAGTGGCCCTGGGAGTAGTGAAAGAAACCGGCCTGCCGCTGCGTTATATTGGGGTGGGGGAAAGTATGGAGGAGTTGCGTCCTTTTGAGGCCGAGGCCTTTATCGACGCGATTCTGGGATGATATTCAGGAGGATCAGTCGGTTGGCATCGGAGTCGGCCAAAGTCCCGGCGGTCGGTTTTAAGGGCCAGAAAGATCAAGCTGAGGCTTCAACTATTCATGTCTTTGGTAATCCTCATCTCATGAGGATCTGTTACTACTGGCTGCCGCCGCTCTTATTGACCGGATTAGTTCTGTTGTTTTCCGGCGAGTTGGGGGATACCAGGCATACCTACTGGATCGTGGATCTGGTCCGAAGCTGGTTTCCCGCCATGACCAGAAAAGATGCCGATCTGATCCATGTATATTTTCGCAAGTTTGGTCATTTTTCGGCATATGCCCTGCTCTTTATGGTCTGGGTGCGGACCGTCAGGTGGCACCTCGACTTTAGCCCCACGGCAGCTAGCCTGTTATCACTAACGATCATTCTAGTCGTGGCGCTGGTGGATGAGGGCAGTCAGGCCTTTATAAAAACCCGAACTTCCAATCCCTGGGATGTGTTGCTGGATCTCAGTGGGGCGGTCTTTGCAAACCTGGTAGTCTTGCCTTTTTTGCGCCGGACGCCGGCTTGGAAGCGGAAAAATATCCAAGGAAAACATGGTTAAAAAACATCTGCCCCTAATGCTGCTGTTGTGTCTGTGGTTCTTGGGCGCCGGGTGCTCCGGGGCTGCGGACGTTGATTTTTATGGCCGGGTGCAAGAGGTCGATCTGGATAATGGCTTAAAAGTGCTGCTCTGGCCGGAAAACCGGGCCCCTGTAGTCACTCTCCAGATCTGGTATCGGGTGGGTTCCCGGAACGAAGTGCTGGGCAAAACCGGGCTGTCACATCTTACCGAACACCTGATGTTTCGGGGCACCGAAAAGTATGGCCCCAAGGTCTTTTCCCGACAAGTGCAAAAGTTCGGCGGCCGCGATAATGCCTTTACTTCCCGGGATTACACCGCCTATTATGAGATCGGTCCGAAGACCAGTTTAGGGATGTGGCTGGAAATGGAGGCTGATCGGATGCAGAACCTCATGGTCAGTGAGGAATTGTTCCGCACCGAACAGCAGGTGGTGCTGGAGGAACGCCGGTTGCGTACCGAGGACGACCCGGTCAGTTTTTTAATCGAGGAAACCCTGGCCGCGGCTTATAAGGCCCATCCTTATCAATGGCCGGTAATCGGCTGGATGCATGATATCAAGAATTTGACCCGCCAGGATTTTATGGCTCATTATCGACAATATTATCAGCCTAATAATGCTACCCTGGTAGTGGTCGGGGATTTTGACCCCAAAG
>JAQVHY010000121.1 GCA_028695935.1 Desulfobacca sp.
CCTGTTGAAGATGGCCGAGGTCCTGTCGGTAGAGGTCTCCTCCTTCTTTCATGATCAGAAAGAGGTCCAGAAACGTCTGATCTTTACCCCGGCGGAGGCCGTGGAGGTCAAGCTCCCGGATTTGCCGGAGGGCGCGGTTCAGGCCCGGCTCTTATCGCCGGTAGATTTTGATCCCCAGGCTGAACCATATCTGATTGAAATTCCTCCCCAAAAAACCTTGCCGGCCCATTTCTTCTTCCATAAGGGCGATGAAATCGGCTATCTGCTGTCGGGAAGATTGCAGGTCAAAGTAGAGAAGGCAGTCTACACCTTAAGGTCTGGCGATGTGATCTACCTGACCTCCGAAATGCCGGCCCAGTGGCGCAATCCCGGGACTACAGTAGCCCGGCTGTTGTGGATCAAGGTGAGGTAGCAGTTCGGTCCAGCAATTTCCCCGGAGGCTAAAATTTTCTCTTGACAATTAGTGAGACTAATTATATCTTCTAATAACTTTAGTATAAATAACTGCAGATAACTGCCGTTAGAATCTGCCCTCCCGGGTTCCCCAGATAAAAAAGCCGGGATAAATATCGGGCCACGGATTGGACCCCAGAACAGTGAGGTTAAGATGAAAGAATATAGATCAAAATACATTCATGCCCTGGAATTTGGTTGCCAGGCGCCGTTGAGATTTTACGAACACTGCTCCTCGTGCCCCCATTTTGGCGCGGACTGCCCGGACCTGCAACTGGGGATCGAAATTCTGCAGGGCAGAAAGAAGCTGATCTACTGCCAGAATGGTGCCGCAGAGGGTGTCCATGTCAGTCAATTTACCTGCCAGGCGCCGCTGCATTATTTTGAGAAAACCCGAGAAAATTGCCCCCATCACGGCCACTGCCGAGAAGAGGGACTGCTTTTAGCCCTGTTAAATGGCAAAAAGCAATTAGATTGCCGCCAAGCCTCGGTGGTCAACTTACCGGTCCGTCCGGCCACTCGGCCGTACCGGGTCGAGGCAGAAGTGGAACTCCAAGAAGCCGCCTTATAAAAACAAAAAACCACCAGCCGGCCAACCGGGGGCGAGTCCTGACGCCGCCCCTTTTTTTTAGGTCAGGCCCCCGCGTAATAGATTCTAATAAATTATTTGACCAGTTGACAGGCGTCCGCCCAATCACTTACAATTACAGATAACTTTTGCTCAGGAAGTGCAAGGCTCACTGGTGGGGCCCCCGGACTTCAAATCCGGTGTGCCGTCTGAGTAAGGCGGCAGGTGGGTTCGATTCCCATGCACTTCCGCCAATTTTGCGAGTAGGTTTGTGAGTAGGTTTTTATCTTCTACCCACAATTTTCCAGCAATTCGGCAATCTCCTCTACAGTTTCCTGGATCAAATCAACCTTTGCCAAAATAGCAGCCACATGGGGGCGCGACTGCGCCGTGAACCGGGTGATGGGAACCGGGGCTTTGGAAATTGCTGCTGGAAGATCCGGGGATTAATCTATTCATACTCAGGCGCTGAGTCCAGATTTTAGACTAGGATAGGCGGCGTTCAGCTACTGCCAGTGCTTGCAGGACTTGGCGGTCAACGATCCGGATCCGGGGACCTTCGGCCGCGATCAGCCCCTGTCGGATCATCCCGGCCAGAATACGCGACAGGGTCTCGGGAATGATGTCCAACAGACTGGCCAGCAGGTTTTTAAAAAAACTCCCTGAACTAGTGGCGGAGAAATTGGCAGACCGGGACCCGGAAGATCATCGAATGGTTTTAATCTTTGCTCAAGATGAGGGGCGCTTGGGCCGCATCAGTGAAACCCGGCGGGCCTGGTCGCCCATGGGTACCCGGCCGCCAGCACCAAGGCTGATTTTGATAATACAAATATGCCCCCCTGACATCAACTTCTGGTATCACCAGGCCATCAATATGGTGGACCAGGAGAGGAAGGATGATCAGGACGGAGCAGTATGAATATATCCGGGCGGTTTGCCGGGTGTATGGCAAGAGTATTTGGGAAGTGCCTCGGGACACCGGGCATGATCGGAAAACCATTCGGAAGGCCTTGAACCAGGAGCCTTTTGTCTATGGCTCCCGGGCGGTGCAGTCTTTTCCGGTGCTGGAACCGCATCTGGCAATCATTGACCAATGGTTGAACGGGATCTGGCGGGCAAGTGCATAACCCCATAGTTTTTGTTGAAAATTTATGCTATGGTGGTGATATCGATTTATAGAGTATAGGAGGATTTTAAGGATAAATACGGCCCGTGCCGGGGTGCTAGTCATCCAGGATGGGGTTTGCTGCCGGATGCGGATTTTATCGCCGAATGGAGTATACGGGAAGAGATGGCCCAGGCTTGAAAAAACGGCTGGTGTTCACTAACCTGCAACTGAAGTTGATGCTCTTGTTTGTCCTGCTGGCCTTGGCGCCGCTGGGGGTGATGGGCGTCTTTGCGATCAAGACCGCCGAAGAACTCATCTTCAATATGGTCCGTAACCAGATTGAACAGGTGGCGGCTGATAAGGCGGCGTTATTAGAGAGATGGATTTTGGAGCGCCGGGCGGATCTGGAGGTGGTCGCCAACTCGGCAATTTTAGGATCCTTAGACCGCACTCAGATTGCCCCTTTTCTGGAGCTGGTCAGAGAGCGCTATAAAGTATATAGTGAATTTATTGTAGTAGCGGTGGACGGGAGCATCTTGTACAACAGCTCGCCCAAAGAATACCGTCCCCATCTGGAACAATGGTTTCGGGACTCGGCAGCGGGAAAGTCCTATATGTCCGATATCGATTTCAATCCTGGCCAAATGGAGTCTTTTTTCCTGATCTCCGTCCCGCTGGTAGCTGCCGACGGACGCGTAGCCGGCGTGGTGGGCGCCAAAGTCGGGACCAATATTATTCTTTCCATGGTCTTGCAGGTTTCTCTGGGGCAGTCCGGAGAATGCTATCTGGTGAACCGGGAAGGGACCTTTCTGGCTCATAAGGAGCCCAACCGCATCCTCACAGAAAATATCGCCCAATCGGAAAGTTTTAAAAACATCTTTAACGTCAGACAGCAACGCCGCATCTACATTGATTATCGAGGCATCGCCGTTATCGGGGCGTCGGCCAAGGTGGCGGGCACCGATTGGACGCTGGTTGTAGAACAAGATAAGGATGAGGCCTTTCACAGCGCTTACCGGCTGCAGCATTACCTGATCCTGGTGGCTGTCTTGGCTGCCTTGGGAGCGCTCTCCTTGGCGGGTCTATTGTCCCATTATGTGGTCAGACCGATCCGTAAGCTGAGCACCGCGGCCGATAATCTAGCCCAGGGGAAATTCGACCAGGCCCAACTGGAGATCAATCGGGCTGACGAAATCGGCTTGCTCTCACGGGCCTTTGCCGACATGGCCCGACAGCTTCAGGACCGGCAACACCAGCTCGAACAGCGGATGATTTTAAAAGAGGCCGAACTGGAGGAAACCGATGTAAAATTGAAGGAAACCCAGTTAGCCGCGGCCCGTTCGCAACAATTGGCCGCCCTGGGGCGGTTGGCCTCCGGGGTGGCTCACGAAATCCGGACTCCCCTGACCTCGCTAAAATTGTTTTTGGAATCGGTCGAGAGCGAAATTAACATTGCCCCGGAATATGAAGAAGATTTCATGGTAGCCATGAACCAGATAAGACGGATGGAGGCCACCATAAACCGCTTTCTCGACTTCGCCCGCCCCCAGGAGCCGATTTTCTCCTGGGTCTCGGTGGCGGAACTGATAGAGGAGGCGTTGCTGGTGATCGGACCCCGGGCTAAACAACAGGAAACCATCATCCAAGTGTCCCTAGATGGCAACCTGCCCATGATTCAGGGGGATCGGAAGCAACTTGAAGAAGCGCTGCTGAATCTGATGGTGAATGCCCTGGAAGCCGTGAGGCATCGGGGACGACTGACCATTAGCGCCGGCCGCGGAGAGTTGCCGACCAACGCCGGGCCGCGGCGATGTGTGCGCCTGGAGATCAAGGACACCGGGCCCGGTATAACCGCAGAGAACCTGCCGAAGCTGTTCGACCCGTTTTTCACTACCAAGGCCACCGGCGCCGGGCTCGGGTTGGCCATTGTCTATAGTACCATTCACCGGCACGGCGGGGATATTTTAGTGGAAAGCACTGTTGGGGAAGGAACGAGTTTTGCGATACTAATTCCCCTAGAGACGACTCAACCGAGTGGTGAAGTTGGAAAAGATACTGATAGTTGACGATGACGAGGGCCTGATTCACTTTTTGCAGCGCTTCTTCGAGAAGCAGGGATATGGTGCCCAATCCTGCCATAGTGGCCAAGCCGCCCTGGAGATTATCGCCCGCCAGCCGTTTGATCTGATTCTGCTGGATTACAAGATGTCGGGCTTAAACGGCCTGGATACCCTGAAAGAAATCCGTCGCTTGCAGGTAAAAACCCCGGTGATCATCATGACGGCCTATGGCACCACCGATACCGCGATCGAGGCCATGAAGCTGGGCGCGTACGACTATCTGTTGAAACCCTTTGATAGAGCCGAATTGCAACGCATCGCCGAAGACGCGCTCGAAGTCAATCGCCTCATGAAGGAGGTAGTAGGTTTTCCTGGCCCGCGGGGCCAGCCGGTCAGCCCCCAGAAGCCCATGGTCAATATCGTCGGCCACCATCGACGGATGCAGGAGGTATA
This sequence comes from Desulfobacca sp., assembly GCA_028695935.1. Classification (GTDB taxonomy): domain Bacteria; phylum Desulfobacterota; class Desulfobaccia; order Desulfobaccales; family Desulfobaccaceae; genus Desulfobacca_B. Next base: position 4,643 of record JAQVHY010000121.1, read on the forward strand.
CAAGCTTATCGGTCAGGTAGCCGATAGAGATGTAACCGTGCTCATTACCGGCGAAAGCGGTACCGGGAAAGAGTTGGTGGCCCGGGCCATCTATCACCATAGCCATCGGCAAGATAAACCGTTTTTGGCAGTCAACTGCGCCACCATACCCGAGACGCTGTTTGAATCAGAACTGTTCGGCTATGAACGCGGGGCCTTTACGGGCGCGGAACGCACCCACCTCGGCAAGTTCGAGAGATGTCAGGGCGGCACCATATTTTTTGATGAAATCGGTGACTTGCCGCTGTCAACCCAGGCCAAGGTGTTACGGGTGTTGCAATATGGTGAATTTGAACGACTGGGGGGCCAGAAAAATCTCAAGGTCGATGTCCGAATCATTGCCGCTACCAATAAAAACCTGGAAAAAGAAGTGGAACAGGGCCGCTTCCGAGAAGACCTGTTCTGGAGACTTAACGTTATTACCATCCAGTTGCCGCCGTTAAGGGAACGTCTAGATGATATTCCGGCGTTGGTGGAGTATTTCTTAAATCGCTTTAATGAGGAGTACCACACCCATATCCGTTATGTGGCCGATGCGGCGATGGACAAGCTCGGGGCTCATTGTTGGCCCGGTAATGTCCGAGAACTGGAAAATACGCTGCGCCGGGCGGTGTTGCTCTCGGCGGGAAATGTCATTTCCGCTGACCAACTAAAACTTGATTCGGAACCATGCGATTGGCACGGCACTCCTCAGGATAAGTTAATGGCCAATATCGACAAACAGCTTGACGAACTGCTACCGGATATCCTCAGACTGTTCGCCGAGAAGACCCATGCCAACGTCGTTGACCTGATCGAAAAGGCCCTGATCGCCAAGGTTTTAAGGCAATGCGGTGATAACCAGGTAAAGGCCGCCAAGATGCTGGGGATCAGCCGGAATACGCTGCGCCATCGGATAAAAAAATTTAATCTCCACACTGAGATGGCAGCGCCGACCTCCAAACCGGATAACGCGGACGCCAATCATAAGCCACCCTTACCCTCCTAAAGAACTAGCTCCGCATTAAATAAACCTTTTGTTAATCTGCTGATAATTCATCACTAGCTGTTCAGGATGTGCACAACCTGGGATCAGCGGGCCAAACGCGGTTTTCCGGGGTTTTTAGGCCGGCTTACGGTTTAGGCCTGTTACTCTAGCCCAGGCTGATGTCAGCCGGCTGCTATCGGCCTGGCCTAAATCTTAATAAAATAGCTATACAAATCGCTGTATTAGCTAATTCTAGGCTTCTAACCAGGAACCGGCATGATTTTTGCCTAAGAAAGACAGGTGTTGGCCTGTAAAAACGGACATCCCAAACCAAAGGCAGCACTAATGGCTAATAGACCCAAAAACTTAGCACGCCCATGTCACCCCCATGATGACATCGCCTGGCAGGAAATCGAGCTCACCAACGCCAGACTGCGCCATTTCCGAGGGGTAGCGGCGGGGGTGATGAACGACGCCCTGCAGATGTGGAGAGAAATTTGGGAGGCCTGTCAAGACCCCCGCTCCTGGGAGGAGATTTTGGACGACAGCCCGGCAGCAGCCAGTCAGATCCCGGTGGGCGGCTGGGCGGCATTCTACGAAAAACTCCATTTCCTGGGGACTTACATCGACTATGCCAAGAGGCTCTGCGAAGGTTCTTTAGAGCAATAAGGCAGAATTAAAGAGAGGATAAGGCATGTCTGAAAAACTCAGAGTGGTGAGAAGAGACCAACCGCCCGAACCGCGCCGAATTCTCGCCCCCGAAGAACGGATCAAGCTATTGCAAACCGTTACAGCCGGTCTGTTGAAGGACGCCCAATTAACCTGGGCCGAGATCTGGCAGGAGCTGATGGGCACGGTAACCAACGGCACCGTAGTTCTGCCCCAGGCGGGGAAGGGTCCCAAGTGTGGCTGGGCCGAGTTCTTGGAAAAATTGTGGCTCTTAAAACATTATCTCGACTATACCAAAGGTTTTGTGGAACGAAAAGCTTAGTTTGGAGGCAAACATATGAGCGGTTACGCGGCTACCGCCGAAGTCAAGGGAAAATCGGCGGAAAATTTTATTGAACTGGAAGAGCTAAGAAAGATAACGGATGATCATCAAACTGATCATAACCCGTTCCGTATCGCCCAACGGCAAATCAATGATTGTGCCAACATCTTGGGTCTGGAACCTTGCGCCCGGGAGTTGCTGCTGCACCCCATGCGGGAATTTCACGTCACCTTTCCGGTTCATATGGATAATGGCACCATTAGGTTGTTTGAAGGCTATCGGGTTCATTACAATGATGCCAAGGGTCCCACGAAGGGCGGCATCCGTTTTCATCCCGAGGAGACCATAGACACGGTCCGGGCCCTGGCCGCCTGGATGACCTGGAAGTGCTCTCTCCTCGATCTGCCCCTGGGTGGGGGCAAAGGCGGAGTAATCTGCAACCCCAAGGAATTATCCCAAAGGGAATTGGAGCGCATCAGTCGGGCCTATATTCGAGCGATTAGCCCTTTTATCGGGCCGGACAAAGATGTCCCGGCCCCGGATGTCTACACCAATCCCCAGGTCATGGCCTGGATGGCGGATGAGTATTCGTCCATCGTCGGCACCCACAAGTTTGGGGTGATCACTGGCAAACCCCTACAGCTCGGCGGCTCCCCGGGGCGCGGGGATGCTACCGCCCGAGGCGGAATGATCACCCTGCGGGAAGCGGCTCGGGAGGTGGGTATTGATCTGAAGCAGGCGACCATGGTCATCCAAGGGTTTGGCAATGCCGGGGGCTACGCCGCCTCGCTGGCCGAATCGATGTTTGGCACCAAAATCCTGGCCGTGTGTGATTCCAGCGGTGCCGTATGTTGTCAGGAAGGCATTTGCGTCTTTGACCTCCAGCAGCACAAACTCCAAACCTCCTCAGTCCTGTACTGTAACGGCACGGAATGCATGACCAATGACGAGCTGTTGGCCATGGATACCGACATATTGGTGCTGGCCGCCTTAGAGAATACGGTTACCGAGAAGAACGCCGACAAGATCAAGGCCAAGATCATCGTGGAGCTGGCCAACGGTCCTACTACCCCGGAGGCCGACGAAATCCTTTACCATAAAGGCGTTCACGTTATCCCTGATTTCTTGTGCAATGCCGGCGGCGTGACAGTGTCCTATTTTGAGATGGTCCAAAATGCTTACATGTACTATTGGGATGAGGATGAGGTCCGTCAAAAGCTCGACACCAAGATGACCAGAGCCTATCATGAAGTGTTGGAAACCTCCAAAAAATACGGTATTAATATGCGTAAGGCAGCCTATGTGGTAGCAATTGAGCGGGTCGTCGAAGCGATGAAACTGCGAGGCTGGATCTAACTGCGGTAGCAATAAATTCCTTAGTGGGCCGCTACCGAGAAGTTAATCTAGGACCCCTGCTCGGTGGCGGCCTGAGCGACGAGACGCCTGGCCCTGCGCCTAGGCCCGGTGTTTGTTAAAGCTTTCCAGGCTAAACCGCGATTGTGAGCGGCGTACGCCAGCGCCTTGATCCTCACCTGGATTTTCCACCATCTACGGCTAGCCTTGCGGTTCCTTGCCATTGACCCTGACAGTCCTGCCACGTCTCCCCATATCAGACCCCGCGCTAGTATGGTGTCCCAGATATAACCTGTATAATTATTTTGACATTCCCTTGCTTCCCCAGCCCCGGCCCAGGTATGGGGGGATCGCTTATCAGATCCAAGGGACTTAGGGGTATAATAAAGGATGACAAATTGACGGGGCCATAACAAATCAATCTAATCAATATTGAAAGATCAGAATTAATCTGATAGTAATTAAATTCTATCTCTAAATTAGCAAGTATGCGCCCGTCGGCTTTTGGAGAAGATGAAAATAGGGAAGGGAGATTTGCATGGCTGGCAAACTAGATAATTTCCGCAATTTAGCCCTGATCGGCCATAGTGGCTCAGGCAAGACCTCGCTGGCCGAGGCCTTATTATTTATGGCCGGGGCGACCACCCGGCTCGGTAAAGTAGATGATGGCAGTTCCATCCTGGACTATGAGCCGGAAGAAATTAAGCGTCAGATTTCTATTTCTTCGGCCTGTCACCATTACGATTGGAAGAAACATTCGATTTACCTAATTGATAGCCCCGGAGATGATAATTTTCTGGCGGAAACCCGAGCCGCGCTCTGGGTGGTGGATGGGGCTTTAGTAATTATCGATGCCGTGGATGGTGTCAAGGTCGGTACGGAAAAAGTCTGGAATTTTGCCAATCAGCATCAACTACCGCGGGTGATTTTTATCAATAAGCTCGATCGCGAATTAGCCGATTATCGCCGGGTGTTGGGGGAGATCAAGGATGTTCTCCAGATCCAGCCGGTGCCGTTACAGATCCCTATCGGTCAGGAAGCTGATTTTAGAGGCGTGGTAGATCTGATCAGTCTCAAGGCCTTTAATTTTAAGGGCGACGGCAGCGGCAAGCTAGAAGACGGGGAAATTCCCCCGGAGTTGGCCGATGAAGTCGAGGCCCAGCGTTTGGATCTGCTCAACTTTGCCGCGGAGAGCGATGACGCCTTGATCGAAAAGTTCTTGGAAGAAGAGCAGCTCAGTCCAGAAGAAATCTTTCAGGGCCTCAGGGCCGGGACTCTGGCCGGTAACATCGTACCGGTGCTCTTTGGCTCGGCCTTGAAGAACCAAGGAACTTCTCTGTTAATGGACGCCCTCAATTCATACCTGCCATCTCCGGCCGATCGGGGAGCGATAACCGGGCAGAATGTCAAAACCGGAGCCGAGGTCAGCCTGACACCGGAGGCCGAGGGTCCGCTGGCGGCCTATGTTTTTAAGACCATCGCGGATCCTTATGCGGGCCGGTTATCGATTTTTCGGATTTACTCCGGGACCGTGAAGCCTGATTCCACCGTCTGGAATGCCCATAAAGAAATCAGCGAACGCCTGGGCCAGCTTTTTCAATTGGAGGGTAAAGGCCAGAAGGCGGTGGAAAGCGCCGGGCCGGGAACTATTGCGGCCGTCGCCAAACTTAAGGAGACGGTTACTGGCGACACGCTGACCGATGAGAGCCAGCCCATAATCCTGCCGGTGCCCGAAACGTCCAAACCGGTGATCACCTTTGCGGTGGAACCCAAAAGCCGGGGCGATGAAGAAAAGGTTTTTTCCTCGCTGGCCCGCCTGTTAGAGGAAGATCCCTCCCTTAAGGTTACCCGCAACTCGGAAACCAAAGAGATCCTGCTATCAGGCATGGGACAGGTCCATATCGAAGCCACCGTGGAGAAGATGAAACGCAAGTTCGGGGTCGAGGTCAATCTCAAAACCCCCAGGGTCCCTTATCGAGAGACCATCAAGGGGACCACCAAGGTGCAGGGTAAATATAAACGGCAATCCGGCGGCCGGGGACAATATGGCGATACCTGGCTGGAACTGGAACCCCTGCCGCGGGGCGGCGGTTTTGAATTTGTCGATAAAATCGTCGGCGGGGTCATTCCCAAACAATATATTCCCGCGGTGGAAAA
>JAQVHY010000122.1 GCA_028695935.1 Desulfobacca sp.
CTGACCGAAATCTATGGGGCAGGAGAGCGAGTGATCCCGGATGTTTCCGGACATTGTCTATTTAAGGGCGTCAGACAGAACGGTCACCGGCAGGTGTATTATGTCGAAAACCAGTCGGAGTTGACTGACCAGTTATGGGACAGTCTCTATCCTGGAGATGTAGTGGTCACCATGGGTGCCGGAGATATCTGGAAAACCGGGGAAGAACTGCTAAGCCGTCTAAAATCGCAACCTTTGCGACCGTCTTCTCCTGACCTTCCCCAGACTTCTCAAGTTGGAAAGGTTCATTAAATGAATCGCTATTCCACCTCGCGGTCCCCGACTCATCGCCTGTCATCGCTTAGGTCGGCACCGCGCGCGAAAAAAATCCGCTCGACTCGGAGGTCAAACACCTATCGCCGTCCGCCGCGCTCCTGGGAAGCCCTTAAAAAAGGCTTGGCCTATGGATGTTATCTATTCACGGCCATCACCATCCTGGCCTCGGTTAGCCTGCTGTTGGTAGTCGGTTATCAGTATTGCCTGACCTCGCCGTACTTTTGTATCAAAGATGCCAGTCATATTTGCCTCCAGGGCCTGGAACGGCTAACTTCTACGCAAGTTTTGGAAATTGCCCAATTACGCCCGGGAATTAGTTTGTTGGCCCTTAAGCCGCTAGAGATCGAACAGGCGCTGCATCAAAACCCCTGGATCAGGCGGGCGGAACTCATCCGACAATGGCCCGACCGCCTCACCCTGATGATTAAGGAGCAGCATCCCCTGGCCATTGTCCATCTGGATCACTTTTATTATATGAACCATCAGGGGGTGTTATTCAAATCTCTGGAGCCGGCGGATTCTCATGATCTGCCGGTGATTACCGGACTGACTTCGGAGCATTTTCAGCGGGCCGGTGATCAGCTTTCCCCGTTGTTAACTAAAATTGTTGACTTAATCGGACTTCTGAAGCAAACTCCGGCTCCCCTGAATTTTGATAACATCGCCGAAATCCATGTTGACCCGGAACGGGGTCTTACCCTGTACACCATTGGCCTAGGTGTGGGAATAGATATCGGATTCCAGGGACATCATCAGAAATTGGCCAATTTTCAGCGCTTATTACCTACTTTGCAAAGAACGGGGGAAATTCAGCGGGTGGCCAGAATCAATTTAAACTATCCCCACCAGGTCTTGGTAAGTTTTAAAAAACTCGACCTGGCATCCCCTTAAGGAGAGAACGTGAGCCAGGAGTTGATTGTTGGATTAGATATTGGGACTACTAAAATCTGCGCAGTGGTGGGGGAAATCGCGGACACTTCAGTGGAAATTGTCGGAGTTGGCACCCATCCCTCCCAGGGATTGCGCAAAGGGGTAGTAGTCAACATTGAAAATACGGTTAAGTCCATACGTAAGGCTGTAGAAGAAGCCGAACTGATGGCGGGCTGCGAGATCCGCTCCGTATTTGCTGGCATTGCCGGGGGCCATATCAAGGGGTTCAACAGTCAGGGACTGATCGCGGTCAAAAGCCGGGAGGTCACCCAGGCCGATGTTACCCGGGTCATTGATGCCGCCAAAGCCATGGCCATTCCCCTGGATCGGGAAGTGATTCATATCTTGCCCCAAGAATATATTGTTGATGGCCAGGATGGCATTAATGACCCGATCGGCATTCACGGGGTGCGGTTGGAGGCCAGGGTTCACATTGTCACCGGCGCGGTCACCGCGGTCAGTAATATAATTAAATGCTGTAACAAGGCCGGACTGGATGTCTCGGATATCGTGCTGCAAAGCCTGGCTTCCGGGGACGCAGTGCTCACGGACGAGGAAAAAGAGCTGGGGGTGGCCCTGATCGATTTCGGCGGCGGCACTACGGACCTGGCGATTTTCTCTAACAACTCGATTAAACATAGCGCGGTCCTGGCCCTGGGAGGCAACAATCTGACCAATGATATCGCCGTCGGTCTCCAGACCTCACTACCTGAAGCCGAAAAATTAAAGCAGACCTGGGGCTGTTGTCTGACCACTCTGGAAGACCGGGAGGAACAGATTGAGGTGCCGGGATTAGGCGGCCGTAAATCCCGGAGTCTATCTCGGGGCATCCTGGCCGAGATCATCCATCTTCGGGCCAAAGAGATTATGGAGCTCATTCATAAAGAGATTATCCGATCTGGTTTTGCCATCCCGATGATCTCCGGGGTGGCAATCACCGGCGGCTCTTCCTTGTTGGTAGGATTGCCTGAGCTGGCGGATGATATCTTCGGTCTACCGACCAGGAGGGGCTATCCTATCGGGGTCGGGGGACTTACCGATGTGATCAACAATCCGGCCTTTGCCACCGCGGTAGGTCTGGTGCTGTATGGGGCTCGGTCCCGAAGCCCGCGCAGTCGCGACTCCTTTCGCATTCGGGACCAAAATATCTTTTATCGGGTCCTGAATCGGATGAAAAAATGGTTCAAAGAGGTTATCTAACTTTTTATTTAGAAGCAGTTGGGAGGGAGAAACATGGGTATGAATATTCAACTGGTGGAGACGGAGTCCTCAGCTAAAATCAAGGTTCTGGGGATCGGGGGCGGCGGCGGCAACGCCGTCGATGACATGATTCGAGCAGAAATGCAAGGGGTGGATTTTATTGCCGCTAATACTGACGCCCAAACTCTGGAAAAGAGCCTGGCGCCCCTCAAGATTCAATTGGGGCAGGCTCTGACTCGGGGCCTGGGGGCCGGGGGCGATCCGGAAATGGGCCGGGACGCCACCCTGGAAGATGCCGATCGCCTGCGCGAGATCCTCAAAGGCGCCGACATGGTCTTCATTGCCGCGGGTCTGGGCGGCGGTACCGGTACCGGCGGGGCCCCTATTGTGGCTGAGATCAGCAAAGACATCGGCGCCCTGACCGTGGCGGTGGTGACCAAACCGTTCTTCTTTGAGGGCAAGCGCCGGATGCGCCAGGCCGAGACTGGCATTGATGAGTTAAAAAAAGCCGTTGATACCCTGATCACCATTCCCAACGACCGGTTGCTCAGCCTGGACACCAAGAAAACTCCGGGATTAGAAACCTTTGCCCGGGCTAACGAAGTGCTGCTCTATGCGGTCAAAGGCATTTCCGACCTGATCATGGTCACCGGCCATATCAATGTCGATTTTGCGGATGTGCGCAGCATCATGAGTGAGATGGGCATGGCCCTGATGGGCACCGGCATTGCCAGCGGCAGCAATCGGGCCGTAGAAGCCGCCCAGAAAGCCATCTCCAGCCCCTTGTTGGAAGACCTGACCCTGCGGGGCGCGCGGGGCATCCTGATCAATATTACCAGCGGTCTGGACTTCTCGCTGGATGAACTCCGTGATGCCTGCTCCCTGATTCAGGAAGAGGCCCACGAGGATGCCAACATTATTTTCGGTTGGGTAGTGGATGAAAGCCTGCAAGATGAAACCCGGGTTACGGTCATTGGCACCGGCATCGGCAAAAAATCTGAACCGGAAAAACCCCAGCGGGCCACCCGAGTTCAAGCAGCCACTCCCGAAGAACTTGAAATACCTACTATAATTCGCCAAGAAGACGATATTTCGCGGCTCCGGGAAATGACCCGGGGAGATAGCCATAAAAGGACTAATCTGGAGCTGGTGGCTAATAAAAAAAACGTGGTTCACCCGGATCTGCACTACGAGGAAGATGAGCTAGACATCCCTACTTTTATGCGACAACAGGCCGATTGAGCCTAAATCTGGAGGGGCGGAAGCTTCAGGGCCACTGCCTGCCGCCCCCTAATGGCCCCCCTTAGTTAAATGTCCAGAAAAATCATAGCCCACCTGAAATACCTGCTAGATCAGGAACAAGGGGCGATTATCCGGGAATGGGGCCATCGTTGGCCGCTAGCCCTGGTCTATCCCAACCTTTACCAAGTAGGCATGAGCAATCTGGGGTTCCAGGCCGTTTACCGGCGGTTGAACGATCACCCCGATCTAACCTGTGAACGGGCCTTCTTGCCCCCGTGGGATTTATGGCCGGAATATCAGCGCACCGGCACCCCCATCCTGTCGCTGGAATCGCAGCGGCCCCTGCGCGATTTTGCCGCGCTGGCCTTCGCGCTCCCCTATGAGGCTGATTATCCCCAGGTTTTAAAAATTCTGGATCAGGCCCATATTCCCCTGTTGGCTGACCAACGCGGGCCCAACTTCCCGCTTATCTTAGCGGGCGGGGTAACCACTTTTCTCAATCCCGAACCTCTGGCGCCCTTTATGGATGCCTTTTTTCTGGGAGAAGCGGAAGGTCAGGTGGAAAATTTCTTTCATTTCCTGGCCAGTAATTTAAAATCCAGCCCGGACCGTCGTCAGGTGCTAAAGGCCTTGGCGGCCAACCAGCCCGGAGCCTACGTTCCGTCCGGCTATCAGCCGACTTATCATGACGATGGCACCTTGGCGGATTTCATTCCGGCCCCGGGCTACCCGCCTAAAGTAATGGCCCAGCATCCGCCCGATCTGGAGGCTTGTCCCTGCCATAGCCAGTTGCTGGCCCCGGGTACTGAGTTCGGCCAGATGTTCCTGGTGGAGGTCAGCCGGGGTTGTGGCCGCGGCTGCCGTTTCTGTGCCGCCGGTTTTATTTACCGACCGCCGCGGCAACGATCTCTGGCGGAATTGAGCCGTCAGATTGACCTCGGCCTGGAGCAGCGCCACAAAATCGGCCTGGTGGGGGCCGCGGTTTCTGATCATCCCGCCATTCACGAACTCTGTCAGCAAGTAGTAGCAGCCGGGGGGCAATTGGGCATCAGTTCGATCCGGGCCGATTCCGCGGATCGGGAACTGTTTGATCTGCTGGCCCAGGGAGGGGTTAAAACCGTTGCTTTAGCCCCGGAAGCAGGGAGTGAGCGATTACGCCGAGTGATCAATAAAGGACTTACCGAAGCGGAGCTTAACGCCGCGGTAGTAAATTTGCATCAGGCCGGGATCCCTAATCTGCGCCTCTACTTTATGGTGGGACTGCCCACCGAAACCAGGGAGGAAGTGCGGGACATGGCCCGGTTGGTGAAACGCCTTAGGCATGCCGTAACTAAATCCGGCCGGGGCCGTAAGGGGCTAGCCAGCCTGACGGTCAGCCTGCACTCCTTTGTTCCCAAACCGTTCACCCCGTTTCAATGGGTGCCGTTCCTCGACCTGCCGGAACTCAAAGACCGGATCAAACTGGTCAAACGCGAACTCAAGGGCAGTCCCCAGGTGCGGGTTCATGCCGACCTGCCCAAATGGGCCTATATTCAGGCCCTGCTGGCCCGGGGCGATCGGCGGGTCGGCCTGATGCTCCTGGCCGCCCACCAGGCCGGCGGGAACTGGAACCAGGCCTTCCGCCATAGCCCGCTTAACCCGGACTTCTTCGTACTCCGCCTCCGGGACCCAGAAGAATTGTTCCCGTGGGATTTTATTGATCATGGGCTGCACAAATCTTATCTATGGGAGGAGTATCAACTGGCCCTGGCCGGCAAACAGACCCCGCCTTGCGACCCTAAGGTCTGTCGGCGCTGCGGCGTCTGCGGGTCGGCCCTGACTTCTCAGTTTTAAAGATTTTCTTAGGGAATTATGAAAATAACGATTTCATCCCCTATACATTTTTAGAAAGGATGACATGGACAAATCACATCTGGGGTCGCTGCTGGCCCTGATCGGCATGATTATCTTGCTCGTCAATAATTTTCAACGGCGGTCTTTCCGGCGGCGTCAGGTCAAAATGAGCTCACAGGCATTGGCTATGCAAAAATGGGGCACGATTGTGGCCTCAGTCTTGATTTTCGTCGGCCTTTACCTGATGATTGGCCGCAAATGAGGCTCTTGGGGTTTTCTCCGGCGGTTTAACCAAGGTGGTTCTTTCGGCTCTTGCTCTAGAACTGTTTTTAATCTATCATTAAGTTTGAGGATTCGTTACCTGAAGGTAAAAACTTTCCTGAACCATCCAACTCAACAGAGGTTTTAACAGGGGGAAATTCCGGGACCGCGACCAAATAGGCGGCGATCTTTGATGAAGTGGGCTTCTTTACCTAGGGAGGGGTAAAATGATCACGGAGGAAGCGCGCCTTAAAACCGTTCGTAACTTAAGCCGGGCCGCGGTAGAATTCCTGGCACCGGCAGAATTGTCAAAATTTGAGGCTGATTTTGCCCGCTGGGCCGTGACCCAAAGCAAATTCCGGGTCCGAGAAGGGGGCCGGGCCCATCACCGTCCCCGGGATCAGGCCCTGGATACCACCCTGGTCGCCGGGATGTTTTTTCAGGTGATGATCGAGGCCGAAGGCTTACCGGTCAATAATCACGAACGGACCAGATTTGTCAAACAACAGGTAAAAAATTTCTTGGTGCAACGCCTGGCCGGGGAGATCACCCTGTCACAATTTTTTCGCTTGATGAGCCTGATTGAAGAACAAATGACCAACTATTTTGCGCAAATTAGAGGTGGCTGGTTGTCCCTGAGCCCGGCCCGGCTAGAACCGGAGTCGATCACCCAGAGGCCCGCCCCCGCGCCCCTAGCTTCCCAAACACCCCAAACCAACCCCTTGCGGGAAGCCCTGGCCGCGGTTCCCTTACCACAACGCGGCAACCGTAAGCTGACAATCGACGGCTTAACCGATTTTCTGACTCATACCCAGGGATGCTGGTTCCGATTGCTCGATTTTGAGACCTATTTTCGCTTAAACAAAAAGACTGCCTGGCTCTATCTGAGCCTGTTGTTGCAACATGAAATCTTGCGGCATAATGAAGAAAAGGCCAACCGGGTGCGCTATGCCCTGGCCCCCCGATTTTTGCATAGCATTATTAAGGGGTAGGACCACAGCGGGCGTTCGTGACACTGATCTTGGTTCTCTTAAACTGGAACCCCTGTAAGAAAGGTAACCTTAAAATCGGAGATTGACGTGCCGCTGGAATTTAAATTGCCCGATGTCGGGGAAGGTTTGACCGAAGGGGAACTGCTGGCCTGGTTGGTTAAGGAAGGGGACCAGGTCCGGGAAGGACAACCATTGGCACGGGTCGAAACCGACAAAGCGGTGGTAGAAATTCCCGCCCCCCAGGATGGAGTGGTGTTAAAGCTTTTGTTTGCCGAGGGCGCGACTATTGAGGTCGGGGAAGTCTTTGTGATTCTGGGCGAGCCGGGTGAGCAGCCCGCCCCCGGACCTCCGACCGGTGTCGGGGTAGTCGGAGAACTGGAAGAAGCGCCTCCCGAACCGACAGAACCCCCGGCCACGCCGAAAAAGGCAGTGCTGGCCACCCCGGTAGTCCGCAAGCTGGCCAAAGATCTGGGTGTTGATCTCACCCAGGTGAAGGGGAGCGGTCCCGAAGACCGCATTTTGGAAGCCGATGTACGGCAGGCCGCGGCCCCTACCCCGCCACCGGTGCACAAAGTCCGCAAATATGACCTCTACGGTTATATCGAACATGTGCCTTTTAAGGGCATGCGGCGGACTGTCGCCCGCAACGTCAGCCGCGCCTTTCAGTCCACGGTGCCGGTCACGGCCATGGATGAAGCCGATATTACGGAGCTTTTTGCCCTTAAACAACGCGAGCGGCAAATCGCCCAGAGCCGGGGCATCCATCTCACCCTGTTGCCCTTTGTGATCCGGGCGGTGATCCCGGCCTTAAAAGCCCAGCCTTTTTTAAACGCCACCCTGGACGACCAGGCCGAAGAGATTATCTTAAAGAAGTACTACAATATCGGCATTGCCACCGATACCCCCGAGGGCCTTATGGTGCCGGTGATCAAGAATGCCGGGGATAAAAACATCCTGGAACTGGCCAGCGAAATTCAACAGCTCGCGGCCCAGGCCCGGGATCGAAGCATCGACATTGCGGATCTGCAGGGCGGAACTTTTACCATTACCAACTATGGGGCCGTGGGGGGGCTCTGGGGCACCCCGATCATGAACTACCCGGAGGTGGGCATCCTGGGAGTGGGCCGTCGCCAGGAGTTGCCCCGCTGGTGCCAGGACCAAGTTCAGATTCGCCAGATCTTGCCACTGGCACTGACTTTTGACCATCGGGTCATCGACGGCGGCCAGGCGGCCCGTTTTCTGCGTCAGGTTATTGACCATCTGGAGGACCCGGCCCTGATGCTACTGGGCGGCTAATTGCAGTGATTAGGGATTGCCACTAGACCCCGGCCCCTCCGCAAATTTATAATCTAATGATTTAATTCTGATAAATTTATTTTTCTTAATCAATTATAAACCATGCCCATAGACCAGATTCGCATTAAGGGGGCGCGCGAGCACAACCTTAAAAATATTGATTTGGAACTACCCCGGAACAGATTGATCGTCATCACCGGCGTCAGTGGTTCCGGAAAATCAACTCTGGCCTTTGACACCATCTATGCCGAAGGCCAGCGGCGTTATGTGGAGTCATTGTCGGCCTATGCCCGCCAGTTCCTGGAACTGATGGATAAGCCGGATGTCGATTTTATCGAAGGCCTGTCCCCGGCCATTGCCATCGAGCAGCGGCGGGCCAGTCAAAACCCCCGTTCCATCGTCGCCACCGCCACCGAGATTTACGATTACCTGCGTTTACTATTTGCCCGCTTAGGCACCCCTTATTGCTATCAGTGTGGCCGCCCGATCGCCTCCCAGAGTATCCCGCAGATGGTGGACCACCTGATGAGCCTACCCATGGGCAGCCGGATTACCATCCTAGCCCCGGTAATAGTAAACCGTAAGGGCGAGCATCACAAGTTGTTGCAGCGCTTGCGCCAGGAAGGTTATACCCGCATTCGGGTGGACGGAAACCTGGTTGATCTGGATGAACCTCTGAGTCTGGATAAAAATAAGCGCCACACCATTGACGTGGTAATCGACCGACTGATCATTAAAGAAGGTCTGGAACCCCGGCTTACCGATTCTCTGGAACTGGCCGGGGGCCTGTCCGATGGCGTGGTCAAAGTCGATGTGGTGGGCGGCTCGGAGCTGTTGTTCAGCCAGAGATTTGCCTGCGAAGCCTGTGGCCTCAGTTACCCGGAACTGACGCCCCAGATGTTCTCCTTCAACAGCCCCCAGGGAGCCTGTGTTGAATGTAGTGGCTTGGGAACCCAATTGGTCATCGACCCGGAACTGATAGTCCCGGATCCGGAGCTCAGCATCCGAGAAGGGGCGATCCTGCCCTGGGCCAACCGCAATTCGGTTCATCAACGCCATATTTTCGAAGCCCTGGAAGACCACTATCATTTCTCCATTCGCACCCCGTTTCAAGAGCTGCTCCCCCAGGTGCAACAGGTCCTGTTGTACGGCTCGGGTGCAGAACGGATCAACTTCTTTTTCGAACGCCAGGGCCGCCGGGTCTTCGAGCCGCGCCCCTTTGAAGGAGTGGTCAACAATTTGCAGCGTCGCTATCGGGAGACGGATTCGGCGCTGATCCGAGAGGAAATCGAGCGCTTCATGACCGTCCAGCCCTGCCCGGCCTGTGGCGGCGCGCGGCTCCGTAAGGAGGCCCTGGCGGTCCGGATCGACGGCGTCAATATCCATCAAATTACCGGCTATACCGTGGGACAGGCCAAGTCCTGGTTTGATCGTCTGCAACTATCCTGGCAGCAAATGGCCATCGGTCGCCGGATTCTGAAGGAGATTACCGAGCGTTTGGGATTTTTATTAGATGTCGGACTGGATTATCTGACCCTGAACCGCACCACCGCCAGCCTCTCCGGGGGTGAGGCGCAGCGCATCCGGTTGGCCACCCAGATCGGCTCCAAGCTCATGGGAGTGCTCTATATCCTGGATGAACCCAGTATTGGCCTGCACCAACGGGACAATCTGCGACTGCTCCAGACCCTCAAAACCCTACGCGATCTGGGCAATACCGTAATTGTGGTGGAACATGACGCCGACACCATCCGCAGCGCCGATTTTGTGGTGGACATGGGGCCGGGGGCCGGCAACCAGGGCGGCAAGGTGGTGTTCAGCGGTTCGCCTTACCGATTGAGTCAGGATCAACAATCCCTGACCGGGCTTTACCTTTCCGGCGCGCGGGCCATCTCGGTCCCCGGCCAGCGTCGGACTCCCAAGGGCTATCTGGAGCTGGAAGGAGCCTGCGGCCATAATCTAAAAGATCTGACGGTCGCCATTCCGCTGGGGGTGTTGACCTGTGTGACCGGGGTGTCGGGATCGGGGAAAAGCACCCTGATCATGGACACCTTATATTCGGCCCTCTGCCAGA
>JAQVHY010000123.1 GCA_028695935.1 Desulfobacca sp.
TTGAATATCAAAGCAATATTTTTCGAGTTTTTTGCTGTTTTGACGAGGGAAATCTGATAATCCTTTTTCAGGGCTACACGAAGAAAACCGCGAAAACCCCAAAAGATGAACTTGAGAAAGCCAAATGAGGCCAGCGCATCCAGGGCAGGAAGACCTTGCACATCAGTGGCGGTGGTTATCACCGGGACGCCCCCCAGGACCTGGGCCACCTGGCGGGCCAGGTCGTTGGCGCCCCCCAGGTGGCCGGAGAGGAGACTCACCGCAAACCGGCCTTTCTCATCCACCACTACCACGGCGGGGTCCCGGTCCTTGCCCTTAAGGTGGGAAGCGACGCCGCGGACCACGATGCCCGCAGCCATAATGCACACCAGGCTATGGCCTTGGGCAAAGGCTTCGCCAAAGACGTCGGCCAGCCTGTCAAAGGTTTGGACCCCGGCTGCCGACCGGGAGGTCGGAAGCCAGCATACCGCCCCTTCCAGGGTCTGGCAGAGACGCCGGGCCAGGTGAGCCCCGGCGGGAGTCAGGGCCACCACCCTAATCGGTCGCAACCCGGAAGCCATGGGCAAAAGTCCGATCATAGAGGCGAGAACGGGCCTTCAGGCGTCCTTCCCACGCGGCCAGGGCCGGGCCTACCAGGATCAAGGCCTGGCGGGTGATGCCGGCTTCCTTGACCTTGGCGGCAATATCCGCCAGGGTGGCCCGGATAAGGTGCTCTTCCGGCCAGCTCACCCGGTAGGCCACCACTACCGGGGCCTCCGGGCCGTAAACGTCGCCCAGCTCTGCCGCTACCTGGTCCAGAAGCTGGATGCTGAGATAAATTATCAGGGTGGCGCCATGAGCTGCCAGCGACCTGAGATTCTCTTGCGTCGGCACCGGAGTTCGCCCCGCCCCGCGGGTATAAATGACCGTCTGCGTCACTTCCGGCAGTGTCAATTCTTGGGCCATGGCGGCGGCCGCCGCGGAGGCGGCGGTAACCCCAGGGATTACCTGGCAGGGGATGCCTTTCTGCTCCAGGAGCTCCAACTGCTCCTGCATGGCGCTGAACAGGCTGGGGTCCCCGGAGTGCACCCGCACCACCCGTTTCCCAGCACGGTGCGCCGCGGCCAGGCGGCCGACGATCTCCTCCAGGGTCAGGGGCGCGGTGTCCACCAGTTCCGCCTCGGCGGACGCCCAGGACAGCACCGCGGGAGATACTAGGGAGCCGGCATAAAGCAGCACTTCCGCCTGAGATAGGGCCTTCATGCCCTTCACGGTGATCAGCTCCGGGTCTCCAGGCCCGGCCCCCACAAAGATTACGGGATATCGCTCTGCCATTTCACCTCGCCTGGGCCGAGCCCGCAACAATCCATACGGGGTTTAGGGCCTGTAAATAGGTCCCCCCCGCCAAGGGCTGAGTGCGGCTGACCTGAAGCTGAATAATATTTAATAGAAAATTCCCCTGGAGCAGAACCCGTCGGGCTATTTCCAGAGTTTCCAAGCGGGTGGCGGTGAGAACTAACTTGCCTTGGGGTTGCAGGCGCGCCAAGGACTCCGTAAGAATGTCTGCCAGCGCCTTGCCGCCGCCGCCGATAAACACCCGGTCCGGAGAAGGCAGGGTCGCCAAACACCCCGGAGCCTGGCCGCTGACAACCTCTAAGTTATTCACCTGGAATTTCTCCCGGTTGACGGCGATCCGGGCGGCGCGCTCCGGTTTTTTTTCTATAGAGAGGATGCGGCCGGGGCCAATCAGGAGACTGGCTTCTAACCCCACCGAGCCGCTGCCGGCCCCCACGTCCCACAGCACTTGGCCCGGATACAGCTCCAGCCTGGCCAAGATCACGGCCCGCACTTCGGCTTTGGTTATCAGGCCTCTTTCCGGGGCATAGGCTGCTTCCGGCATCCCC
Source organism: Desulfobacca sp. (assembly GCA_028695935.1). GTDB lineage: Bacteria > Desulfobacterota > Desulfobaccia > Desulfobaccales > Desulfobaccaceae > Desulfobacca_B. Next base: position 1,884 of record JAQVHY010000123.1, read on the forward strand.
AGATGCAGGTGCTGGGTTTTAATCAACGGGGGCTCCTGATCGATCCGGTGGTCAGGAGCTATTAGTTCCAGCACTACCAAATTCAGCGGGGAGAAATTCCGGCCCACCGCCTCCTCCAAGCTCAGCCAGGCCCAGCGTTCAGTTTCCTGACCAAGATCTTCCAGGACGCAGAGCCGCACATCGATCCGGATCGAGTCCAACAGATGCCGGGCGATAGCCTGGGGCGTATGCCTGGGATCCGTATAGATAAACCACCGGCCGGGTTCATGGATTGCGTCATCTAGAGACTCCCAGCCGCGGCCGTGCAGACTTATCACCTGGGCCTCGTGCCAGGGCATTTTCAACCGGGCTGCGGCAGTCTGGACCGCGGTGAGATTGGGGTGGATTACGACATTATCCTCTCCCAAAAGCCGCACCACCAGGGGACCGATGCCGAAAAAATTGGGGTCCCCGGAGGCCAGGATCACCACCTGCCGGTCTCGGGCCAGTTCTGCTAGCGATAAGACGGTATCCGCCGGGGCCTTTCCCATCACGATTTTTTCCGCGGGGTGGTCCGGAAAGTACCCCAGAAGGCGTCTGCCTCCCACCAGGACCTGGGCCTGTTTGATAACCTCCCGGCCCTGGGACGTGAGGTCCGCGGGGGACATCCCACACCCCACCACCTGGACGGGAATCATAGCAAGCCCTCCGAACTGTTTGCCCAAAAAAGGGGATGGCCATCAAAATCCAGGATTACCGCGGCAAGCTCAGGACCGGGACCGGCGTGCTTCTGGAGGGCAGCCAGCATCCGGCGGCCTACTTCGCCCACCACTGCCTGAGACTGCGCGGCCGGTAGGATTTCTAAAACCTGGCGGGCGGTATGGGCTCGGGCCACTGCCTGAGCCAGGATGGGGTTCCCGGTTCGGGCCTCCGTCCAGCAGCCCAACTTTCTAAAGCTGGCCAGCCCGTGGGAGGCGTGGGTGTTGCCGAAACCCTGGGCCATTTTCAGGGCCTTGCCCAAAAAGGCACCCACGCTGAGGTGGTGAAAACCCAAGTTGACCGCAGCCTTTAAGGAGAAACGCACGTAGTCCCCCATTTGCACAAAAGCCTCCTCCGGCAAATGGGGAAACAGCTGCTTGAGGTGTTCCTCGCTCTTTCCGCCGGTGGTGAGGACGGCGTGTCTAAGTCCCACGGCCTGGGCCACTTTGAGGGCGCTCACAATGGTAGCCCGGTAGGCCTGATGGGAGAAGGGCTTGACCAGTCCGGTGGTGCCCAGAATGGAGATGCCACCCCGGATGCCCAACCGAGGGTTGAGGGTGTGGCGGGCGATCTCTTCCCCGCGGGGCACAAAAATTTCCACGGTAAGCCGCATGGGCAGGGTCTGGCCGGACATTTGCCACACGGAACTACAAGTCTGGTGCAGCATGCGTCGGGGCACCGGATTGATGGCTGGCTCACCCACGGCCACCGGAAGTCCGGGCTTGGTCACCCGGCCCACCCCTGTACCACCACGCAAGATCACCGCCTCTCGACTACCAGCGGGGGAAAGCCAAACCCGAGCGCCGATCTCGGCACCATGAGTGGCGTCCGGGTCGTCCCCGGCATCTTTGACCACTACTGCTTCTCCCTGGGAGCCTTTACGGTCCTGACTCAGCAAGGGCACGGCAAGGCTTCCGCCGCAAGGGAGACACACCTCCACTATGGCGGGACAGGGCAAATCGAGAAGCTTCCGCAAGGCACCTTGGGCCGCAGCGGCTGCCGCAGTGCCGGTGGAAAAACCCATTTTTAGCTCCTGGCGGGGACGCCTCAGCCGCGTTGAGTCAATTTCCTCCTGAGGGAGCGCCACCTCCTGGCTGCCGATTGTCTGGTGCCAGGCCATCAGAAACCTTTGCCCTTTTTCTTAATAATGATCATAGACAGGTACGGCGACGGTCGCCCTCTCAGGGCGCGAATATCCTGAACCACCGTCTCGCCGTCCAGGCCACAACGGCTGATGCTTACCGCTTGGTCCGCGAGTCCCTTCTCTTCCAGGGTTGCCAGGATATCGTCAGTATGGCGATAGGTTTTGAGCAGGATAATATTATCGGTTAGATCGATGACATCCCGGAGTTTGGCGGCCCCGGCAGCCCCGGAGACCACCAAGAAGGACTCTTCCCATTCGCTTACGGGCGTTTGGATAAGGGCCGCGGCAGCGTGGTAGGAGGTGATGCCGGGTATGGTGAGGACCCGCACCGCCGGGTCAAAATGTTTTATGGTTTTCAGGAGATAACCAAAGGTGGAGTAAGTCAAAGGGTCCCCCAGGGTTATGAAGGCGGCGTCCGACCCGCTGGTGAGGACCTCCAACACCCGCCGGGCATTTTTATCCCAGGCTTCCTGGAGGACCTCGGGTTCTTGGGTCATAGGAAAGGGAAGCGACTCGATCTGGACCCCGTGAAGGTAGGAGCTGACGATGTTTAGGGACAGACTGTAAGTATTTTTAGTGGAAGTGGAGGCAAAAATGTGTGGCGTGCGCTTTAAAACTTTAAGAGCCTTCAGGGTGATCAACTCGGGATCTCCGGGCCCCACGCCGATTCCATAAAGGGTTCCGGTTTTCTGGATCATGTCGGGTTCTCCGCCAAGGCCATGACAGCCAGCGCATTGATAATACTGGCAGCCAGCGCCGAACCTCCTTTAGGACCAAGGGAGGTGATAAAGGGACAATCCTGGTACATCAGGGCTTCCTTGGCCTCCGCGGCGTTGACAAAACCCACCGGGACGCCCACCACCAACGCTGGAGGCGGCGCACCCGCGGCCAGGAGGTTTAAAAGGCCGAGCAGGGCAGTGGGAGCGTTGCCGATGGCCACGATGCCCCCGGAAACCAAGGGCATAGCGTGCTCCAGGGCTATGGTCGCCCGGGTAGCTCCCCGGCGCTCGGCCTCCTGGACTACCTCGGGGTTGTCCATGAGACAGATAACCTCCACTTTCAGACGACTGAGGCGACCGGTGCTGATCCCCGCCTGGAGCATGCGGGTGTCGGTTACCACCGGCCGGCCCCGGCCCAAGGCCTCCAGGCCAGCAGCGATAGCCTGGGGATGGAAGCGCACATTATCCAGGTATTCGAAGTCGCCGGTGGTGTGAATCATACGCCGCACCACCTCCCATTCACGGGCCGGAAGACCATGCGCCTTGGTTTGGGCCTCGATACGGCGGAAGCTCTCCTTCTCAATTTCCTGGGGCAGACGGGGAGTACAGTTCATGTTTTCTCCTTGAACCGGCGGCAACGGGCCACCAAGTGGCGGGCCACCTCCGGGTTGCTCCCGAAGTGCAGGTGGACATAACTGGCCAGTACCTGGTTAAGGAAATAGCCCTCCCGCAAGGACTCGCCGCCCGTTCTGGTGGTGAGCTGATAAAGCTTAGGCAGTGCTGCCGGTACCGAAATAATCTCCGAGTAGTGAAATTCGTGGCCTCGAGCGGTTGTCCCCGCCGGGCCCAGCAGGGAGTCGGCGGCCATCGTGACTTCACGGTAGCCCAAGGCCTTGAGTCGGCCAAGTATTCTGACGGCCAAGGGTAACACTCCGGCCATGGCATACTGCTTTTTTTCCAGATCCCAGATCTCTTGGCAAAGATACATCAAACCGCCGCACTCGGCATATATGGGGAGACCTGCGACGGCCTGCTCCCGAAGAGCCCGGCGCATGGTTTGGTTGGCGCTCAACTGCCGCGCATATAGCTCTGGGTAGCCGCCCCCGAAATAAAGGCCATGCACCTCACCGGGCAGGTCTTTATCGTGCAGGGGAGAGAAGGGGATAATTTCCGCCCCGAACCGGGCCAGCCATTCCAGGTTATCCGGATAATAAAAGCAAAACGCCTGATCTCGCGCCACCCCCAGGCGTACGGTGGGAGACCGGCTGGAAGATACCGGGACTGCTTGCCGGGCCTCTCCCAGGTTCAGAGAAGGAAGGGCGGCCAACAGGCCGTCTAGGTCCAGATAACTTTCCATTAGATCAGCCAGGCGCTTTAGATAGCCTGCTCCCAGGGGGTGATCTTCTGTGGTGACCAACCCCAGGTGGCGCTCCGGAATCGCCAGCTCCATTTCCCGGGGCAGGCCCCCGAAACACCGGACTTCCCCCGCCTGTTCCAATGCCTGGCGAAGATAGTCCCAATGAGTCGGACTGCCTACCCGGTTGAACACCACCCCAGCCAGGGTGAGTTCCGGGTCAAAAGTGGCGAAACCGTGGACCAGGGCGGCCGCGCTGCGCGCCATGGACCGGGCGTCAACCACCAGAAGCACGGGAAGCTTAAGCCACTTGGCCATCTGGGCGGTGGAGCCTGCCTCACTCTTGCCGTCATAGCCGTCGAACAGCCCCATGACGCCTTCCACTACCGCCAGGTCGACATCCCGGACCCGGCGTCGGAACAACTCCAGGTTCGCCTCCTGGGTCAGCATCCAGCCATCCAGATTATGGGAGAGGCGTCCGGCGGCCTGGGCATGGTGGCCGGGATCTATGAAATCGGGACCCACTTTGAAGGGTTGCACTTTTACTCCCTGCCGTCGCCAGGCGGCTAATAATCCCAGGGTGAGGGTCGTCTTGCCCACCCCGCTGTGGGTTCCGGCCACTACCAGGCCTCTCATGACGAGGGTTCTCCTTTATGATGGGCTTTTTTTCCCAAACCCCGCTCCGCTTCAAACGGTCTTAGCTGAGGCACTTACTGGTCAGAAAGGCGTCGATAGGCAAGCCGTTTCAGTATTAGCCATCGCACCACCCTGACCAGTCTTTTATGGGACTTGAATGGTCCCCGATATTTCTTTTTGCCTGTTTTTTAAAACCTTTGTCGCCCAGCTGTCCGATGCCGGGATGATATCCAAGGCGTCCCGGATATGGTCAATGAAAATCCGGATAACTTCCTCTCTAACCCCGATGCCCTGGGGTTCGACATTAACCTCCAGACCTGCCGCCTCGAAGTCAGCTTTCCAGGAATCCTCACCTTCGCAGAGGTCCTCAAAGAAATGTACCCCGGCAACCAACATCAGCGGGAGAAGCCGCACTTTACGAACTCCGGTTCGGGTTACGGCCTTTACCACCTGCTCTTGGGAGGGGCATCCTTCTATGACCCCTACATAAATTCCAGCTCCATAAACCTCTCGCAGGATATTTTCCAGGGCCGGATAAGTGGCCCAAGACGAATGGTCCGTGCCGTGACCCACCAGGACCAGAGCTTCTTCTTGGGAAACAGCGTCTTCAAATCCCAGAGCTCGAACCAGTTGTTGGTAATCCTCGTAAGAGCTCAATAAGGGCAGCCCAATGCTGGTGCGCATGTTCGAAGGTTTGACCTCCTCTACCAAACGATAAAACTCGTGCCCGCAGAGCAGGTGCATGGATTGAACCACCGCCCAGGTATGCCCCTTTTCGGATAAAGCCTGCAAGACCTCATGGGGGTGCTTTATCTCAAACTTTTTTTTGTGTTTGAGTCGGTCCCTGACCATGCGGGAGGAAAAGGCCCACAGAATCTCGTGGCCGGAAAATTCCGCCTTTATGATCTTATCCATAAAATCATAGGTCCGGAGGGCGTTAGTGGTAGTGCCAAAAGCGGTCAAGACAATGGGTATTTGCATGCTCTTGTTTATCCGGAAAGTCGAAGCAGGTAAGCCCCCAAACCGGGCGGCGACCAATTCTCAGGCATATATTTTCCCCATCATTTCCGGCCGGACTTTTAAAATAAAGAGAAAGACAAAAACGGTAATTATCCCCTCGATAATCATCACCGGAATATGCGCCAGGACCACCAGTTGGGCCACGGCCATAAACCCCTGTCCAGTGAACCTGAGGGACATGGCGGTGAGCAGGGCAGTCCATAAAACCGTGGTGAAGCCGCAGGCGAAGGACCCCACGATTGCCAAACTCCCCTCCTGGCGCAGCAAGCCTCGAAACATATAAAAACTGAAAACTGCGGGTGCCGCGACATTGAAGGTATTCACCCCCAACACCGTCAGCCCGCCGAATTGAAACAGCAGGGCCTGTAAAAAGAGGCCGATGAGAATGGCCGGGAACGCCGGCCAGCCCAACAAAAGCCCCATAAGACCGTTAAGCAACAGGTGCACACTGGATGGACCTATCGGAACGTGGATGAGCGAGGCCACAAAGAAGCCCGCCGACAGGATGGCGACGCGGGGAACCGCCTCATAATCAATTTTTTTCAAGCCGATGGCGGTTCCCACCACGGTTAGGGCGGCACCCCCGCCCAACACCATTGGACTGAGAATTCCTTCTGAAATGTGCATGGCTTTGCTCACTCAGAATTTCTATTATTTGTTTGCCAATCAGTTGGTTAACACTCATCAGGGCAAAGGCCGCCGCAGTAAAGAGGCCGCAGAACCCGCCTGTTTTTTTGCCTTCCCTATATAAAAAAAATCCTTAAGTCCCAATGGACTTAAGGATCTACCCAGTTTCTTCGTCCTCAATCTTTAGGGAACCGCTTGTCCAGAGCGTCCCCTTCTGAGCCATTTGTCTCTCGCACGGCTCAGAGCCATCCGGGCAGGTCTTCTGGCTTCCGGATCGCCCTATTGCCTGCGCCTTCCCATTCCGCTCGGGCGGAACAGTGGCCTGTGCAGGGGTCGTCCCCGGTTACAGCGGCGGGACCGCGACGGCTCTTCCGTCTTCCCTATTAAACCCGCATGGGTACCCAGATGTTTAAATATAGTCGGAGGGATGCAATCCTGTCAACAAATTTTCCAGATTGGCCTGCCCGGGGAGATCAGCCGAGCGGCGGCTGGTGAAGTTCTTTCCTCGAAATTCTAAAAAATGGTTTGATTTCAGACCTAATGCCCTCCTTGTTCCCTTTTTCCAAGATTGACCCCCCTTAATAACGGATTCCCCGGCTTAACTCCTCGCATCTTTTGGTAATACCGCCGAGAGTTTTTTATCACCCGGTCCAATAATTGTCTTCCCGCCGGCGTGAGGTTTGATATCTTAACCAGTTGGTTCAATTGCGACGGCTAAAAGTCCCGCAACAAAAAGCCAAGGGATGAATTGAAGAATGAAGCCGCAAATACCTGGACCCCGGCAAAATCCAACCACACCCCCCGGCCTGCTTTGAGCTCCGGAAATATCTGTCTCCAGAGCTTGCGGCCATCTTCCCAAATAACACAGTCTTCACCTATTAAAGCACGAATTGATATTTTCGCGACTGGATTTTCTTGAGCAGGGTCTATCATTCCAAATTATCCATGATGGAATCTAAGTCTGAGATTCCTGGCCCCGTGCCTAATATCTTTGCAGAAAGTTCTTGTTTCTGCCGTTCTTTTTGTTCTCTTAATGCTCGTTGCCTCCGGGTTTCACTGCTACTCGAAGTATAGCCATATCTGTTTTCGAATATAGCCTTCCATTTTTGTAGCTGCCGCCAGGCGCTTGACGTTCCAGTTTCCTGATACCGCCTCCAAACGTAGGCATAACTACGCTCATCTCGAAGCCGCTGCTCTTGGGGGGGGCAGCGTCTTACAGCCACCAAGAATAGAAAACAGCAACAAAGCAAGCAGTATCGCGGCAATCTTAGCAGTTCCCGCGTTTCCTAAAAACCTGCGATACCTTCTCACTCAAAATCTCCGCCGTGAATGGCTTGACCACATAGTTGTCCACTCCGGCCTTGACCGCGGTGATGATATTGTCCTTCATGCCCTCTGCTGTTACCATGATTACCGGCACACCTTTGGTTCGCTCGTTACCTCGAATATTTTTTAACAATTCTTATATGAGAATGCGTTAGTTTCTCCGAGTTGGTTTTGAGGATTTCCAAGTTAAACAATTTATATGCGTCAGAAGTGAAAAAGAGTCTTATATACGTGGTCTCCGCATGGGTGGCATGAAGAGCCAACAATTCGTTGTTCTATCTGACGGAGGTCATACTTATATGCGCGCTCAGGAGCTTCAGTTTTGTTTCGACCTTAAATTTTCGTAATGCTATGAGGTTACAGGTATCAACTCATATCCCAGGACCTGTGCTTGCTTTTTCAAATAGGCGACTTTTCGAGATTGATGAAGCATAAGGAGGTAGTTTTCGCCAAGATCGCGAAACTCTTCCTGATACTTGATAACATGATAAATTGCCTTGAGTAAACGATGTGCCACGGCCACCAGGGCCTTTTTCGGTCCGAGGCGAGAACGGAGTCGATAGAATTTTTCGTAACTGATCACAGGGGTCTAAAAAAAAGAGAAGGGCAGCATTTTTAGCTGGCGACAAATTTAATTTTGTGATAAAGCTGTTCTCAGAAATTGGCAAAAGGACAGCATGTCACAAAGCACTTA
>JAQVHY010000012.1 GCA_028695935.1 Desulfobacca sp.
AAACTGGCGGGCTACTGCGGCGGTGGTGGCCCCGATAGCCTCAGCTTCGGATTCTTTGACGTTGCCGAAGAATTTCAGGGTCAGATGAATGTTGCCTACCGGCACCCAGCGCACGTCGGCATTGCTCTTTTTCAGTTGTTCCTGAACCTGGGTCAAGCCTTTCTGATGACTGCCAGGTAGATCAATGGCCAGAAAGGCGCGAATCATGCTGTAACTCCCGTCGCAGCCAATCCAGCGCGGTCTGCGCGGTCAAGGTTTTGATCTGCTCCCGGTTGCCATGGAACTGGCAGTGCCGGGTCTGGACCTGGTCAGACTTAGCCAGACCGAGATAGACCGTGCCCACCGGCTTTTCCGGGCTGCCCCCGCTAGGCCCGGCAATCCCGGTCACCGCCAGGGCTACCGGGGTGTGAAACAGTTCTTTAACTCCCAGGGCCATGGCCCGGGCGGTTTGCGCGCTGACCGCGCCATGCTGGTCCAGGGTTGCCGGGGAGACCTGAAGTAGTTCCATTTTGGCCTGATTGCTGTAAGTTACCACGCCTCCCATGAAGTAATCCGAGGCCCCCGGGACGTTGGTCAGCCGATGGCTGATCAGGCCGCCGCTGCAAGACTCGGCCACCGCCAGGGTGAGGTGCTGGGCGCGTAGGCTCTGGCCCACCAGTTCTTCCAGGGTAACGGCATCGGTCCCCAACAGGGCATCGCCGGCCGCGTCCGCCAAATCTTGGGTCAGCCGGTCTAAGGTGGCTTCTAGAACCCGCGGTTCGGGTCCGCGCATGGTCAGGCACAGGTGGTTTTCCGGGAAATTGGGGTATAAGCCGACGCTAACCATTGGATTATCTTTGCACACCTTATCGAGCAAGACCTCTAATTGGGTTTCGGTCAGTCCAAACATTCTTAAGGTCCGTTGACAGACACTCTGTCCGCCCGAAGACAGACTAAGCAGGGGGGGCAAGACAAAGAGATCGAACAACATCTGCATCTGCTCCGGCACTCCGGGTAAAAAGTAGAGCCAGGTATTCTCATATTTTAAGGAAAACCCGCAGGCCGCCCCGCCCGGATCCAAAATTAGCGCGCCCTCCGGCACCAGGGCCAGGCGGGCATAACGCTCTTCCCAAGGCAAGCCCCGCACCTGGAGGCAATCCTTAATCCGCCGCAGCAGGTAGTCATCAAGGCGTAAGGGGAGGTTTAAGGTTTGAGCCGCGGCGGCTACCGTAATATCATCTTCGGTTGGTCCCAGGCCGCCAGTAATAATGATAAATTGCGAGCGTTGCAGCCCCTGACGTAGAGTCTCCTGAAACCGGGCCACCTCATCCCCCAAGATAGTGACGCATTGCAATATCAGGCCGGCATCATGGAGCCGGGCCGCGGCGTACGGGGAATTGGTATCGGCGACTCGACCACTGATTAATTCAGTACCGGTGGCAATAATTTCTCCGTGCATGCTTATCAAATTAATTTCAGGACCCATGCCAGCAGAGCCAGCACGATCCAGGCATAGATTCCGGCCAGGACATCATCCAGCACTATCCCGAGGCCGCCCTTAACTTGGGAATTAATAAGATCAATAGGAAAGGGCTTCCAGATATCCATTACTCGAAACAGCAGCAGGCCGCCCAGCATCCAGCCCCAGTGACGGGGACAGCCTGCCAGGGTAATTAACAGTCCGACGACTTCATCGATGACAATGGCCGAGGCATCGCTCTGACCCAGGTAGAATTCGGCCTGCCCGGCCACCCAGATACTCGAGAGCAGCAGGCCTCCCAGCACCGCCCCATATTTGATCGGGGTCAATCCGGCCAGGAACCACCACACGGGCAGCGCGGCCATCGAACCCCAGGTGCCGGGCATTAAGGGAAGATAACCCACTCCCCCGACCGTAGCCCACCCCAGGATGAGCTTCCTGGTTAATCCTGTCAGCCCTGCCCAAATAGCCTCGCTTATCGCCCTATCTCCTAATTAACACTTTAAAAATACATGGATTAACTAAAACTGTCAAGCTCGCCCCTGGGCCGCGGTAGTGTTTCTGATATCGGTCGAGACTGGCTTAACTTAAGCCGGATTAGAGCCGCAAGCCTTCCAGAATCTGGGCATGCAGCAGGCCGTTGCTGGCCATGACATTGGCCGCGGTGATCTGAAACGGGTCGCCGCTAAAGGTGGACAGTTGCCCCCCGGCTTCGGTAACCACCAAGGCCGCAGCCGCGGTGTCCCAGGGCTTTAAATTTTCCTCCCAGAACCCATCAAAGCGACCGGCCGCCAGGTAGCACAGGTCCAGGGCGGCGGACCCGGCCCGTCGCACCCCCTGGGCCCGAGCTACGATCTGACCGAAGCGGCGCATGGTCTCATCAAGGCGCAGTCGGACATCGTAAGGAAAGCCGGTGGCCAATAGCGCCTTGTTCAGCACGGCAATATCCGATACCCGGATGGGTTGGCCGCCCAGCCAGGCCCCTTGACCGGCCCGGGCCTCAAATAGCTCTTCCCGCAACGGATCGTAAACCACGCCATACTGGAGCACACCCTCCTGTTCAAAGGCAATCGACACCGCAAACATCGGGAAGCCATGGGCAAAATTCACGGTGCCGTCCAGGGGGTCGATAATCCACCAAGGCCCCGGTCTCGCGGCCGAGGTCTGGGGGGTGGTCTGCTCTTCGGCCAGGATCTGATGATCGGGAAAGTGTTTCCGGATTTCGCGGATAATCAATTCCTGACTTTGCAAATCGCTTTGGGTGACTGGATCGATAACCCCCTTATAAGAGATCTGCTTGGGTTGAAAAAAACCCTGGCGTAAAAGCTGGCCGGCCGCCAATGCTGCCTGGCGACCCACCTGCTGAACTTTGTTGAGCATTTAAAGGCTCCATTAGATTACTTGGTTAAGTTAAATGCCGGCTTCACTTCACCTACGATATTTTTTAGATGATTTTTGATTGACGGGTGATGATAATTGGCTAAGGCGGTGGCCGCGGTTGGGGTCAGGACGCCCAGTTGGTTAAGGATTTCGATGGCGGTGGGATTAAGGCCCCGGGGCTGGCCATCCGAAATTTTGATTCCCACCCCTAGTCCGGAATCGAGCAGGGCCATGGCATAGCCCCCTTCGGCGCCGGTCTTGGCAAAGACTTTGCCGGGCAGGGCCTGCATAATATCGGTACAGAGACGGCCGTCCCCGGCAACCAGGCGGGGGTGGGCCAGACTGGCTTGCATCAGGGTAGCCAGCCCCGCGGTCACCGGGTCGGATGCATCCTTGGTGACCGCGGCCTGGGCTAATCGGGCATAAGCCCAGGCCATCTGGCGCAGGGGCACATAAAATACCGGTACCCCGCAGCCATCAATGGCCACGGTAATCTGCTCCCGGGGCACCCCGGTGACCTGGGCGATGGTATCCAGCACCAGTTGCTGGACCGGATGCTGGGGGTCGGGATAATTATCCACCGGCCAGCCCTGATGCACACAAAGGGCCAGCATGGCCACATGTTTTCCGGCACAATTGTTGTGCATCGGGGTGGGCTTTAATCCGGCCTGAGCCAGGGCCTGGGCTGTAGGTCGGTGCGAGGGGGGGTGAATACCGCATCTTAAATGGTCAACGGTCAGACCTAGCCGATCCAGGACTTTTTGCACCAGGGCGACATGAAAGTCCTGGCCGCTCAAAGAGCCGCACATAATGGCCAACTCCTCGGGACCGAAGTCAAAGGCCGCGGCAGCGCCGGTCAAGAGCACCGGCAAGGCCTGGATCGGTTTGGCGATCGAGCGCAGGCAGACCCACAGCTCCGGGTCTCCCAGATGATATACCACGCGGCCGGAACCATCGACCACCGCGATATGGCCGTGATGCACACTTTCGACCCGGTCCCCCCGGGTAACTTTTACTAGGATTTCTGACATGATGCTCTCCTCAAACAATCCTTGACAACCCGAAGTCGTCGGTCGTTTATCTGAACCAGACCGCGTAGAGCAGGGCCGTAGTCATGGTCAACCCAAAGAGAAAGTGGGTCAAGATAGTCAAGGCCTGAGCCGGAATAATTTCCTCATAGGTTTGATAATGACGCCACAGCCGGCGAATGGCCCGAACGGCCAGGGGCAAGGGTAGCAAAGCGGCGAACAGCAGGTCCGGCAACCAGTAAACCTCCACCAAAAATAGTAAAAAGACAAAGGGTCCCAACATCAGCCCGGCGTAAACCCAGCGGGAGGCCGCTAAGCCGAGTTGCGCCACTAGATGGTACTTACCCACCTGTCGGTCGGCCTCAAAATCCGGGAACTGGTTGATCCAGATGACCGCGGCAATCAAGAACCCGAAGGGGATGCCGGCCATAAAGGCCACGGTCTTCAACTTGCCGACCATGACATAATATGTCCCCCAGGTGATCAGCGGCCCGAACACCAGAAAGATGTCCAACTCTCCCAGCCCCCGGCTCATTAATTGCAACGGCTGCGCCGAATAGTAGTAGCCGCCCAGCAATCCCAACAGTCCCAAAACCGCCACCAGCGGGCGGCCCAGATAGATTAAGATCAAGCCCGCGGCAATGGCCAAGCCAAAGAAGGCCAGGGCCATGATTTTAATAGTATGCGCCGAAAATTGCTGATTCTGGATAACCCGGCTGCCGCCACTGAACGGGGTTATTTTTAGATTGAGAGGATCACTGCCCTGAGCGTCGAAATAGTCGTTGATCAGGTTGGCCCCCAAATGTAAAGAGCCTACCCCCAGCAGGGTCAGCCCCAGCAAGAGCAAATCGCCGGTCTTTTCGGCCCAATAAGCCAAGGCCCCGCCGGCCAACACCGGCATCAGGGAGCCGGTCAGAAACGGCAATCGCAAAGCTTGCACATAGATATTCATCTGCTTCTCCTTCGGCAAGGTGATTATAAGGGGAATCGACCAAGGCGTCAACGCTTGAGCGGCGTCGGTGTCCATTATTTAATCATTGATAAATCAGTAGGCCTAAATATAATAGCTTTAAATACATTAGGTCACAGATAACCTGATATGCTAACTATTTGTAAAGCATTGATTGCTGTTTACCCTGGGTTGTAGAAAATTTAATAAGACAAGTGGAACAGGCTTCCAGCCTGTTCGAGTGCACCGGCAAGATGCCGGTGCCACTAAAAAAAGTTAGTAGATAAATTAAGAAACAACCTAAGTTTTGACGGCGTGATGCTTCATGCCAGGGTAGGATTAGACAAATCCGTCCCTAACCAATAGTCCAAAGGAGGAAAATGGTGCGTGCCTTATTCTCGCCCCAATCGGTGGCCTTGATCGGAGTGCCACGGCAGACCGGCGTGGGAGCCTATAATGGTTTAGAAATGCTGTTGCGTTATGGTTATCAGGGGAAAATCTTTGTAGTCCATCCCAAGGCCACCGAAATTCTGGGTTATCCGGCCTACCCCCGAGTCCTGGAGGTGCCCGAGATCCCGGAATTAGCGGTCATTGCCGTGGGTCGGGACCGGGTCTTACCGGTCCTGCAAGACTGTCTGGTCCACGGCATCCGGTGGATTATCATTATCTCGCAGGGCTTTGCCGATGCCGATGATCAAGGCCGGGAATTGCAGTCCCAATTAGTAAGCGAGGCCCGGCGCTATGGCGCCCGGATCCTGGGGCCCAATACCATGGGCAGCATGAACGCCTTTGCCGGGTTTACCACGGCCTTCGTGGATCGGCCCCGTGACCCCAATCCGCCGCGGGTCACGTTGGTGGCTCAGAGTGGCGCGCCCCAGGTCGGGTCCGAGTCTTTTATCGGCCCTCTGGGCCAGGGCATTGACCTGGGCAACGCCGCTGATTTAGGATTCGTCGAGCTGTTGGAATATTTGGAACATGACCCCGAAACCGAGCTGATCGTGTTGCATATGGAGGGTTTAGTCGAAGGCCGGAAATTTTTGGAGGTGGCCTCCCGGATCAACCGGCGCAAACCCATTATCGTCTTTAAAACCGGACGCAGTGAAGCCGGGGCGCAGGCCGCGCTGTCGCATACCGGCTCGCTGGTAGGGGAGGACGCGGTATTTAGTGCCGCCTTTGCCCGGGCCGGTCTGGTCCGAGTTTTTAGTGCCACCGAGCTGTTGGATACGGTCCAGGCCTTCCGTAAACTTCCGCCGTTAAAAGGCCCCCGGCTGGGGGTAGCGACGGCCAGTGGTGCCTTGGGCATCATGGCGGTAGATGCCCTGAGCCAGGAGGGGCTAAGCCTGGGACGGTTAAACAAGACCACCCGTAAAATGTTGGAAGATAAAGGTCCTTACTGGCACCGGCTGCACAATCCGGTAGATCTGTGGCCCATCGGCATGGTCAGCGGTGATTTTATCGGCTGCGTGGAAACCGCGCTCAGCGGCTTTCTGGCTGACCCGGAAATTGACGGGGTTGTGGGCCTGTTACCGGCTCTGGCCTCGCCTTTGCATCAGGACCTGTTGACCACGCCCAAGATGATCAATCGCCTGGGCCCGGAGCGGGTCGCCAAACCCCTGGTGCTGTCGGTCTATGGCGATCACCGCGAGCAGACCTGCCGGGATTTAGAGCCGGTGCCGGGAGTAGCCTGCTATCCTAGCGTCGAGCGGGCCATGGCGGCCTTAGGCCAGCTGTACCGTTATCACCAGGCCGTCAATTCTAGGCCGGAGACGCTATTCCAGGAGAAAGTAGTTGCTACTCATGTCCAACCGCCGCGCCTAACCAAAGAGCCGGTGCTGCTGGGCCAGGCCGCGCTGGATTTTCTGGCCGCCTTTGATATTCCCATCCTTGCCAGCCGCTTGACCCAGACCGAATCGGAAGCGGTGGACATTGCTGAAAATTATGGCTACCCGGTAGTTCTCAAGGTGGTGTCGCCCCAGTGGCTCCATAAATCTGATCTGGGTGGGGTGCTGCTCAATCTTTCCGGTCCGGACCAGGTGCACCGCGGGTTTCAGCGCCTGCAAGCCGCGGTCGAATGCCACACCCCGGGGGCCACCCTGGAAGGCATCCTGGTGCAAAAGCAGCTCCAGGGCAAGGAGCTATTGTTGGGTATCAAACAAGATGCCACCTTTGGCCCGGTAATAGTCTGCGGTTTGGGCGGTATTTATACCGAAATCTTACAGGATGTGGCCCAGAATCTGGCCCCGGTGACGGTCGCCCAGGCGCAGGCCATGCTGGTCAGCTTAAGGGCCTATCCGCTGCTCTTAGGCGTGCGCGGCGAGCCGCCGGTGGCCCTGGAGGAACTGGCCCAGGCCATTGCCAAACTGTCGGATTTGGCGCTAAGCGTGACCGACCTGAAGGAACTGGATATCAACCCCCTGATTGCTACCCCGCAAGGGTGCTGGGCGGTAGATGCGCGCCTGGTCTGGCAGTAGAGGAGTAATGAATCAAAAAACCCGGTTCCCGCTTCACTATGATTCAAAATGTTGGTGTTAAAAACTTAGCGGCTTTCCAGGGACTTCCAAAGTACCTTTGACCATCTCAGTCATAGTCTGGGGCCGGCAGATGGTGGGGCATAAAAGTTCTTTGACGCCCCTGCGAAACTCTTGTTTCTCGATTGGCTTGTGGGTTCCGAAGACAATCTCTAGATCAGGATAGGACTCATTAATAAATTTTTGATATTTTTCGATGAAAGGGCAAAGCGCGGTCATACAATAGGAAAAATGGAGAGCGTCTAGTTTGAACTCGGCGACCGCTTGGACTCGCCTTAAAATCTTTTCCGGAGCAGCAAGAGTTGGACATCCTGCACAATTGATGAGTCCGATAAGGTCAAGCGGCTCTTCTTTGGCGTAGCGGGCAAACAAACCCCGCCGTTTTCTAAGATCGCCGAGGCATACCACCGCAGCACAGTTGGTTTCCTGGGTACAGTTTGAGCAGGTGAGAATTGCAATGCGAGCCATAGACGTTCTCCTTTCAAGAAATCAATGCGGCTAGATCAATCATGATCTTTAAATAACCCCTAGTAATTTATAAGCATTTATGAATTTTGATAAATAAACTTACCAACCTAATATTTCAAGGTTAGACAGGCCCTCTCCGCCCCCTGAGCGCTAACCTGGCCTTAAGCCCCTGGCCAGATTATTGAATAAGCCGCTCGATCAACTTTTCCACCAGAAACAGGCTGGATTCCAGGTCCAGGTAAGATCCGATCTGGGTGTCAAACAGCATCTGCGCCTGCGCGCCGAAACCCTCGGCGGCATCGGCTTCATAAAACATCAGCAGAATCGGCACCCGGGGCAGCGGCCAGAAGACCAGCGCCAGATCTGCGGCCGCGGTCTGGGAAGCTGGTTGGGCTCCCAGTGCTCGGGCCCGCTGCCGTAGTTCCTCGATTTTACCGCTAGCCCAGTCAGCCAGCTTCTGTTCTAAGCGGTTTAGGGTTTTGACCTTGGAGACCGAGTTGGGCAAGGCATTGAAGGCAATCCACTCCCCGGTCGGAGGCTGGTGGCCCTGGGACGCGATATAATTGTAAAGCAGGATGGCATCCCAGGGGTCTTCGGTTACTCCGGGGGGATACCGCACCTGATCTTTGAAAACCTGGAGCGGCTGACCGAAATAGTTAATGATTAAGTGAGGCCTGCCGTGGTCTGCGCCATAGGTCGCTCCTAATCCCGGAGCCAGGGCGGCGAAATCCAGGGGCGCGACCTTGTCGTGCAAGGCCTCGGCGGCAATCGCTACCGATTCCCGACGTCGGCCCACTCCGGCTTCCTGTTGATTTTTTATGGTTGGCGCCAGCTTTCGGGCCTGGGCCGATAAGTGGTGGCATTTTTCCAGGTCTTCGCCTTCCTTGATCACCGCAGTGGCAAACGCCAGACAGGACTTATACCCGCAATCCCCACAATTATTCTGGGGCAGGACTTTATAAATATCCAGTACCGATAGTGCCATAGTGCCGCGCGCCGAGGTTAATGATTGCAGATCAGAAAGGCCAGGGGCAGATCGTGGAGGATGTTTTCCGTAGTCGTCCCTAATAAGATGTCTTTCAGGCGATGGTGACCCTGCGCTCCCAGAGCTATCAGGCCGAATTGTTGCTGGCGGCTCAACTCCAGGATGACTGCTTCGGGTTTTCCATCCCGGTCCTCCAGGCTGACCTTTAGCCCATAAGGCTGCAGGTAGGTTTGGGCTTCCTGCAAGCGACTGGCGTTGGTCTCCGGATCGCCTACCGACAGGATGGTGAGCGCCGCGCCAGTCAGAGCCGCTAAATGAGCCACCTGTCGTAACCCACAGTTGGCCGCGGGACTGCCATCATACGCCAACAGATAAGGACCGTTCAGCGGCGAGGCAGCCTCTACCGAAGGTAGCAACACCGGGGCCCAAGATTTTTTCAGGACCCGGCGGGTAGTATCGCTTAACCGCCAGCTTGCTGATTCGGGGGCGCGGATACCTCGACCCATGACCAACAGATCGGCAGTGCGGGCCGCCCTCACCAACTGCTCTACGACATCTCCCCGGACTACTTCCAGGCCCGGAGTTTCGTTGACCAACCGGGAGAACCAGGCGGCCACCCGTTCGGCGGTACGTTCCTGTTCGGCTTCGATCTCGGCGATCAGGGCCGGATCCAGCAGCGGCGGTGATTCCGCTCCCATCTCCAGCCCGGTCGGCCAGGCGACAATCTCCGGGCCTAGTAACCTTTTTACCAATAGCCCCCGGACCCGACCAGAGCTTAGACCAGCCAAGGAGACCGCCAATTGCAGACTCTGCTCGGTTTCGGTCCCGCCATCGCAACACACCAGGATATTTTTTAACATACTCGCTCCCCTAATGGCCGCCTCGCCAGCCTAAATTGGAGTTGATTAGAGCTGATGATAACCACATGGCCTGATGATAACCTGGAAAATGGGCTTGACAGATGCCGGTAATTTCCCTAAATTTAGATCTACATGGTCCCATCGTCTAGTGGCCTAGGATACTGCCCTCTCACGGCAGAGACACGGGTTCGAGTCCCGTTGGGACTACCATTATACAACATATAAAATCAATATGATAGCTTTTAATCAACCCTTCTTTTTTGTATCCCCAATCTGTCCCCAGCCGTCCCCAAACTAATCGGAATTTTCTAATACCTCAGCGACCTCTCATGCAGTCCTCCGCATTAAATTGATCTTGGCCAAGATAGCGGCCACAAGGGGGAGCAACTGCGCCGTCAACCGGGTGATGAGAACCGAGGCTTTAGAAATTGCTCCCGGACAATCCGTGTATTAAACTATTCAGAGAGGGGGATGAGGTATAATCAAACAATGGGGCGGGTAGATCTGGTCGTGGAACAGTTATAGTTAAACGACATTGCAACCTAGCATTTGGGGCGTACACCTCTTTAACACCTCAGAGGGGATTTTAGATAGGGAGGCAATGAAGCCCCGAAAGAAAAACTTTAGGTTTTCCAGGGCCTTCCAACACCAGCTATAAGACAAGACGCTCTTTGCCCAGGCGAGAAGGCCCGGGTGGCCAACCGCCTGCAGCAGGTGCTGGAAGACGCCAACATCAAGTTGGGCACCGTGGCCACTGACATCCTGGGGGCCTCGGGCCGGGATCTGCTGCGGGCCCTGATCGCCGGCGCAACCGACCCCGAGCGCATCGCGGACTTGGCCCGACGGCAGTTGCGCAACAAGCTGCCGGAACTGCGCCTGGCCCTGGAAGGCCGGGTCACGGAGCACCACCGCTTCTTGTTGGCAGTTATCTACCATATGCTAACCCGTGACTCCAGCTTCAAAGACCTGGGCGGCGACTACTTCGAGAAACTCAACGCCAAGCGCCTGTTGCCTCACCTCGTTAAACGCATCAGCAACTTGGGATACCAGGTGACCCTTGAGGCCGCCTGACGAACTTTTCAAGACAGCCAGACAGTAACTTTAATTCCGGAATTTAATTTCCAGCTAAGATGAGGCTGATGCTATAGCCATAATGCAGTATTAAAAAATCTTTACTGGTGTAGCACCAGGTCAGTTGCCATAACCAAGCAGCCTTATAGCTGGGAAATTGACAACAGAAAGAGGCACAAACGGGTGATGATCATGGTGATTATCTTAAAATGGCTAGTCGTTATTGAAAAAATCTCGTACAACGCTAAGAGTATCCAGCAATGCTTTTTCTTCTCGTAGCTCCAAGACCCACCAGTCACACAAGGGAAGCTCGCTTAAGAGATGCAGACGATCCTTAATATCTGCCAGGGTTTTCGGAGGTATATGCCCGTTTTCATTCTCTTCGTGATAGATATGGGCATTTAAGAAACGTTCCCGCTGTGGAAAAACAAAATCTTCTACCTCATAATACCCACTCATAATGGACGGACTTACCCGGGCATGGCCGATATCCAAGGTGGCCCAGCATCCCGATTTTCGAATAAGCTTTTCAAACAGTTCCGGTCGGCTGGTCCAACCCCAGGCCAGGTTTTCCAGACAAAGCCGTAATCTGATGTTATTAGCAAAGCGGACCAAATCGGCCAAAGCTATAATGGTACTATCCCAGGAAAGATCAATGGTTGAATCCCGGCCCAGGCCCACATGGATAGTGAGATACCGTCCTCTCAGCTTGGAGACCAGACGGCAGACATCATAAAAGATCTGCCTGGCTTTCCTGGCTTCTTCAGCATCACCATCTCCCAGGTCCGTTTTACTGAAAGCACAGTGATAGCGGACCTCTAAAGGATAAAGGCCGGCAATGCCCTTGACCAGATCAGTTAGTTGGGACCGGGTCTGAGGCATACTTGGCGAGGTAAAGGTCCAGTCTATCCCAGCAAATCCATATTCCAGGGCAAACTGTCGCAGCTCTTTGAAGTTGGGGATAAAGTTGCAGCAGGCCAGCTTAGGACGACTCATGGGATTAGTCATTTATTTGTTTCACAGCTGATATTGATAACCGACTCTAACTCGGCCAGCAGCTGCTCGAGGTTCAACCGGTAATTTTGGGCCACCTCCGCGAGGGAGTCAAACAGGGCCTGGCAACAGAGGCACACGCCGGCTGCCTGGTCATATTTGCGGAAAACCTGCTCGGTCCGCCGGTTTAGACTGATAACTTCCAAGATGGTCATCTCTGGACGGATTTGGCTCTTTTGCATGGACATAACCTAGTATTTTCGGTTAGGCAGAGAGAATTTTTTCCATGGCCTGAGTAAGGTGGTGAATGATCTCCAGAACCTGGGAGGCCGGGCTGGGCTGGGCAATCTCTCGGAAACGTTTAAAAAAAGGGTTAAACATTTGTCAGCTTCTTTATCTGCTCAATGAGTCCCAGGTTTTTCATCACTTGGGTTACGGCCAGTGGGACTAGATGCTCCCAGGGCTGGTCCAGAGCAATATACCGGCGAATTTCCGTGGACCTAAGGCCTTTCTCGGCTTTTGGTTTACGCCACAAGACCTCAGTTTGAAGACCTAAGGATTTAAACTGCTGTAGCTTCTTTTCCCCCCAGGGGTCGTAAATGGTCAAGAAGAAGGTGGCATCCAAGGGAACATAATACCGGTAGAGTTCGGGAAAATTGATGGGAAATGGCACTACCGAATAATCACCCTGGCCAAATCCTTGTTCTCCCAGTGCCGCTTTAACTAGCTGGTAACGCTCGTAATAAGTCAGGGGGTTGCACTCTGGACTGCTTCGGTGGGGATCAGCGGCATCATATTTGGTCAGGGTGGGATCGGGGTTGGTAATGGCCACGACCAGATGCTGGCAACGCCCCTTGGCAGCCAAGAGGTATTTAAGGTGGTCATGGTGCAATACCTGAAAGCGACCGTGGGCGACTCCGTTAGCAATCATATTGTTTCCCTTTAATAACCATTCTGTCCATAACATCCACTAATCACTTAATTTTTAAGGGCTTATATTTGCCCGGAAAGTAGGGTTGGTCAATGGGGGAGTCCATAAGACCGAAAAGTTTCCCCCGATCAAGAAAATTTAAAATCAAGTACATCAGTTCCTTTCCTCTCACCAAGGCCAGAGCGCCATGGGCGCAGCTTATTTCATTGAACTGTTGGACATCATCCCGGCGGGTATATTTCCCGAGCATAGTAAGTGGGACGGTTTCTCCAGAGTGAATCATTTCCCCGGCGCTATTGGTAGAATGATCGGCAGTTATAACCAGAAGTATATCCTGGTCAGTAATGATCTCGTCTAGGGCGTAAGCAAAGGCGCGATCAATCGATTCTATAACAGACTTTTTTATTTGCGGATCCTTAGTGTGGGAGGCCTCGTCGGTGGCCTTGGTATGGACGAAGATAAAATCAAAATCTGCTGCTGCTTTTGCCAGCTTCAACCTTTCCAGGAGGTCTGCCCCCGGACTGCCGGTGTCCTTTACCATCTGAGTAGCCATACCAAGATGGCGGCTTAAGCCCTGGTAGAGAGCGCCCGAGGAAATGGCTAGAGCCCGAAGTCCCCATTTTTCTCCGAAGGACTGGACTGATTTCATCTGACCGGGGCGCTGCGTGCCCACCGCGTTGATTGGTGCTTGCCCGGCTTCTTTCCTCCTTTTATTGATCGGATGGTGTGAGAGCCGTTGATAGCACCATGTTAGATAACTATTTAAAATTCTGGCGGTTCGACCGGCGCTCTCATCATGTTGGTTGCTTTCCCAAGGAACAACCTCCATCAACGGGCGTCCTTCGTAAATCGGGTTAGAGTCGGTTAGGGCGGCCGAAATCTCACCTCTGATCAGCACCAAGCCCCTGATTCCCTTCGTAGGGATAAATTCTATTTCTACCCCGTCCTGGCTAAAATTTCTGATTTCGTTTTGTAATTCCAGGCAGGATTTTTGGTCTAGCTCGGGATTTTCTACCTCCAAGACCAACATTTTATCCATTTCTTTGACGGAAAATATTCTGGCCAGCAGCGCCACTTCATTGTTTTGCAGGCGAATATTGTCTCCCCGAGCTTCAATATAGCCCCGGCCGGGGAATTCATGAAGGTCATAACCAAACATGAGGAAATGGGCAATTTCACTCGGCATGGCCACACCCTGCAGCCAGGAATGATAGAGGCCGTTCATCCCCAGCGCCGCCAGGCGGTCAAGGTTGGGGGTCTGCGCTACCTCTAAAGGCGTTTGCCCTTTAAAGACCGCATGTCCTCTGTCTCCCAGTCCGTCCAGAATTACCAATATACATTTCATTTTATTTGTCGGGAAAGCCGATAATTTTTTTAACATGATTTTGGCCCTTTGAAATCAAGGGTATGTTCGATCCCTGAAATCCTCGAGCGCCAGAATTAGTCTTTCTGCAAGCTGAGCCGGGATTCCAGACCTTCCTGGTGCATCTCAGTCAACTGCCAACCCTGGCTGGCTGCGGCCCGAATGACGTTCTCCTTGGAAGTATCGGTATCCACCAGGACCATAATTTGCCCCTTATTCAGCTTCTTAATCGCTTGTAAGGTCAGCAGCACCGGCTGGGGGCAGGACAGCCCCCGGGTGTCGATCATGGTGCCCATAATATCACCTCTCAATCTAACTTAATGCGCATGGTGGGTAGTGTAAATTAAATTGTGTAAATTGCTAACTATTAGAAAAAAGGGTAGAAAAAAGGCGTATCTCCCATAGACTGGGTTGTGGAAAACTAACCAGAAAGGAGATACGCCCAGGACCCCAACGCCAAAAACGGCCCATAAGGCAGGGAGACGGTACGCCACTGCCCCTGAGCCTCGGAGCCCTTTGCCAGGACATAAATCAGTCCGGTCAGAACCCCCAGGCTGAGCCTATCAAGATGACCAGCGGCAGCGCCCCCACTCCCAGAAAGGCCCCGATCATGCCCATCAGCTTTACGTCGCCTCCACCCAGACCATGCCGGTCCGTCAGTTTCTGATAGAGCCATCCGATGCCGTAAAATAAGACCGCGGCCACCCAAGGCCCCGGCCAGGGCTTCACCAGGTGACAGGTGGGGCGACACCAAAGACAAAAAAATTCCCAAGATAATGCCGGGGATGGTAATCACGTCGGGTAGAAGCCGGTGCTCCAGGTCAATGACGGTTAAAGCCAGCAGCGCCAAGCAAAACGGGCCGTAGGCAATGAGGAGAAGCTTGTCGGGGAAGGTGCGCCACAAGGCCAGGGTCATCAGCCCCCCCGCCAACTCCACCATCGGATAACGCCGGGAGATGGCGGCGCCGCTAGGGCTAAAGCTCTCACTTCCGCGAGAATACGGCCAGCTTTCACCTGCCTTATTATCACCGCCATGGTTTGCACCTCTCAAGACCCGTGGACAATGGGCCTACCTCTGGTCTCGGCCTCAAATAGGCCTTTGGCTTCTTATCAACCGACGGCCGGTTGTAGTTCTATTATTGATACCTCCGCTCCCCAAAAACTTTCTTTCCTCTAACTCAAAGATAACATTGGCTATTTACATTACTTCAGAGAACCGCGGAGAACCTTTAGCACCCTTGAAAATGCTTTCCCAAAAATTACTTTTTTTTTCTGAAAACTGTCAAGGCATAAACCCCGCCAACTGACGGAACTTAGTGAGCAGGCCTAACCATGACAGAAAACCTGCTCTGAAAATGTCTTTAAGCGGCCTCCTACCAGAGGCGGGGAAGTTTCCAGATGAAAACTAGCTAATCTAACCTGCTTGGCCCCCTATAAGCTAACCCCCCGCAGGCGGAGGGCGTTGCCTACCACTGACACCGAACTGAAGCTCATGGCCGCCGCCGCGATGATGGGGCTGAGTAAAATCCCGAACCAGGGGTAAAGCACACCCGCGGCAATGGGCACTCCCAGGCTGTTGTAGACGAAGGCGAAGAACAGGTTCTGTTTGATGTTGCGCATGGTGGCCCGGGACAGGAGCCGGGCCCGGACGATGCCGCGCAGATCGCCCTTGACCAGGGTGACCCCGGCGCTCTCCATGGCCACGTCCGTGCCGGTGCCCATGGCGATGCCCACCTGGGCCTGGGCCAGGGCCGGGGCGTCATTGATGCCGTCACCGGCCATGGCCACAAAACGGCCACCCCGTTGAAGCTCCCTTACCTTTTCGGCCTTCTGGTCCGGGAGCACCTCGGGCATGAGTTCATCAATGTCCAGGTTTCGGGCCACTGCCTCGGCGGTGGTGCGGTTGTCGCCAGTCAGCATGACCACCCGAATGCCGTCGGCATGGAGCCACTGGATGGCCGCCGGGGTGGTGTTCTTGACCGGGTCGGTCACCGCCACCAGGCCGGCCGCTTGGCCATCTACCGCCACCAGCATGACGGTTTGGCCTTCCTGCCGCAGGGCCTCCGCCTGATCCGCCAGTTTGCCGGCCTCAATGCCCAGTTCTTCCAGCAGCCGAATATTGCCCAGGGCGACCTGGTGGCCGTCCACCTTGCCGGTAACCCCCTTGCCGGTGAGATATTCAAAGTCCTCGGCATCCTGCAGCTTGATTTCCCGCTCCTGCGCGCCTTTGACGATAGCCGCGGCCAGGGGATGCTCGCTGCCCTTCTCCAGGGTGGCGGCCAGGCGGAGCAAGGTTGGTTCATCCATACCGTCCACGCCGGTCACACTCACCAACTTGGGCTTGCCCTCGGTGAGGGTGCCGGTTTTATCCACCACCAAGGTATCCACCCGGCGCATCACCTCGATGGCCTCGGCGTTCTTAAAAAGCACTCCCAAGGTAGCGCCTTTGCCGGTGGCCACCATGATCGACATGGGGGTAGCCAGCCCCAAAGCGCAGGGACAGGCGATGATCAGCACCGCCACCGCGTTGATGATGGCATGAGCCATGCGGGGCTCGGGGCCGACCAGGGCCCAAACGATAAAGGTGATCACCGCGATCCCCACCACTGCGGGGACAAAATAGGCGGCCACCAGATCCACCAGTTTCTGGATCGGGGCCCGACTGCGCTGGGCCTCGGCCACCATCTGTATGATCTGAGCCAGGAGGGTGTCGCCGCCCACCCGTTCGGCCCGCATAATGAGGGAGCCGCGACCATTTACTGTCGCCCCGATTAGCTGACTGCCCGGTTCTTTTTCCACCGGGATAGGTTCCCCGCTGACCATGGATTCATCGATTGAGCTCTTACCTTCCAGAATCACCCCGTCGACTGGTACCTTTTCTCCGGGACGGACCCGAAGGCGGTCACCTATCCGGACCTGGTCCAGAGGGATGTCCTCTTCTGTACCATCATCCCGAATGATCCGGGCGGTCTTGGGGGCCAGGCCGAGGAGCGATTTAAGCGCGGCGCTGGTCTGGCCCCGGGCCTTGAGTTCAAGAACCTGGCCTAAGAGAACCAGAGTAGTAATTACTGCCGCGGCTTCAAAATATACCGCCGCCTTTCCGGTTTCGCCGCGGAAGGACGGGGGGAAAATCTCCGGAACTAGAGCCGCCACCAGACTGTAAATATAGGCCACCGAAACGCCCAGCCCAACGAGGGTAAACATATTGAGGCTGCGATGGATGATTGATTGCACCGCCCGCACCAGAAAGGGCCAGCCGCCCCAGAGGACCACCGGTGTGGCCAGGCCCAGTTCCACCCAACCCCAGACCTGAGCCGGGGCCAGTTTTTCCAGGAACGTTTGCAACTCCGGCACCATGCCGCCCATGACCATGGCCACCAGAGGGATAGTGAGTCCCACTGAAATCCAGAACCGGCGGCGCATGTCCACCAACTCGGGATTTTCCTCCTCTTCGGCATAGACAGTGCGGGGCTCCAGCGCCATGCCACACTTCGGACATGATCCCGGGCTGTCCTGCACCACTTCCGGATGCATCGGGCAGGTCCACTCGGTGCGCGTCAGGGGGACCGCCGGTGCCGCCAACTCCAGAGCCATGCCACACTTGGGGCAGGTGCCGGGTTCTTTTTGACTAACCTCGGGATCCATTGGGCAGGTATAAACTGACCCGGCAGCGGCCGGCGCCTGCTTCTTGGCCTCCATCGGTTTTTTGCCATCTTTTTCCGGCACTTGGATAAACATGCGGCATTTGGGGCAGGGAGGAGCGGGTTCTTTTACTTCAGGGTGCTGGGGACCGGCGGCCCCTTCGCCCTCTGTAGTGGTCGGAACCTCAGCTTTTTCAGGTCTCTCGATGCCAGGCTCCAGATACCGCCCCGGCTGATTTTGAAACAATTCCAGGCATCGGGGACTACAGAAGGCAAAATCCTGGCCTTCATACTGGATCCGGAAGGGACTGTTAGGCCGCACCCGCATGCCGCAGACCGGATCTAGAAGATCATCTTTATCGGGAATACTCATGCATGCCTCCATAATGTGGAGAGATTTTCTTGAATATGGATAAATTTTCTTGTAGTAAAAAATTAATCATGATGATTAGGGTTGCAAGGTCACAAGCCTATCGGAGATTGGGGTTTCTGCCCCTGAGGAATGAGGAGTTGAAGGGTAGATGGCCATTTCAGCACTTATGCCCATCCCCTGAAAAATCGCCGAGACGATATGATTATCAAAATAATATAATCAGCAATCACATGATTGGAGGAGGTTAAGTATGATCCTTTATCTAGTCCAGCACGCTGAAGCTAAAAGAGAAGAAGAAGACCCGGGACGGGATCTAACCGAAAAAGGCCGCCGAGACATTGAACGCGTGGCCCAGTACCTGGGAAGGCTTAAGATCCAGGTCGGGCAGATCTTTCATAGCGGCAAGAACCGGGCCTTAAGCACTGCCAATGTTCTGAACCGGCATTTAAAACCAGCGGCCAGTGTGGCAGAAGCCCCGGGGTTGAAACCGTTGGATGACCCCGAGATCTGGGCCGGCCGGATCGCCAACCTGGATGAGGATATCATGCTGGTAGGACATCTGCCCCATCTGGGGAAATTAGCCGCCCTACTCGTGAGTGGGGATAAAGAGAAAAGTGTAATAAATTTCCAGATGGGCGGCGTGGTCCGCCTGCGACACATGGCGGCGGGACACTGGGCGGTTGATTGGCTAGTTGTCCCCGAAATCATCCTTTAACCTGCTTGAAACGGCGGTTTGGAAGCCGATTGGGGGTCTCCGGGTATTGGAAGCAGCCCTGATCATAAGGCAACCAAAAAGCTTCGATATGGATCAGGGCTGCCAATTCAGCCGTAAATAATTTATCAACAAGTTGAAACAGCAAGATCTGCGCATCAGCAGGGAGGAGCGGGGGCAACGCCGGTGCTTCTTAAACTCCTGGCCCCGGGCCGTCAAGATCATCTCAAGATCTTCTGCTCACTTATAGGGCAGAGGTTCCTTGAGCAAGGCCAAGCGACGGTCAAGTATTTAAGGGAATGATAAACGTTGATCTGCAGTTCAGCATGACCTTATGCTGAGGAGAAAACCGCCAACAGAACATAAATCGCCCAAACACCCCAGATTCCTAAGAGCCACCATAGATTTGCCAGGTTAATTTGTTTAATTTCTTCAAGGTATTTCGATAATAAGTCGCCGCATGACAATAACCCCAACCCGATCAGCAGGGAAGTCCACAGCATGACCGCCGCGACTTCAACAATATCAATATAGAGGAGAACCGGTAAACCTACAATAGCCGCCCCGATGCCATAAATCTTCATGGCTCGTTGGCGGTCCTGAAGGAACTTCTCGGAGATCTGGAACAAAAAATTTCTCCTAAAGGCCAATAAGATGATTTTTGTCAGGACTGCCACGGCAAACAAAACAGCCAAAATTTTAATGAAGATCATTGAACGTTCCTCCGTGGTTCTTAAAAGAAAGCATTGTTGGATGACATATTATACCCCATCCGGCAAGAAGGGGTGGCAGTTGCAAACATTATTAGATAAAGAGATATCCTGAAAACCACTTATCCAAACCAGGAAAATTGCCCAGACTGAACATCGTCGCGTTCATCCTCAGCATAGCCGGCCCCGCGACCTGAACGCGGCGATTCTATATTGGCTTTCAATCTAAAGAGCTTAGCCCCGCATGCGGCTTAGCTCCCCACTTTTTAAAGCCCGGAGGACAATAAGTAATGATATTAGAGCTGGATATGCCTAATCTATTCTCATCTCTGCCCGAACAGCTTCCTGAAGAGCTCGAGGAAACCATACTGGAAACTGAGAATCTGCGCCTGGTGAAAATCGTTTCCACCGGGCAGGCTACCCCCGCGGGCGAGTGGTACGATCAACCGACCAATGAATGGGTAATCCTCTTGACTGGCCGGGCGGGGTTGTTATTTGAAGGAAGATCAGAAGTAGTGATCATGGAACCAGGGGATTACATTAATATTCCGGCCCACCAACGGCATCGGCTGGAATGGACCGCACCCCGGCAAGCAACCGTTTGGCTCGCCTTGCATTACTAATGATCTCCTCTTGGTGCTTTAGGGCGGTGAGAAGGTCAACATCGGGAAGTATCTCAGCGATATTGTCCCAGAGAGGGTTGACCGCTTCGCCCCAAACGTTAAAGGCTAATATTTTAGATAAGGAAAAAAGAAATCTTAAGTTGGGTTGCTGAGGCTGTTATCTCGGCAATGCACGCCCAGGCAGCCGTCCTGGGCCATCTTTCGTACAACCCCTGGGCCGAAGTGAACCACCAGAAAAAGCAGGGCTTGGTCGAGCCTTTTAAAGAAGGGTGATTTCCAAATCACGTAAAAAAAATTGAACCGTTATGTTAATAAACCTGAACAATACTTCTATCAATAATATCATCCAGATATGCGTTGCCCAGTCATCGCTGTTTCAATATATTGACAACCCATTGGCTGATTTAAAAATAATAGGAATATGAAATGGTTATAATTTGTAAGGCTCATTTGGGCCGCTGGTTTACGTTGCGGTGGCCCAGTTTTAGGGGTCAAGTCGACGATATTAAGGGTATTTATTAAACGTGCTCCGGGGGCGGAGCTATTCAGAAAATACTTCTGGCCGATATGGTAAATTATTATTTGGCACAGGCTTTGAACTTGATCTTTTGACCAGCCATGGGTTTCATGGCGGCTTTAGACCAGGAAAAAAGTGGTCCGCAACTGGGCAGTCAACCAGCCCAACTGTAGTTATGAATTAAAAAAAGTTATTAAACAATTAGGTTTAAGCAGGCAAAATCAGGCGGCCTTCTAATGCTCCTTAAAACCTGGGTTAATACTTAGGGTATTATAGTTTGAGACCGAGGGAGGTAATAATGTAGCCCGGCGCTTAATTAAGGTTTTTGAACTACCGGTGAATTAAATTCTTGACATTCTAGCGGGAAATTACGTAAATATCAAAATTATGGAGTGAAATCCGATATTATGAAGATAATCCCAAGTCTTAAAAAAGGCCAATGCTCTGAGAACGGGAATACTATCATGAAAATCTTAGGGAGAATTTTGTTCTGTGGCACCTGGGGGTTGGCGCTGATCGCGCTGGTGGCGGGGTGTGGTCATCGCCTGAACCCCTCAGTGGCAGCTGAGGCCGCGGTGGCGCAAGCAGTGGACGTGGAAAATTATCAACTAGGGCCGGAAGACCTAATTGAGATTTCGGTCTGGAAAGAGCCGGAATTGACCAAGCAGCTTATCGTCCGACCCGACGGTAAGATTTCCTATCCCCTTATCGGGGAGGTCCAGGCCGCGGGTAAGACGGTGAAGGAACTCCGCGATGAGATTCATAAGGGCCTGGAAAAGTTCGTCACCGATGCCCAGGTCACGGTGCTGCTCCTCAAGGCCCAGCATTACAAGATCTACGTGGTGGGGAAAGTAAATAAACCGGGGGAATTCGTCGTCGGACGCCCAACCACCGTCATGCAGGCCCTGGCCATGGCCGGGGGGCTGACGCCCTTTGCTTCCCCGGGTAACATCGCCGTGCTTCACCGGAGTGGTGATCAGGAAATGGTTTTCCCCTTTGACTATAAAGATGTATCGCGGGGATACAATCTGGAAGAGAACCGGATACTCTTGCCCGGAGATGTGGTAGTGGTACCCTGAGGACTCAAAAAGCCATGCGAATTCGCTCTGTTGTGGTTATCTTATTGTCTGTCTTCTGGTGGATAGGTCACCCGGTTGTGGCTCTGGCCGCGGACTGGTCGGTGGTCCCGGCGGTAACCCTGAGGGGAGAATATGACTCCAATCTAAATTTCTCCTTTGGGGAGAAGCGAAGCGATTATATCGTGCGCCTATCTCCAACTACTGATTATAACTACAAATCCGAGACCTTACAACTGACGGGACGCCTGGCCTGGCATGCAATGCATTATTTTGCGAACAGCAACGTGGATAAAATTGATCAAAATTATTCGATCTTGAGCCGTTACCTGACTACCCCGCGTCTCAGCCTGACTTTTAATGGCTCCTACATAGTGGATTCCACTTTACAGGAGGAGCTGACCGCCTCCGGGTTGATCATGACCCGCACGC
The DNA here is from genome assembly GCA_028695935.1 of Desulfobacca sp. Taxonomy (GTDB): domain Bacteria; phylum Desulfobacterota; class Desulfobaccia; order Desulfobaccales; family Desulfobaccaceae; genus Desulfobacca_B. The sequence goes on from JAQVHY010000012.1 coordinate 22,100, forward strand.
CCCGGGAGTTTATCCGGGCGACACCGGGACTGGCCTACAATCTAACCGAACGCGCCGTGCTTACGTGGGATTATGGCTATGACCAGGTCAATTATCAAGATCCAGATTTCACAGATTATTACCAACACCGAACCTCCCTGGGGTTGAATTACCTCATGAAAAACGAGAAAACTACCTTACGCGGCAATATCTTGGGGCGGATGACTAAATATCCTGATATCGACAATGACTATCGCATCCTGGGGACCTATGCTGGTGTGGAACATATGTTTTCGGAAAATTGGAGCGTATCTCTGATGGGAGGGCTAAACTTCGCTTGGTATAATTTTCAAACCGCAGTCTTGGATTTCAGCGATTTCCCCTTTTTGGTCTTTGTGCGCCAACAAGAAGAAAAGACCTTCGAAGTAAGCCCTTATTTTTCCCTTTCCACTACCCGGCGTTGGACCAATACCAGCCTCGATTTGGGATATAGCCGGGATCAATCCGCTTCCGCTGGTGGCACGGTTTTTGAAGCTAATCGGGCTTATGTAGCACTTAGTCACGCTTACAGTGAGAAGTTAAGGGGAGTTTTACGGGGTCATTTATATTTAAGTGAGTCAACCGGAGCAAATAGCAATTATCAAAGTCTGGTGATGAGTATTGCTCCCGAGTTAACGTACAAACTAACCGAAAAATTATCTGTAGGCTCTGGTTACAATTTAAGTTGGCGGCAAGCCGAAGAAAAGATCCGACAGAGCGCCAACCGACATCTGGTATGGGTTTTCTTGAATTATTCTTATCCCGTGCATTATCAAAAGTGACCAAAAAATTGGCTCCCAGATAGCCCGAGAGACATGGAACAAGAAAAAGATCTACGCTTTTACTGGCAAACCTTGCTGGCTCGCAAGCATTACTTTATCTGGCCGGCGGTGGCGGTGTTATTACTGTCCGTTATCGTGGCCTTAGCCCTGCCACCGACCTATGAATCGAAATCCACCATTCTGATCGAAGAACAGCAGATTCCCCAAAATTTCGTGCAGACCACCGTCACCGGACTCGCGGATGAGCGCATTCAGAGTCTGAGCCAACTAATTCTGTCTCGCACGCGCTTGCTCGAAGTCATCAAGCAGTTCAATCTTTATCCCGATATGCGCGATAAGTACGCGGTAGAAGAAGTTATCGAGAAGATGCGGAACGACATCAAGGTTGATTTAATCACTGCTGAGGTAGGCACGGGGAGAAAAAATCAGGGCGTCACTATTGCCTTTACCGTGGCCTACCAAGGGAGAAATCCGGAAACGGTGCAACGGGTCGCGGGTACCCTGGCCTCACTCTATTTGGAGGAGAATCTGAAAATTCGCGAACAACAGGCCAAGACCACCACACAATTTTTAGAAGCCGAACTCAAAGAGATTAAGGAACGCATCCGCACCATTGGAGATAGCATCTCAGAATTCAAGACCAAGCATGGTGAAATTTTGCCAGAGCTACAGCAGTTCAACCTATCCCAGGCGGAGAGTTTAGAACGGTCGATTGATCAACTTAATGCCCAAATCCGCGCGGTGGAGGATCGCAAGATATATCTGGATAGCCAGTTGTTGATGATCAATCCAGACTCCCCGTTGATCAGCGGTACCGGGGAAAGGATTTTGGACCCCCATTCCCGGCTCCGCACCCTCAAGGTCATCCTGGCCGAATTGCAGGCGCGCTACTCCGATGACCATCCCGACATTTCCAGGGTCAAGCAGGAGATGGCCGAGTTAGAAAAAATGGTGGGCGCCAGTGAGGGTAGTCCCTCCATGAAGAGACAGAAATTAACCAACCTCAAAGCCGAGCTGGCACAAAAACAGAGTCGCTATTCAGACCAACATCCCGAGATCATAAAACTTAAAAGGGAAATTGCGGAACTAGAGAGTATCCCGGAGGTAAATAGCCCGGCCCCGGCGGTGGCTCAGCCAGATAATCCAGCTTACATCAATTTGCTCACCAATATCCAGTCAGCTACCAATGACATTAACATGTTGCGAGGCCAGAAGGCCGAACTGGAGGCAAAACTCAAGAACTATCGCCAAAGGCTGGAGGATGCGCCCCAGGTCGAACAGGAGTACCTGGCCCTGGTCCGAGATTACCAGAACGCCCATGATAAACATCAAGAGATCATGAACAAAATTTTGGAGGCTCGCATCGCCGAAGGCATGGAGGCTTCGCAGAAGGCTGAGAAGTTTACCCTGATCGATCCGGCAAGCTATCCCGAGAAGCCGGTATCGCCTAACCGGCCACTGATCATGCTGGCCGGCCTGATCCTGAGTGGCGGCATGGGGTTTGGCCTGGTGGCCTTAACCGAACATTTGGACCACTCGGTTAAGAGTGCTGATGAAGTGGCTTGGCTGACCGGGGTGCCGGTTTTGGGTCGGATCACCCGTATGGTGACCGCGGAAGACCTGGCCCAAAAAATTCGGCGGCGGCGTCTGCTCTGGTATCTGGTGGGCTTGGCAATTCTGATGGGCTTCGTCAGCCTGCATCTGTTCATTATGGATTTGGGGATACTCACCGCGCAAATTTGGCGGACCGTGGGTAAAATATACCTAATCTAAAATAGAGGAGCCGAATCCTTGGGCTTTATCGACAAAGCACTGGAAAAAGCTAAGACCGTAAAACCGACAACCGAAGAGTCCCAGATTCATCCCCTGCCAAGGGTTACTCCGGTTGAGAGCCACTTCTTATTTACTGGTATGGAAATGCCGGTAGAGGAGATTCAATACCACGTTACTCGCAGTGTGCCGGTGAAGGCGGATTGGTTACGACGCCAGAGAATTATTACTGAGGCCGAAGATGACTTCGTGAAAGAAGCCTTTAAGGTGTTGCGAACCCATATTGTGCAGCGCACCAGGCCGGCCAACCAAAACGTCTTAATGGTAACCGGCCCCCTTCCCGGCGAAGGCAAGACCCTAACGGCGATTAATTTAGCCATCAGCCTGGCCCAAGAAGTGGACAAGACCGTACTACTGGTGGATGCCGATTTGCGCCGTCCTATGGTCCATGAATATTTTGGGATTCCCCGTGGTCCGGGATTGGTGGATTATCTCAATGGCAACCTGCCTATCCACGAGCTCCTGGTGCATCCGGAAGGTATTCCCAAGTTTGTGATCCTCCCGGGAGGGCGCCCAATTGGCGAAGCCGCGGAACTTATCGGTTCCCCGATGATGGCGGAGCTGGTGAAAGAATTAAAACATTTTTATCCAGATCGGTATGTGTTGTTCGATGTCCCGCCTTTGTTATCCTACGCTGATTCGTTAGCCTTCGCGCCGCTGGTGGACGGCATTATTTTGGTGGTCGAAATGGGGAAAACTACCCGGGAAGATCTCCAGAGCTGTATGAAACTGCTGAAAGAATTTCCTCTTCTGGGCTCGGTGTTAAATAAAGTAGATAAGGAGGACACTTCTTGTTATTACTGTCAGCGGCCCAGTAGTAATGAAAAACCCGCAGCGAAAAAACACTTCCTGGATTGGCTAAGGCTCTGATGTATCAAGAATTTTATGGTTTAACGGAACGGCCTTTCACCCTTGTTCCGGATCCTGATTTTCTCTACCTAAGCCCGCAGCATAAACTGGCCCGAGCCTATTTGGAGTATGGCCTACATCAGCGCATGGGGGTGGTGGTGCTTACCGGGGAGGTGGGCACCGGCAAAACCACCTTAATAAAGGCGCTGCTCAAGACTCGGGAGAGAAACCAGCGCCTGGGGGTGCTGTATCAGACTTCCCTAAAGGCGGAAGATTTGCTGGAACTGCTCCTGGCCGAATTCCAGGTGCGGGGCCATTTCAATAGCCGGGCGGCGCGGCTCACGGCCTTTAATCATTTCCTGAAGACAGCTCATCAGCGGGGTGAGCACGTCGTGTTAGTCGTGGATGAGGCCCAGAATCTAGGGGTGGAAGCCCTGGAGGAATTGCGGTTGCTGTCTAATCTGCAGGCCGGGAAAGAGTTCCTCTTGCAAGTGATTCTGGTCGGCCAACCGAGTTTACGTGAGCGGCTGCGACATCCAGCTCTACGCCAGTTGGCGCAGCGCGTGGCCGTCCATTATCATCTCCGGCCTTTGGACTTTAAGGAAACCAAGGAATACATCAATTTTCGGTTGGCCAGGGCTGGCGGCAGTAACATCTTTTCGGAATCCGGCCTGGATAAACTTTATGAATATAGCCAAGGGGTGCCCCGGCGGTTAAATATCTGGTGTGACCTGGCCCTGGTGGCTGGCTTTGCCGAGGGCCGGCCAGAGATCGACGGAGAGTTTATTGACCTGGTATATGCGGCCCAAGGAGGCAGCCTAGAGTCTCAAGAAGTCCCGGAAGCACCCACTATCGAGGAGCCCCAACCTGATCTTCTGAAAGCCTGCCAAGCGGAAACTCAGGTGGCGAATAATGGCTTGGGCCAGGCAGTAGCTGAGCTGTCAGGCCGGTTGACCCGTTTAGAAGGCCTGGTGCTGGAAATGTCAGCCCATTTATTGCCCGTGTTGACCCAAGTATTGGACCATAAGCTACAGCCTGAGGCTCCGGTAATGCCTGAGAAAGAGGCTGACGAGCATATCTTGCGGCAGGAGGGGGAGGAAACGGTAAGTGCCACCTTGCCCGGCTGTCGTCAAGGGCTGCGGGCTTCACTAAGGCACTGGTGGTCAAAAACCCGGAGGCCGGAGCGGCACTGTTAGCATCCAAATGCCCCGGCTGAGAGTAGCGCATAGGTAAAAAAGCCAAACCAGGTGGAATCAGGTGGCCTAACGCGGTGCGAGCCGAAACCCATAAATTTAAACTCGCCCTGGATCAGATTCTGGGGTGGCTGGCCTTGCTAGCTCTCAGTCCCCTGTTTTGGCTGCTGGCTGCCCTAATCCGCTTAGATACGCCCGGGCCCATATTTTTCCGCCAGGTGCGCATTGGCCAGGGGGGGCGTCCCTTTGTAGCCTATAAATTTCGTTCCATGGTTGATAAGGCTGTCACCATGGGTTTGGGATTGAATGTCGCAGTCGATGATGCTCGTATCACCCGGGTAGGGAAATTCCTGCGTTACACTAGTCTGGACGAATTGCCCCAACTTTTTAATGTCCTGCAAGGTGACATGAGTTTAGTGGGGCCCCGGCCGACGTTGCCTTACCAGGTAGCAGCCTACAACGACTTTCAGCGCCGCCGTCTGCTAGTCAAACCGGGGATCACCGGTTGGGCCCAAATTAACGGCCGCAACGCCATCCCCTGGGAGGAGCGCATCAGGCTAGATGTCTGGTACGTGGAAAATTGGTCATTAAAATTAGATGCGCTAATTTTGTTGAGAACCATCCGAACCTGGGCTAAACAGGAAGGCCTATACGGCCCTTCAGGCATAAATTATGACTTCAGGCCGCTGGATGCAGAACTAGCCGAGGGGGTGTCTAATATTTAAGGATAGTAAATACCTTAACCTTACGGCAACTGCTTAGTCGCCTGGCTAGCTAAGCTGTCAATCACGTTATGCCCCAACCAATATAAGCTCTCTCTTCTGACGTAACCTGGCCCAGAGTCCCGCACGTTGTCTTGTTCCCCAAAAAACTAAATACAACACTATTTGTTGAGTAAAGGATAAAAATGGAATTTTCTACAAAAGCTCATCACCCTGAAAAAGCCAGGACCGCACCCTCACCCTCTGCAATTCCCATCGTCCATCCCACCTTGCATGACTTCGAGGAGGTCGTCGCCGAATTTCGCCAGGCCTGGGACCAGGGCCAGGTCACCACCGGGGTGTTTACCCGCCGCTTTGAAGTCGCGGTGGAGGAAAAACTCCAGGTGCCTCATGCCATCATGGTCCAATCCTGTACCGCCGGACTGATGCTGGCGTTACGGGCCCTGGACTTGACTGGCGAAGTGATCCTGCCCGCCTTTAGTTGGACCGCTACAGCCCATGCCGTGGTCTGGAACGGCCTTACCCCGGTGTTTGCCGATATCCTCCCCGGAACCTTAACCCTAAATCCTGAGGCGGTGGCCAAAGCTATCACGCCCCAAACCGCAGCTATCATGCCGGTAAATGTCTTCGGTTGTCCGCCAGAATACCAAGCGTTTGCCCGGCTGGCCAACGAGCATAAGTTGCCTTTAGTATATGATACGGCCCAAGGCCTGGGTTCCCAGGTTCAGACCCCCGACGGCAGTTGGGTCTATGCCGGGGGATTTGGCCAGGCCGAGGTTTTTTCGATGAGTCCTACCAAGGTGGTGAGCGCCATGGAAGGGGGTCTGATTACTACTACTGATGCGGAACTGGCCCAAAAACTCCGCCAAATGCGGGACTATGGTAAAACCGCGGACGCCTCCGACATCGCCTGGCTGGGGTTATCGGCGCGGGTCCCCGAAATCAATGCCATTACCGCCCGCCATAATTTTGCCCATCTGGAGGACTTGATTTCCCGCCGCCAGGCCCTGGTGGCATTATACCAGGAATCGCTTCAGGGTCTGGCCGGAACTAGCTGGCAGCATGTTCCGACGGCCTATCGGTCCTCTTGGAATTATCTCACCATGTTTATCGACGAACAACAGGCCCGAGCCCCCCGGGATGCCGTTTATGAGCATCTCCAAAGCCGCAATATCCAGACTAAAAAATATTTTTATCCGGCCTTACATCTCCAAAAAGTTTATCGCCAACTGGGTGAACCGTATCGGGGGACCCTGCCGGTCACTGAGGCCGCCGCCGTTGCCGGATTGGCCCTGCCCCTGTACAGCCACATGACCGAAGATACGGTCCAGCGGGTGGTTCATGCCGTGAGGGAAATTTTAACATGAAAAATTCTGATGTTACAATGAGCACTGGTAAACCGGATATCAAAGCAAAGGATAAATTAGCTTACAAAAAAATCGTAAGTTGGATTATAGGAAAAACTTATACTTCACACAATAAGTCTCGCCCTATTTTGAAAGCAATATCTTCATGTTTGAAAGGCCTTAAAAATAATGATATTGGCTTAAATATTGGCGCAGGTGGTACAAATTATGGTCACGCTATTATTAACTTAGATCTTCGCGCAGGCAAAAATATTGATGTGTGTGGAGATGCACAAACTTTACCATTTAAAAACGGGACCTTTGCCCTTATTATTTCACAAGAAACTTTAGAACACATTCGCTATCACTATAAAGCAATAACAGAAATGTGGCGAGTGCTAATAGAAGGTGGTACTTTATATTGCCAAATTCCATTTATAATAGGTTTTCACTCTAGACCAAACGATTTCTGGAGATTTACCAAAGAAGGAATACATGAACTTTTTTGTAACTGTGGTTTTAAATGTACAGAAATAGGGATTGCAGTAGGACCGGCGATGGGCTTTTATAGAATAACTGTCGAGTTTATTGCAATATTGTGTTCTCGAATGTTCTCTTTTTTATATCTTCCCGTTAAGGGCTTAACCGCTTTAATTCTATACCCCATTACCTTTTTAGATTTCTTTCTAATTAAGGCGGAACAAGCAGAAAGGATTGCAGGAGGATTTTATATCATCGCTACCAAAACAGAGGGGAGCCAGAATCTCGCCGGAATAGCCCAAGCATTAGATTCAGAGAAGCCGCTGTTGGCAAAATGAGGGAATATTCCATGGCTGAGAAAGGAAAAACTCCATGTATAGTCGGTCTCCAAGGCAAACAGACGAAGGCCAGCCCCAGTTATGAAGTCCTTTCTTATGATAATCTGGCAGAACGGGAAAAATGGCGGTCCCTGTGCCAGCGCTTCAAAGACATCGACATCTTTTATTATCCCGAGTACGCTTACCTATTCCAATTGAAAGGCGATGGTCAGGCGAAGTGTTTTGTATATTACGAATCAGACGAGGATGTGGTCATCTATCCTTTTCTGCAACGGCCCATTAATGAATTATCAATTTTTCATGACTTGCCAGATTATTTGATTGATATTGTCACGCCATATGGCTATGGCGGCTATTTGCAAAGCAGTTCTCGCGTCGATATGGAAAAATTTTATGCGGTCTTCAAACAATATTGTCGCGAAAATAATATAGTGTCAGAATTTATCCGCTTTCATCCTCTATTAGAAAATCATGCTTATTGTCCTTTTGGGGTTAATATTCAACAATGGAATAACACCGTGGTAATAGATCTTACTGCGAATGAAGATATTTTATGGCAAGCCATGACTCCCACGTGTCGTAATAAAATCCGGAAAGCCCGTAAGCATGGAATAAACGTAGCTCTGGACACAAATTGTGAACGGCTAACCGAGTTTTATAACCTATATACAACTACTATGGACCGGGTTAAAGCTCAGAGTTATTATTATTTTTCCAAATCTTGGTACAGCAATATTGTTAAGTTGCTCAGTGGCAAACTCGCTCTGTTTCATGCTTTCCAGCAAGCACAAATCCTAGCTTCGGGACTGTTTTTGTTTTCTAATAATTATATTCATTACTTTCTATCCGGTTCGCTCTACGAAATGCGATATTTGGCAGCTAATAATCTCCTGCTCTATAATGTGGCGCTTTGGGCCAAGGCCAAAGGCTTAAAGTATTTTTACCTGGGGGGCGGATATCAACCAAATGATAGTTTGTTCAGGTTTAAGAACTCATTTGCACCCTTAATAAAACCTTTTTACATCGGCACAGTGATCCATGATCAAGAATACTATGATTATCTTGCCCAGAGAGCACCTTGTTTAGAATACGCTGCTAATGATATTTATTTTTTTCCGAAGTATCGTAAGACGAGCAAAACTGTTTTAAGTTAGGCAAATATGAAAAAAAACGACAAGTTAAATATTCTTTTTACTAACGTAGGTCGCAGAGTATCTGTTATTCACGCCTTTAAAGAGGCTATGACCAGATTAGGAGTCTCTGGGCAAATCTTAGGGGTTGATGCAAATCCATTGTCACCAGCCTATTATGTTACTGATCAATCCTTTCCGATATGTCATATATCCAATGAGGAATATATCCCGGCTCTGTTGGATATCTGCCGTCGGGAAGAAGTGCAAATATTAATCTCTCTAATAGATACTGATTTACTGAAATTAGCGGAAAATCGTAAGCTGTTTTCTAACCATGGTATTTTTGTGGTAATTTCTTCTCCCGAGGTGATACGTTTAGCTAGAAATAAGGTTTTGACCGCTAATTTTTTTAAAGAAAACGAGATACCGACCCCCCGTATTTTATCATATGCAGAGGCCTGGCAAGAAAATTGCTTTCCTCTTTTTATTAAACCTCTGGATGGCAGTGCGAGCAATTTTGTTTTTCGAATTGAGAGTCATCGGTGTTTAGAATTCTTATACCAATATGTCCCCAATCCATTGGTCCAGGAATATATTCCCGGACAAGAAGTTACGCTAGATCTTTTTATCGACCTGAAAGGTAAAGTCAGGGCAGTGGTCCCCCGAAAACGCCTGGAGGTTCGGGCTGGAGAGGTAAGCAAATCGCAGATCGTTCTTGATGCAAAAATCCTGGCTGATGGCCAAAGGGTAGCAGCAGCCTTAGCCAAGCGAGGTGGAATCGGGGTTATCAATGTCCAGGCCATTTATACCACCGAAGGGGAGGGAAAGTTTATCGAAATTAATCCCCGTTTTGGTGGTGGCTCTCCCTTAAGTATAAAAGCCGGGTACCCCTTTCCCCAGTGGATAATCGAAATGGTGTTAGGTAAAGACCTGGCAAGTATACCAGGGAACTTGGGAGATGGTCTCACCATGCTGCGTTATGATGAAGCTATTTTTATACAACATGACGAGAAAGCCTAATAATGCCGCTAAGGTTGATAGTTTTTGATTTAGATGACACTCTTTACCTGGAAAGAGACTTTGTTAAAAGTGGATTTAAAGCGGTTGGCGATTATTTGCATAGTTTAGGGACTATTGATTCTGACGCTTTTTTTAAAACCGCTTGGGCTTTATTTGAAGACGGAGCGCGTGGCAGTATTTTCAATCAGGCGTTAGATATTTTAGGCAATCCTGTTTCTAATGAGCTCATAGCTGAACTGATCGCAGTCTACCGGCAACATCAGCCGGCTATAATAGCTTTTGAGGATGCTGGAAATTTGTTGCAGATGTTAAAAAGGCAAAAAATCATTCTCGCCTTAATTAGTGATGGTCCTGTTCAAACTCAAAAAAATAAACTTGGTGCCCTGGGCCTGACGGGCTTCTTTGAACATATCATCTTGACTGAATATTATGGTATTACATGGCGGAAGCCGAGTCCAACCTCGTTTTTAGCAGTCATGCACTCTGCCCAGGTAGAAGCCCACCAGTGTAGCTATGTGGCTGATAACCCTAGAAAAGACTTTTGGGCTCCCAATATTTTAGGTTGGCATAGTGTTCGGCTCCGTGATAAACAAGGCCTTTATTATCAAGAGACCAGCCCCCCAGGCGGAGAACCGCAAGATACAGTTGGAGACTTTAAAACCCTATGTCAACTACTTTTAAAAAATATTTAACTTCAAAATTTAACTTTTCGTTAGTAACCCTTATTGCCGGGCTGGGCCTGGTAGCGGGATTGCTCTACTTGTATTGGCCCGTCCTCACTAGGTTGATTGTGAGTTTGGCGGAAAGCGAAGATTACTCCTATGGGTTGCTAATTCCCCTGATTAGCGGTTATATTGTCTATCGCAAGTGGCCGCAAATCCGCGCCCAGGCTGGGCAACCTTCCTGGATAGGCCTGGCGGTTATGGCCTTAGGGATCAGCCTTTATATCCTGGGAGAATTGGCTGCTGAACTATACACCACCCGCTTTTCCTTCGTGATCGTTTTGAGTGGCTTAGTTCTGCTAGTGGGCGGATGGAGGTTCTTGCGGTTGCTGGCCTTCCCCCTTATCCTCCTGGTTCTGATGCTGCCGCTCCCGGAGCTAATCACTTATAAGCTTACCCTGCCCCTGCAATTAATTTCTTCTCGCCTGGCCACCTGGTTTCTGCAAATTTCTGGAGTACCGGTTTTCCAGCAGGGGAATATCATTGACTTGGGTTATAAGCAACTCCAGGTGGTCCATGCCTGCAGCGGCCTGCGCTATATCTTACCTATTCTAGCCTTGGGTATAATTTTTTGCTATTTTTACCAACGCCGCCTGTGGAAGGTGGTCGTCCTGTTAGCCAGTCTGGTACCCCTGGCCATTGTCGCCAACGCCCTGCGGGTGGCCGCGATGGGCCTGTACCCGGCTCTGATCGAGGGCTTCTGGCACGGATTCTCGGGATGGCTCATTTTCATATTTTGTTTAGAGATTATCGCCCTGTTTAATTGGTTGTTAAACTATCTTTGGCCCTCCCCCCCCTCGGCTCTGGCCGTTCTAGGGACCTTTGTGAAAAATCCCCAAGCATATCCCCAGTTGAATTTAAACCTCTATCTGCTGGGGGGTCTAGCGTTGGTACTCCTTGCCATTCCCTTGACCCAGCGGGCCGCGATCGCTCCTCCGGTGGCCCTTAAACAAAGCTTTGCTCATTTTCCCATGCAACTTGGCTCCTGGCAGGGACATCATACGTACGTTGACCCCGCGGAACTCAAGGCCACCAAGTCCCATGCTCACCTGAGCGCGGACTTTATCAATCCTGATCATGGCCAGGTCAACCTGTGGATTGCCTATTATGAAACTCAGAAAAAGGCCGGCGGCTTTGTCCACTCCCCTAAAGGCTGCTTGACCGCGAGCGGCTGGCGACTCCTAAAAAGCGGGATCTATGAGATAACTCCAGAGCTCCCGGTAAATTATCTGCTAGTAGAGAAAATGGGAACCAAACTCATAGTTTTTTACTGGTATATGCAGCGGGGGCGTTGGCTCACCAGCGAATATCTCAATAAGTTTTATATGGCGTACGATGGCTTCTTACACCGGCGCACCGACGGAGCACTTATTCGACTGAGCACCATCGCGCATCCGGATCTCAAGGCCGGGGAAGAAAGACTAGCATCCTTTGCCCAATTGCTGGCCCCAGAATTGCATAAATTTATTCCAGATTAAATCATGCCAGCGAGGGCCTAATACCTGGTGGAAAGGAAAATTAGCACAGCAGACCGGTGGTCTGAGGCGAATGTCCGCTCAATGCATTTATAAATATGTTCAAGGTCTTAAATTTATTTTTTACCGAACAGATTGACCTTTCAGCAGAATTTGAGCAATCTTGGTAGCCGCTTGCTGTGGCATAGATTTCCAGCTTATATGGACATAAACTAAAGCTCGGCAATCACTAAAGCCAGCTAATATTGTAAGAAGCCCTCATTTATCTCTACTCCGCGAATTTTGTCGTTAAGCATTTAACCTGACCACCGAGACGGGAGCAAAAAATTTTGTCATCTCGGACCGATCCTGATCATGCGAGGGCAGTTAATCCTCCAGTTTATAGGATTGAATAACTCCCAATGTTTCAAGTAGATTAATTTATTTTAAAATTCTTAATTTAGGGGGAAAGACCACATTCCTCGGCCAAATTCACAATCCCGGACTGTTGTGCTTGATGATATACCTCAGTATCTCTCCAATAGGAGGTTAGTGCGCAACACCTGTTATAACTTCCTAGGCAAAGTTCTACCACTGGGAGTGGGACTTATCTCCATCCCCATCTTAATCCAAGGTCTGGGGATTGAACGTTATGGTGTTCTTATCCTGACCTGGATGGTAATCGGCTATTTCGGGATTTTTGATCTAGGGATTGGCCGTGCCACCACCAAGTTTGTTGCCGAATATCTGAGCCGCAATAAGTCGGCAGAATTGCCCTCCTTGATCTGGACCTCGCTATCTTTGCTGTTCGGGTTGGGTCTAGTGGGAGCAGTAACAGCTTATCTGGCGACGCCGATGTTGGTTGAGAAATTTTTCAATATCTCTGGTCCACTGATCGGAGAAACCCGTCTCGCCTTTTACCTATTGGCTTTCTCCATACCTTTTGTGGTTTGCACCGCCGGCATGTCTGGGGTGTTGGAGGCTCAACAACGTTTTGGCCTGATCAACGCCATCCGCACCCCGGCCAGTCTGGCTACTTATCTAGCACCCCTGCCGGTGTTGGCATTTACTAACAGCTTATATCCTATCGTAGCCCTGACGGTTGGCATTCGTTTGCTGGTCTGGTTAACATTTGGCTATTTTTGCCTGAGCTCTCTGCCCGGCAGGATTCGCCCGAGCCGGCCCCACCTTGACGATATCAAAAGACTTCTGGGTTTTGGGGGGTGGTTGACGGTTAGCAATATCATCTCCCCGGTCATGGTTTACATGGATCGCTTTCTGATCGGCGCCCTGCTGACCATGCAAGCCGTGGCTTATTATGTTACTCCTTATGAAATTGTAGCCAAACTCTGGATTATCCCTCAGAGCCTGGTGCCCGTCTTATTCTCGGCTTTCAGCGCCTATGCCATAGAACAAAAGGATAAACTCGTTAGCTTGCAGCACCGAGGCGTTAAATATACCTTTCTCGTCCTTACCCCTATTACTGTTGGTGTCATCATTTTCGCCCGGCCCTTTCTGGGTTTATGGTTGGGTCCGGAATTTGCGCAAGTCAGTACGCCCATATTACAACTACTGGCAGTAGGAGTGCTGATCAATTCCATTGCCCATATCCCCTATAGTGCCATCCAGGCCCTGGGCCGTCCCGACCTTACGGCCAAGCTCCATCTCTTAGAGTTACCGGTCTATCTGGCGGTCCTCTGGTTCGCTATCCATACCCTCGGGCTTATCGGGGTGGCGTTGGCCTGGGTCTTACGGGTCAGTCTGGATGCCGGCGTGCTGTTCTGCTGGGTACGGCGCTTGCAACCAGAAAAAACCGGAAGCCCTCGGCGCCTTAAGATAGGCCTTTGGCTCCCTGCCGGTTTATTACTGGGAGCCACCTATTTCCTGGCTCTGACGCCCCATAATACTCTTAAAATCGTATTTTTTCCAGTTATTATAGCCATCTTTACAGTCCTGGCCTGGCTATATATTTTGGATAATTTAGAAAAGACGCAATTTTTTATTATAAAAGCTAAGCTGGTGAGATTCCTGCTTTATAGGGGGGGAGATCTCTATGGCTAATTCAGGTGAAAATCTCATTAGAGACTCGGCTGCTCCCTTTAGGGAGCGGCTTCTGGCCCAAGATTATTAGTGGCAGGAGTGGCTCCCACTCAAATTTAGCCCCATCTGGGGGAGGAACTGGTCTTAATCGGAGAAAAGTAAGATGATCAAACCACTCACCATTTCCATTGCGATGACTACTTACAATGGCGAGCGCTTCCTGCAGGAACAACTGGATAGCTTCACAAACCAGAGCCGACTGCCCGATGAATTAGTGGTGTGCGATGACGGCTCCCAAGATAGCACCATGAAAATACTGCAGGCATTTGCCGAGCGTGCTCCTTTCAAGGTTCGCCTTTACCAAAATCCTGAGAATCTGGGGGTTTCCAAAAATTTTGAAAAGGCTATGTCACTTTGCCAGGGAGATATCATTGTACTATCTGATCAAGACGATGTTTGGCGATTTCCTAAGTTAGCCATAATTGAACAAGCCTTTATTAAATATCCAAATGTTGGTCTGGTATTACATGACGCTGTAATAACCTCAGAGAATTTGTATCCGCTCGAAGACTCTATGTGGAAGCATTATGAGCTACTTTACTTACCAGAGTATTTAGCAGCAGGTCATTTTACATGGTTCTTCAAAAAATATTGGGGTATTAATGGAGCATTTATGGCTTTATCAAAAAGTCTTTTGGAAATGTTATTACCAATTCCACCATTGTGGTGTCATGATAAATGGATTTCTTTCGCTGGTAGTACGCTATTAGGAGTAGTCCCGATACCTCTTCAATTAACATTATATCGGAACCATCCAAACCAAACATCCAAGTTTAAGCTCCTGGGCCTAATCGGTAATTTCAATACGGCTAGAACTACTACAAGAATTTGTTATCAGGAAAGAGCACTAATGTGGAAAGAGGCTCTTTATAGGTTTTTAGCAGATGCTAAGTTTAGCAAACATAAAGATATAATTCCCATGATAGAAACCAAAATTGAGCATTATTTAGAAAGATATAATATGCCTGACTCAGTATTTGGTAGAGTAGCTTATATTTTGGCTAATAAGAGAATCAAGCGATACCATGAATACTCACGAGGTTGGTTAAGCATTGCAAAAGATATAGTAAACTATACTTAGCAATCGGTGGTTTTTTATGCTATGATTTTTATATGTCAGGGCTAATTCCTTATGCCAGTTTCCCAAAGGCAGCTTAATACATAACCTCTCAGCCCTGTTTTAGGATTTTTTAACGAGGCTTTGCCTTTACTAACTGAGGTAATACCATGTCAATAAATCAACTAGCAAGGCCGATTAAGATCCTGCACGTACCAGGTGATTGTATGTGGGAAGGGAGTATCCATACATGGCTCGTCCAGGTACTCCGCCATATCGACAGATCGCGGTTTTGCCTCGACTTCGTGGTACATACCAACCGGGAAGGTTATTACCATGCCGAAGTACGTTCCCTGGGCGCCAAAATCATGCCCTGTTTAAACTATTACCAGCCCTGGTGGTATCAGCAAAACTTGCAAAGAATATTAAAAGAAAATGGCCCCTATGACATTATTCACACTCATATAGCGGATTACAGCGGTTGGGTGATGCGGGTGGCTTACAAGGCCGGTGTACCTATACGCATTCCTCATAGTCATAATAACCCTTCGCATTTTCCAGGGAATTCCCAGTTGTATTGGCGCTTCCGACTGATGGTGATGAGAAGGTGGCTAAGGAAATATTCAACTCATTTTTTGGCTGTTTCCCAAGATGCCCTAGCGATGTTTGGCGCTGATCGGGTTAAACACCGCCGTTATTATATATTAAACGCCCCCCCAATATTTCAGGCATACCATGAAAAAGTTGATTCGGCAGCGCTCAGAAATTCGCTGCATATTCCCCCCGAAGCCCCGGTAATTGGGCATGTGGGACGGTTTTGTGATGCAAAAAACCACTTCTTGATCCTGGAGATCGCCAAAGAGATGGCTAAAAATTTACCCCAGGCGCGCTTCCTTCTAATAGGTGATGGTCCTTTGCGCTCCGCGGTAGAAGCAAAAGCCCACGCCTTGGGCCTCGGCGACCAGGTGATCTTCGCGGGCTTCCGAAAAGACGTACCTCGTTTATTACTGGGCGCCCTAGACCTCTTTCTCTTTCCATCTTTATATGAAGGACTTGGATTAGCCTTGGTGGAGGCCCAAGCCGCGGGCCTCCCCTGTGTTTATTCCGATATCATTCCTAAGGAAGCTGACGTGGTGCCGCTCTTGCTGCATCGACTCTCACTAAATTCCTCAATCCCCGCTTGGGCTGACGCCATCCGGGCAGCCCTGAACAATCCTCACGCTATCTCACAGCAGGAAGCCCTGAGAATGGTCGAAAAGAAATTTAATATTGTCGAAAATGTCAAAGAACTGGAAAGAATATACACCATTGCGCTTAATGAGGCTAAGCTAAGGTAATAATTTATGAACCCTTTAGTTTCGGTAATTATGGCCGCTTACAACGCTGGTAATTTTATTGGCTCCGCGCTTAACTCTGTTCTGGGTCAGACCTATAGCAATTTTGAATTAATTATCGTGGATGATGCTTCAACAGACAACACCAGGGGAATAATCGAATCATATAACGACCCACGCCTGGTTATAATAAGAAATACAAAGAACCTGAAACCGGCAGCCGCCCGAAATATTGCCATTGATGCTGCCCATGGGAAGTATATTGCGTTATGTGACGCCGATGACCTCTGCATGCCTTCCAGGTTGAAGGTTCAAGTAAATTATCTAGAAACCCATATAGAGATTGATGTAGTTGGTTCCAATGCTTACGTATTTGACGCCGCCGGCACTATCATCGGCGGATTGGTGCTTAAAGGAACCGATCATCAGGCCTTAATTAAAAATATCAACTGGGACATTCCTTTAATTCATCCCAGCATTATGGCGCGGGCAACATGGTTTAAAAAGTATAGATACCGGGATACTTATCATCGGGCCCAAGATCGGGAGCTTTTTTTTCGTTCCTATAAGGACAGCATATTTGCAAATATTCCGGAATTCTTATACGCTTATCGTGATCCCGGCAGGATAAACCCCAAAAAGTTGTTTTGGAATAACTGGTATGAAATTCATATGCGCTGGCGTCACTGGCAGGAATATCAACTGCCAAAGACTAGTG
Source organism: Desulfobacca sp. (assembly GCA_028695935.1). Lineage (GTDB taxonomy): Bacteria > Desulfobacterota > Desulfobaccia > Desulfobaccales > Desulfobaccaceae > Desulfobacca_B. Next base: position 39,196 of record JAQVHY010000012.1, read on the forward strand.
TGTTGGCTTTTTTACCCTTGTTAGCAGGACGATTGAGCTACTACGGTATTTTAGCCGCACTAGGCAAAAGTAATTATGGGGTCCGTTTAAAGCAGTTGGAAAGGAACCCAACTTTTCATCAAAATCAACACTGGCTGCGGGACTGTCTTATTAAAAATGGCTGAGATCCAGGCTCTCGAATATAACCAGCTAGTGCTACGGAAAAAACCAGTCCTGTTAGGGTTTCTCCTAGCGGTGGTCTTTTTCCTGTTACCCATGTACATTTTTCCTTCTGGCAGCTACCAGTTAGTAGATATAGCCATGATATTTGTTTTAATAGCTGCCTTCTGCTATCGGGAAGCCTTGAATAAAGAGCTGTCGAGGCAACTAACCCCCCTCATTCCCTTTGTCATTTGGGTTTTTAGCATTAATGGGCTGCGTTTTATAACCGATCCAGAAGACTATTGGTATCTTTTAGCGAGCGCCGTTATTTTTTATGGAGTTGTTTTGGCTTTTTGCTTTTCAATTTTATTTAAAAAATTGCTGGATAACCAGGATCAACTATCTTTTTTATACATAGCCTTATTTCTATCCGTAATTGGCTGCTTTTTAGTATCAGGTTATGATGAAGCAGGTTTTGAGATAGGGCGAAGAATAGACTTATCATTTAATAATCCTAACCAGTTAGCCTATTTTGCTATTTTACTACTTAGTTATACAATATTGCTTATGAAAATAAAGCTATTATACAAAAAGACATTACTTTATACCATAATGGACATTTTTTTTATCTTGACAGCCTATTTTTTTATACTCTTAACTATGTCCAGGGCAGGGGCCCTATCTATGGGAATTTTAACTTTGTATCTGATCATTAGTATGCGGAGTTGGAAAATATACCTTCCTGGGATCTTGGCTATTTTGCTTTCTTTGTTTTACATAACCTATATCAACCCCGCTTTTTTTCAGGAAAGAATAGAAACCAGGCATAAGGGGCACTGGTCCACTAAAGAAATGATGTTTGGCCCGACCGGCTTAAGCGTGCGAGTACTGGAGCCTTTTGCCGCCTTTAAGGGTGCCGACCTTATTTGGGGGAAAGGGGCGGCTGCTTTAGAGAAAAGAGAGGAATCAGGGCTGTTTTTGGGACCACGGAAAGGTGTTATGGAAGTTCATAATATGTTTATGAGCGTTTTACTAAGCTATGGATTAATCGGGTTAGTGCTCTTCGGGTATTGGCTCGCTCGATTTATCCGCTATACCCTGAGTCTTAGAGACGGCAAGTGGATTATGGCGGCCTTGATTTTATATAATTTTGCTCACAATGGCATAAGATTCCGGTCTTTTTGGATTTTTCTGGCTTTTTTGAATGTCGTGATCTATCTGGCAAACCAGGCGAATAAAAATGCGGAAACCTAAATTGATCGATTATTATCTTGATCTCTAGCAAAAACCATGATAACCTATAGATATTATTGAGCAATAAACCATTATAGACTTTGCTCCAGCAAACCCCACGGGTGAGAGGTTATCAGGGT